>NZ_JBPXMD010000006.1:0-349937 GCF_051918855.1 Streptosporangium sp. H16
CCCGACTTCGAGACCAGGCCGATACGGCCGGCGCTGGTGATGTCGGCCGGGATGATCCCCGCGTTGGAGGCGCCGGGCGAGGCGATGCCGGGGCAGTTGGGCCCGATGATCCGGGTCTTGCCGCCCTTGGCGACCGCGTACGCCCAGAACTCGGTGGTGTCGTGGATCGGGACGCCCTCGGTGATGACCACGCAGAGCGGGATCTCGGCGTCGATGGCCTCCTTGACGGCGTCCTTGGTGAACGCCGGGGGCACGAAGACGACCGACACGTCGGCGCCGGTCTCCTTGATGGCCTCGGCGACGGTGCCGAAGACGGGCAGGCCCTCGTGGACGGTGCCCGCCTTGCGGGCGTTGACGCCGCCGACGACGCGGGCGCCGGAGGCGAGCATCCGGCGGGTGTGCTTGGTGCCCTCACCGCCGGTCATGCCCTGGACGATGATCTTGCTGTTCTCGTTCAGCCAGATGGCCATTACGCACCTACCGCGGCGAGCTCGGCGGCGCGCTTGGCCGCATCGTCCATGGTGTCCACCAGTTCGACGCCGGAGAGCTTGGCGTCGGAGAGAATCTGACGCCCGAGTTCGGCGTTGTTGCCGTCCAGACGGACGACCAGCGGGCGGCTCACGCTCTCACCGCGGGCGTCCAGCAGCTGGAAGGCCGAGACGATGCCGTTGGCGACCGCGTCGCAGGCGGTGATGCCGCCGAAGACGTTGACGAAGATCGACTTCACCGCGGGGTCGGAGATGATGATCTCCAGGCCGGCCGCCATCACCTCGGCCGAGGCGCCGCCGCCGATGTCGAGGAAGTTGGCGGGCTTGGGCTGACCGGGGAACGCCTCGCCCGCGTAGGCGACGACGTCCAGGGTCGACATGACCAGGCCGGCGCCGTTGCCGATGATGCCGACGGAACCGTCGAGCTTGACGTAGTTGAGGTCCTTGGCCTTGGCCGCGGCCTCCAGCGGGTCCTCGGCGGCCTTGTCCTCGAAGGCCGCGTGGTCCGCCTGGCGGAAGGACGCGTTGTCGTCGAGGGTGACCTTGCCGTCGAGGGCCTTCACCTGGCCGTCGGCGGACAGGATCATCGGGTTGACCTCGACGAGGGAGGCGTCCTCGTCGACGAAGGCGCACCAGAGCTTCTCGATGAGCTCGGCGGCGCCGTCGAGCGCGGCCTCCGGCAGCCCTCCGGCCTGGGCGATCTCGCGGGCCTTGGCCCGGTCGACGCCGTCCAGGGGGGAGACCGGGATCTTGGCGACCTTCTCGGGGGTGTTGTGCGCGACCTCTTCGATGTCCATGCCGCCCGCCGCGGAGCAGATGGCGAGGAACGTACGGTTGGCGCGGTCGAGCAGGAAGGAGAAGTAGTACTCCTCCGCGATCGCGCTGGCTTCCTCGATCAGGACCTTGTGGACCGTGTGGCCCTTGATGTCCATGCCGAGGATGTCGGTGGCCTTCCGCTCGGCGTCGGCGGCGTCGTCGGCGACCTTCACGCCTCCGGCCTTGCCTCGACCACCGGTCTTGACCTGGGCCTTGACAACGACACGGCCGGTCAGCTGCTCGGCTGCCGCCCGTGCCTCCTCCACGGTGTGCGCGACCACGCCGCGCGGCACCGGGATGCCGTACTCCGCGAAGAGCTCCTTCGCCTGATGTTCGAACAGGTCCACGAGGGTCCGTCCTTGCTTGTCCGGCTGGTGTACAGATGTGAGCGAGCCGACTCCATGATCCAAGGGGGAGCCCGGCGGTTTTGCGCCAATGAAGCCTAGCCCGCCTCATGGCATGACCAGGTAACCGGGTTCCAGATCGTACGCCCCGAACGCTGTCCGCGCCGAACCGGCCGGTCCGGCCGCCGGTCCCGCGAGCCGGTTCACCGGGTCGGCGGGCGATCTGTCAGAGGTTCGTCGGACAGGCGAGGGGCGACCGGAGCACCGGCGAGAGGTCCGGCGAGAGACCCGTCGGACGGTGGGAGACCGTCAGATGGACTCAGACGGACGCGGCATCGTCAAACGGGCGAGAGAACCGTCAGACGGGCGAGGGGATCGCGCTCCGCACCCAGTCGACGATCTCCTGGGTGGTGGCGCCCGGGGTGAAGACGCGTGCGACGCCCATCTCCTGGAGGGCGGGCATGTCGGCCTCGGGGATGATCCCGCCACCGAACACCACGATGTCGCTCGCGTCGTTCTCCTTAAGCAGCTCCAGCACCTTGGCGAAGAGCGTCATGTGCGCGCCCGACAGGATGGACAGCCCGACCGCGGCGGCGTCCTCCTGGATCGCGGTGCGCACGATCTGCTCGGGCGTCTGGTGCAGGCCGGTGTAGACGACCTCCATCCCGGCGTCCCGCAGCGCCCGCGCCACGATCTTCACGCCCCTGTCGTGACCGTCCAGCCCCGGCTTGGCGATGACGACGCGGATCCTTGACACGGCATCCATCCAGACCTCCTTGTCTGCGCTCCCCTCGCGACGTGGGAGCTGTCCGCAGCGTAACCGGCCGCGCCGCGCCGGGCTCGGCGGGCCACCGCGAACCACGGTACAGCGGTACGAATTTCACCGCCTTTCCGTACGGCGCCACGGCCCGTCTCCCCCGGCGGCCGCGCCCCGGCTGAACCGGCCGGAATACCCGGAATACGCTGCGGAACCGGGGCCGCACGGAAAAGGGAAACTGACCGTCCGTGATTGTTCGGAAACGAAGCCGCGTTCCCGGTATAGGAGATGACGGCGTGCCAAAGGCCGGCAGGACCTCTCTGCACCGAATGTGCACGGTTAATTCAAGGCAATCCGCCAAATACGCTACCGTTCCGTGATCTTTCTCCATAAGAATGTGTCGTCCCTCCCCCAGCGGGGCGGAGGGATCAATCAGGAGGACATCCCTTTGAAGCGATACATCGCCGGGCTGGCGTGCGCCGCAACGGCCATGCTGGGCGTTCCGGCGCTGGCATCGACCGCGCACGCACAGGCCGCCGATCCGATCAGCGCACTGAAGAAGCAGTTCAAAAACGGCCGGGGCGTGACGTACGTCGACACCACGAAGGGGCGCGCCTCGTACGGCAGCGCGGTCGTGGCTCAGCGCAAGGGGGTGTTCCAGTTCGGCGCCTCCGGAATCAACGCGTCCGACCAGACCACCAAGCTGCGCATCAAGGCGAGCGACATCGCGGAGATTACCGAGAACCTGAGCGAGGAGGAGAGCAAGGTACTGGTCGGTCTGACCAAGCCCGAGCGGGTGATCCGCGTCAAGAACACCTCCTACGTCTCCGGCGGCATCTTCGGCCAATTCCTGCCCGAGGACAAAACGTGGCTTAAATTGCCGGGCGTTCTGGGCAACACCGGCCGGTTGAGCCAGCTCGTCAACCCCGCCGAACCCGCGACGCTCAAGGCCCTGCTCGCGCGCGCCACGGTCAAGCGCCCGACCGCCTACTCGGGAAAGATCACTTTCGGCGAGCTCTACAAGGTCTCACCGTGGTTCCGGGCCGGCATCTTTGTTCCCCCGACGGCCAAGCAGTCGAAGACCGTGGTGCAGTGGAAGCTGGTTCTCGGCTCCGACCTGCTCGCCAGGAGCCTGACCACCACCTACCCCGGGACCGCCCTGTCCACCGCGCCGGGGACGACCATCTCGGTCGAGACCCGCTACACCGGCTGGGGCTCCAGGGTGACGGTCAAGGCGCCGCCGGCCGATCAGATCGCCAAGCCGGGCGATCTGGACGAGGGCGTGGAGACCGACACCCCCATCCCCCTGCTGAGCGGCGGCAGCTGATCACCCGGGGCTGATCACACGGCACCGGTTCGTCCCGCGCTGATCACACCACACCGATCGCACGGCACCGATCGTCCCGCGCTGATCACATCTCGCACCACACGGGCCGCGCCCGGCGGGTTTCCTCCGCCGGGCGCGGCCTGCGGCGTCCGCCGATGGCGCGGAGCCCGGCACCTCTGTCGATTCTTGATCCAATATTTCGGGATATAGGGAAGAATCTTCTTCCGCCCTCCGCGACGACGCGAGGACACCTACGGGAGGACCCCCTCGATGAGGCGAATCATCGCCGCCCTGACCGGCGCCACCATGGCAGCCCTGATCGTTCCCACGCTGGTGACCGTCGCCCCGGCGGGCGCCACGACCACCCGGACCGCCCAGGCCGGCGCGGCCGACCCGGTCTCGGCGCTGAAGCGCCAGTTCAGGACCCACCGGGGCGTGAAGCTCACCGAGAACACGAAGATCGTCGGTGAGGGCAAGAAGAACCGGACGATCTTCACCCGGCGGAGCGGGGTGCTGGAGTTCGGCAGGACCGGCATGGTCGCCTCGGACCTGACCACCAAGTTCAACCTGCCTGTGCCGGACAGCGAGCTCAAGGGCCTGTTCACCCCGTCGCGGACGATCTCGCTGAAGGGCGTCAGCTACACCTCGGGCGGCATCTTCGCCGAGTCCATGCCCGAGGGCAAGAAGTGGCTGCGCACGCCCAGTGGCACGCTCTCCCTGGTCAGTGCCTTCCAGCAGATCATCAGCACCGTCGAGCCCGGCACGCTCAGGGCGACCCTCGCCCACACCCGCGCCAAGCGCCCCGGCGGGACGTGGGACGGCACCCGGACCACGGTCCACTCGGGCACGATCACGCTGGCCGAGCTCTTCAGGGTCTCTCCCGCGGTACGCACGATGCTGGGCAGGAAGCCCACCGGCAGGTCCGCGACGCTCCCGGTGACCTGGAAGATCTATCTCGGCTCCGACCAGCTGGTCCGCCGGATCGTGTCGTCGTACACGGAGTTCACCCAGGGCCTCAACAGCACCGAGCTGACCTACGTCAACGACACCCGCTACACCGGCTGGGGCACCAAGGTCACGATCAAGGCACCGCCCGCCGGCCAGGTGGTCGAATTCGACGAGCTCCTCGGCGACGTCACCCAGCCCGAGGACCCCGTCCAGGAGCTCTTCAAGGGCTGAACCGGCCCAGGGGGACCGGACCGGACCGGACGATGGCGTAACGGACGCGATCCGACCGGCAGGCACGTGGGGGCGCCACCGATCACATCGGCGGCGCCCCCAGCCGTGCGTGGCCGCTACCCGGACGAGACCGAGCGGATCCACCTCGCCGATCGGGTGCGGGAGAAGACATCGATCCGGGAGATCGCGCGCGAGCTCGGCCGGGCCACGCGCAGGCCCCGCCGCCTGGCCCACGCCGCGTCGGCTGATCCGCGGCTGAACGGCACGGCCTCGAGGACGCGGGTCATCTGGTTCCGGCGGCGCCCGCCGCGACGAGTCCCAGGAGGTTGTCGTGAATCTCGGTGAACCGGGTCCGCACCGCTTCCGCGGCCTTGGCGACATCGCGCGCGGCGGGGTCGTGAGGCCGTTCGAGCAGCAGGTGGACGGTGTCGGCGAGGGCGGTTTCCGGATCGTCGATGCTGAGCGGGCCTGCGACATCGACGTTGTTCATGACGGTGCTGAACCCGACCAGCACGGCGTGCAGGGCGTACATCTGCTTGGACAGCGGGAGATCGTCGCGCACGATCCCGTGGTCGCGCAGGATCGTCACGACCGCGTTGCCCAGCGCGCTCGTGGTGGCCTCGGCGAAGCGCTCCTGGTCGGCGGGGCGGTGGAGCAACTGCCGTAGGGCGCTGTCGTCGCTCATGAGCCACCGCAGCCACGGGTTGCCCAGTGTCGTGCGGATGAGCAGCGGAGCGAGACGGCGGGGCAGGATGGACTGCGGGTCCTGGGCGATCTGGGTGTTGATGGTCTCGATCCAGGCCAGTACCTCGCGCGCGGCCAGCCCCACGAGCAGGTCTTCCTTGGTCTCCCAGTACAGGTAGACCGTGCCCTTGCCCACGCCCGCGGCCGCGGCGATCTCGGCGATGGTCACCTTGCGGACGCCGTGTGCGAGGACCAGCTCGCGCGCGCTGTCGAGGATTCTGGCCGCCTTGACGGAGTCGTGTTCGATCAGCCGTCTCACCGTCGGGGTTCCTCCCGTTCGCTCTTCGGCGGCATGATGTCACGTGGATTCACGGAGGTGAACCCTACCGTGCGGCGGGACCCGGGTCCGGGTCACGTCCAGGCGATGTCGATCGTCTTCATCCGGGAAGCCTTGCTGCGGTGTTTGGCCTCCGAGAGGAGCGTTCTGCCGAGCGTGGTCCCCGCCACGTGGTCGAAGACGAACCGGAGCCCGTACTCGGTGCGGCCGGCCGGGACGAAGAGCTTGCGCATGGCCATGCCGGAGCCCTGGTGGAACTCGATGAAGGGGCGGAGTCTCTCCTCCCAGGCGCGCAGCGCCCGCGGTACGTCTCCGGGATACCGCTCCAGCATCGTGCCCAGCACGTCGGCCCCGGCCAGGCCGCTGGAGGCCCCCATCCCGGAGTAGAGGGTCAGGCACCACGCCGAGTCGCCGACGAGCACCACCCTGCCCTGGTGCCACGTGTCGAGCCGCACCTGCTCGGCGGTGTCGAACAGGCGGTCAGGCGCCTGCTCGAACCGGTCGAGCAGCCAGCCGAGCGTCGCACCCGTGGACTCCGGTCCGAACACCGCCCGCAGCGAGTCGATGGCGGGCCGGGTGAACTCGCCGTCCACGTCGTCGGTCCGGTAGTTGAACAGCACCGTCGGTGGCCGGTCGGCGAAGGCGAACACCCATGCCGACCGGCCCAGCTCGGACATGACGATTCCGTCAGTGCCCCGGAAACCGGGGACCGGGCCGGGCAGGGCACACGCCGCGAGCATGTAGCCGAGACGGTGAAGGCGGCCCTCATCGGGCCCGAACGCCAGCCGGCGCACGGTCGAGCGCAGGCCGTCGGCCCCGACCACGAGGTCGAACCGTTCGGTGGTCACCGTCCCCGCGGCCCGGTCCTCGATGTCAACCCGCACGCTTTCCGCGTCCTGGCGTAGCGCGACCGGAACGGACGAGTAGCGGATCTCCACGTCCTCGGGCAGGGCGTCGAACGCCGCCTGCTCGACGTCGCCGCGCACGACCGGGCGTGACTCGCCGGCCACGGCCTCGGTGAAGCCCATGCCGCGCCGCCGTCGGCCTGCGCGATCGACGTTGTAGTAGGCGATGTCCGTCGAGAAGCGGTTCGGCACCTCGATGCCCAGGCGCTCCGCCGCGGTGATCCCGGTGCCGAAGAGGGTGAGGAAGTACCCGCCGCGGCGGCGTTCGGCTGCTTTCTCCAGGACGACAACGTCCCAGCCCGCCTTGCGCAACCGCAGCGCGGAGGCGGTTCCGCTGACGCCGAGCCCGACTACGAGAGCCCGCTGTCGCGGGGTGGTGTTCGTCTTCATGTCCGCAGACTATAGTCTCTGACCAGATTGGTCATATGGTCAGTCTCGTTCGATGTGAACGGAGTTCCCGCCATGCCAACCGTTTTCGTCCACGGCCTCCCCGAGACGCGGGAGGTCCGGGAGCCGCTGCTCGTCGAGCTCGGCCACTGGTGGATGGCACAGGACCCCGGCCGTGGCGCCCGGGTACCCACCGATTTCCGGGACTCGTTGGACCGCTGACGAGCCGAGCGGCTCGAACTGTCGAGCGGGTGCGATCGGCGGTCACATTCAGCCCCTCGTCCTTGTCCTGCTTGTCGAGTCGACGAGAAAGGACGGGACGCAATGATGAAGAAGGAAGGAAACGCGATGAGGATGGCGGTGGCCGGGGGAACCGGCTGGGTCGGCAGGCTGGTGGTCGAGCGGGCGCGCGAGCAGGGCCACGAGGTCGTGGTGATGTCCCAGTCGAGTGGCGTCGACCTGATAACGGGAGCCGGTCTCGACGACGCGCTGCGCGGTGTGGACGTCGTGATCGACGTGGCGAACGTGACGACGCTCAGCCGCAAGACGTCGGTGGCGTTCTTCGAGACCGAGACACGCAACCTGCTGGCGGCGGAGGAGCGGGCGGGCGTACGCCACCACGTGCTCCTGTCGATCGTCGGGGTCGACCGGGTCGACTCGGGCTACTACATCGGCAAGCGCCGCCAGGAGGAGCTGGCGCTGGCCGGCCCGATCCCGGTGACGCTCCTGCGGGTGACGCAGTTCCACGAGTTCGCGGCGCAGATGCTCGACAAGGTGCCCGGCCCGGTGAAAGTGGCGCCGTTGATGCTGAGCCGGCCGGTCGCCGCCTCCGAGGTCGCCGTCGAGCTCGTGCGCCTGGCCGAAGGCCCCGCCCAGGGCCGGGCGACCGAACTGGCCGGCCCCGAGGTGCTGACGATGGCATCGATGATGCGCCGCCTGGCCAAGGGCAAACTGGTGCTGACGGTGCCCGCCGGCAAGGCGATGGCGAACGGTGGCGTGCTGCCGGCCGGCGACTTCCGCAGCGGGAAGATCACCTTCGAGCAGTGGGCGGCGTCGCGATGACCGTGACGGCCAAGCGCTGGATGGCCGGGGTGCTGGCGGTGGCGGCGGCGTACCAGGGGGTGTGGGCGGCGGCGTTCCCGCGGTCGTTCTACGACGACTTCCCGGCGCCGGGGTTCCACTGGGTGGCGGCGCTCGGCCCGTACAACGAGCATCTGGTCGTCGACATGGGGGCGCTCAACCTGGCGCTGCTGGTGCTGAGCGTGTGGGCGCTGCGCCGGCCGACCCGGGAGTCCCTGGTGGTGACCGGGGGCGCATGGTCGATCTACAACGCGATCCACTTCCTGTGGCACATGCTGCACCTGCACGTCTTCCCCGTCATCGACAAGGTCAGCGTGGCGGTGATATTGGGTGGCCTCCTGATCCTCTCGATCCTCATGATGCTGCCCGTCAAGGAGCCCGGACCCGGTCCTTCCTGACGCCTCGGCGAGGACGCCGGGCAAACGCGCCAACCGCTCCCGGGCCCTTCCGGCTTCCCCGGACGCTCATCCGGGGAAGGCTAGAGCTTCTCCAGGGGCGCGTACGCCAGCAGCAGGGTCTTCTCTCCCCCGCCACCGAAGTCGATCTTGACCTTGGTCTTCTCCGCGACACCGTCCACGGACACGACCGTGCCCAGGCCGAACTGGTCGTGGGTGATCCGGTCGCCGGGGGACAGGTTGGGGATCTGCCTGCCGCCGGGCTTCCTGGCCGGGGCGGGACGGGAGTCGCGGCGGGTGGCGGCGCTCCAGGCGCTCTTCTCCGGGTCACTGCGCCAGTCGACCAGCTCGGACGGGATCTCGGCGACGAACCGGGAGGCCGGGTTGAACGCGGGCGAGCCCCAGGAACTGCGGACGGCCGCCCTGGAGATGTAGAGGCGCTGCTCGGCCCGGGTGATGCCGACGTAGGCCAGGCGGCGCTCCTCCTCCAGCTCCTTGGGCTCGCCGAGCGAGCGCATGTGCGGGAAGACGCCGTCTTCCATGCCGGTGAGGAACACCACCGGGAACTCCAGCCCCTTCGCGGTGTGCAGCGTCATCAGCGTCACCACACCCTGGCCGCCGTCGGCCGCCGGGATCTGGTCGGCGTCGGCGACCAGGGAGACCTGCTCCAGGAACTCCACCAGCGTGCCCTCGGGGTTGGCCTCCTCGAACTCGGAGGCGACCGAGATCATCTCGTCCAGGTTCTCCAGGCGGCTCTCGTCCTGCGGGTCGTTGGAGGCCGTGAGCTCCAGGCGGTAACCGGTGCTCGCCAGCACCTCCTGGGCCAGCTCCGAGGGCGTCATGTCGTCGGCCTTCACCATGAGCTCGTCCATCAGCGCGACGAACTCCTTGATGGCCTTGAGCGAGCGGGTGGCCATGCCCGGCGCGTCGTCCGCCCGGCGGAGCCCCTCCCAGTAGGGGATCCGCTCCCTGGTCGCGAACGCCTCGACCATCGCCTCGGCACGCTCGCCGATGCCGCGCTTGGGCACGTTGAGGATGCGGCGCAGCGACACCACGTCGTTCGGGTTGGACAGGAAGCGCAGGTAGGCGAGCAGGTCGCGGACCTCCTTGCGCTCGTAGAAGCGCACCCCGCCCACCACCTTGTACGGCAGGCCGGTCCGGATGAAGATCTCCTCGAACACCCGGGAGGCGGCGTTGGTCCGGTAAAACACCGCGACCTGGCCGGGCACGACGTCCTCGTGGTCGGTGAGCCTGTCGACCTCCTGCGCGACGAACATGGCCTCGTCGTGCTCGTTGTCGGCGACATAGCCGATGATCTTCGCCCCGGCGCCCTGGTCGGACCAGAGGTTCTTGGGCTTGCGGCTCGCGTTGCGCGAGATCACCGCGTTCGCGGCGGACAGGATCGTCTGGGTGGAGCGGTAGTTCTGCTCCAGCAGGATCGTCCTGGTCTGCGGGTAGTCGCGCTCGAACTCCAGGATGTTGCGGATCGTCGCGCCACGGAAGGCGTAGATCGACTGGTCGGCGTCACCGACCACGCACAGCTCGGCCGGGGCGACCCCGCCCTCCCCACCCTCCCCGACCATGTCCCCGTCGGCGGTGCGCAGCTCGGGACGGCCGGCGATCTCGCGGATCAGGGTGTACTGGGCGTGGTTGGTGTCCTGGTACTCGTCCACCATGATGTGGCGCCAGCGGAGCCGGTAGTGCTCGGCCACGTCGGGGAAGATCTGAAACAGCGTCACTGTCAGCATGATGAGGTCGTCGAAGTCCATCGCTCCGGCCTCGGTGAGCTTCCGCTGGTAGTTGCGGTACGCCTCGGCGAGCTTGCGCTCCAGGTGGGTGGACGCCTGGGCCGACGCCGTCTCGTAGTCGATCAGCTCGTTCTTGAAGTTGCTGACCTGGGCGGAGAACGATCTCGGCGGGTAGCGCTTGGGGTCGAGGTCCATCTCGCGGCAGACCATCGCCATCAGCCGCTGGGAGTCGGCCTGGTCGTAGATGGAGAAGCTCGTCGGGAAGCCCAGGCGCTTGGCCTCGCGGCGCAGGATCCGCACGCACGCGCTGTGGAAGGTCATCACCCACATCGCCGCCGAGCGCGGGCCGATGAGCCGGTCGACCCGGTCCTTCATCTCCCTCGCGGCCTTGTTGGTGAAGGTGATCGCCAGGATCTCCTGCGGCTGCACGCCCCGCTCGCCCAGCAGGTAGGCGATGCGGTGGGTCAGCACCCGGGTCTTGCCGGAACCCGCGCCCGCGACGATGAGCAGGGGGCTGCCGTGGTGCACGACGGCCTCGCGCTGCTGGGGGTTGAGCCCGTCGAGCAACGGATGGGTCAGGGAAGAGGCTGGGATCGACACGTCCCCTAGGTTAGAGCGACCGACCGACAACCGGGTCCAGCCATCGCAAAGGAATGCGGGTGGACTCCCCCGCGGTTGTGATGACGGAGCGGTACGCGGAAAAACGGAAAGGTCTTCTCATGCTGCCCGAGAACGAGATCAACCGCGTATTGGCGGTCACCGCACACCCCGACGACGTCGACTTCGCCGCCGCGGGCACGATCGCGCTGTTCACCGATCGAGGCGTCGAGGTGACCTACTGCGTGGTCACCGACGGTGACGCGGGCGGCTTCGACCGCGAGCTGGACAACGGCGGCATGGCCGAGTTGCGCCGGACCGAGCAGTCCAACGCCGCCAAGGCCGTCGGCGTGACCGACGTGCGCTACCTCGGCCACCACGACGGGACCGTGGTGCAGAGCCTGGAGCTGCGGCGTGACATCACCCGGGTCATCCGGCAGGTCAGACCCGACCTGGTGATCACCCACAGCCCCGAGCGCAACCACCGGTTCATCGCCCCCAGCCACCCCGACCACCGCGCGGTCGGCGGCTGCGCCCTCGACGCCGTCTATCCCGACGCGCGCAACCCGTACACCTTCCCCTCGCTGCTGCTCGACGAGGGGCTGGAGGCCTGGACCGTCCGCGAGGTGTGGCTCAACGGCGGCCCGACGCCCGACCACCACGTGGACGTCACCGACACCTTCGACCGCAAGCTCGCCGCCCTGCGCGCCCACGCCAGCCAGATCGGCCACCTGGAGGACTTCGAGAGCTTCCTGCGGGGCCGCTTCTCGCAGATCGCCGTCGAGGCGGGCTTCGGCGAGGGCCGCTACGTCGAGGCCTTCCAGCGGGTCCCCACCGCCTGATCCTCCCGAGGGCCCGAAGAGCGCCGCAGAAGGGCGGGCCACGACCGGACCACCGCTCCCGCCGGGAGTCCGAAGGGCACCCGGCGGGAGGAGCCGGGCCCTCCTCGAGGTCGCCGCCGGGGACCTGGGAACCTGGAAGGCACCCGACGGGAGGTCCGCGCCGTTGAACAGCATCGACCTGTCCCTCGCCACCGCCGTCGTCGTCCTCCTGCTGGCCGTCGGAGCCGCCGCCGTCACCCGGCTCGGCCGCCTCGGGCACGCGCCCGCGGTGCTCGTGGCGTGCCTGCGCGCCGCCGCCCAGCTCGGCGCGGTCTCCCTGATCATCGTGTGGGCCGTCGAGCACGCGCTCGCGGTGGCGGTCTTCGTGCTGGTCATGTACGGGGTGGCGAGCGTGACCGCGGGACGCAGGATCACCTCGGGTTCCGCCGTCCGGTGGGCCGCGGTGCCCATCGCGGCCGGGACCCTGCCGGTCCTTGCCCTGCTGTTCGGCAGCGGCGTCGTCCCGCCGCTGGGCATCACGCTGATCCCGGTCGCGGGCATCCTGCTGGGCGGGTGCCTGACGGTCACGGCCCTCGCCGGACGGCGGGCCCTGGACGAGCTGGCCCACCGGCGCGGCGAGGTGGAGGCGGCGCTCTCGCTGGGCTTCTCCGAGCGGGACGCGGCGCTGGAGATCTGCCGCCCGCCCGCGGCGCAGGCGCTGGTGCCCGCGCTGGACCAGACGGGAACCGTGGGCCTGGTCACGCTGCCCGGCGCCTTCGTGGGGATGCTCCTGGGCGGAGCCGGCCCGCTCCAAGCCGGAGTGGTGCAGCTCGTCGTGCTGGTCGCGCTGCTGGCCGCGGAGGCGGTGGCCGTGGTCGTCACGATCGAGCTCGCCGCCCGCGGCCGCTTCGGCGGTCAGCGGCCGGGGGCGGGCCTGTCCGGCGGGGCCAGGCGGGCGAACAGGTAGCCCAGGGAGTTGGTCGCGACGTGGAACATCGCGGGAGCGGCCAGGCCTCCTCTCCTGCGCAGCTCGGTGAAGAGCACCCCGGCGAGGCCCGTCGTGATCACCGACCCGGCCACGACGCGCGCCACCTGCCACGCGGGCGCCCTCCCGGGCACCCCGGACCCGCCCGGTGTGCCCTGCGCGTCATGCGCGTCATGCGCGTTCCGCGTGTCCGTTCCGGTGGGCGTGTCCTGTGTGCCCTGCGCGTTCTGCGCGTCCGTTCCGGTGGGCGTGTCCGAGGCGCCGGGGGTGTGCTCGCTCCCCGGCCCGCCCCCGGGCCCGCTCCCCGGGCCCTCCGTACCGGGGTGACGGGCGGCCGGGGCGTCGGGGGCCTCCCCCGCGGCCAGGCGGCTCAGGGCGGGGTTGGCGGCCATCATGTCGACGGCGGGCAGGATGTGCCAGAGGCCGAAGAGAACCGAGGAGACCGCGGTCGCCGTACCGTGGCCGTGGGAGCGGGCGACGAGGGCGTGCAGCACCCCGCGGAAACCGACCTCCTCGAGCAGGACCGTGCCGACCGGCACCTGGAGCAGGGCCTCCTCCAGCGCGCGGGCGCGGGACAGGGACAGGGCGCGCTCGTCGCGGAAGAACCGGCGGGTGGCCGGGACGGCGATGCCCGCCGCGTAGGCCGCGGCCACGGCGGAGACGAGCGCGCCGCCGATCCGCAGGCCCCGCGCGCGCCGGTGGAATCCCAGCTCGGCCCAGGAGAGCCCGGAACGGCGGGCCATGACGACCAGCGCGCCGGTGGCCGCGGCCGAGGTCAGCGGCGCCAGCCTCGGCGCCACGCGGTTGTTGAGCACGTTGGCCGCCACCAGCACGGCCACCGCGCCCCCCTGCACGCCCGCCCGCGTGCCCGCGGACACACCGGGTACACCGGGCACCACCTCGGGTCCGGCGCACGCGGCTCGCCCCGGCTCACGCTCCATGCCCACGACTGCCCACGACTCCCTCGGACGCCGTCTCGCGCCCCGCGTGCCGGGCCGCGCCGGGGACCGTGATCTTCGGGATCCCCTCGAATCCGGTTCGAGGCTACGCGATCGGAGCTCAGCCCGCGGCGGCCTGGCGCCAGCCGGCGGGGAAGCGCAGGAGACGGCGTTCCCGCACCGTCAGGCCTCCCCAGATCCCCTCGGGCTCGGCCGCGCGGAGCGCGTAGGCCCGGCACTCCTTCAGCACCGGGCACCGCTCGCAGACCGCCTTCGCCCGCGCCTCGTGCTCGGCCGACTGCGTGAGCGGGAAGAACAGCTCGGGGTCGCTCGTACCGCAGGCACCCCGCGCGGCCCAGCCGATATCCCGCACCGTCGTCCGCATGACATCGCCCCCTGATCGCCCCCTGGTGGCCGGCGTCCTCAGCCAGACTAGGCGGACCCCGGCGGCGGGACATCAGCCTCTCGACGGATTCACCCGTACTCATCGCGGCGTACTCCGGTGGCGCGCCACCCCCGTGACACCCCGTGGCGCCCCAGCGGCGCCCCGGCGCCACCCCGTGGCGCCCTCGTGGCCCGCTCCGGCGCCCGCGTCGCGCGACGCGGCCTCAGCAGGCGGTCGTCCCCTGGTTGTATCCCTTGGCGAACAGCTCCTGGCGCTGGCCCGCCGTGCCGTGGGCGTCCGGGCGCAGCCAGTCGTCGGTGGGGTCGCCCGCCGCGGCGAGGTTGATCAGGAGCTCGTCCTCGTCGCCGGGCTCGGTCTGCAGCGAGCCGCCCTTGACGAGCGCCCCCAGGGTTCCCCCGGCGTAGCAGTCAGCCTGGAGCTCCTGCTCGATGTTCAGGCGGAACGCGGTGTTCAGCTGCGCCTGCACCGCGTGCCCGAACTCGTGCGGGATGATCACATAGACCGAGCCGTCGCCCATCCGCTCGTAGAGCTCGTTCATCCACTTCTCGTCGTAGGCGATGAAGTGTCCCGCCGAGCAGTAGAAGGCGTTGTTCGGCACCGACGGCCGCCCGCCGCAGTCGGGCCCGTTCTCTCCCTGGTAGGCGACGAACGCGGTGACCGGGCGGTAGGTCAGCCCGGCCGCTGCGAAGGTCTGCTTCCAGTAGGCCTCGCTGAGCTCCCTGGCCAGCTCGACGTCCGACTCGAACGTCTGCCCCCGCGTGCTGGGCGTGGCCTGCTCACCGGTGGGGCCGGCCTCCGGTTCCGTGCCCTCCCCCACGCTCCCGCAGGCGGTGACGGCCGCCAGGACCAGGGCCAGGAAAAAGGAGAACGCTCTCATGGGCCCATCGTGACGGAGTCCGCGGCCCCGCGCGAGCGATCGGTGCGACCGGGGACCGGCGCGAAGGCGGAGGCGGAGGCGGCACGGCGGGCCTCATCGGCCTCGCAACAGCGACCCCACCGGCGTTCCGGGCGTTCCGGCGGCTCCGGCGGTTCAGTCCGCGGTCCCGGAAACGATCTCAGCCGCGGTCTCACGGGGACGGCCAGGTGTGGACGGGCTCGTTGGTGTGCATGTTCTCGATGTAGCGCAGGGTCATCCGGCGCAGCGCCTCGTGCCTGTCGAGCTCGCCGAGCGCGTTCACCGCGTCGATCTGCCAGCTCGCCCCGGTCGTGCCCGTCAGGCAGCGCTGCTCGACGATCCCCAGCAGCCGGTCCCTGGCCCCGGGGTCCACCCCCCACAGGTCGAGTCCCTCGTGGGCGAGCGGCAGCAGGCGGCGCAGGACCAGCTCCGACGCGACCACCTCGCCGAGCCCCGGCCAGAACAGCCGGGCGTCCAGGCCGTACCGGGCGGCGGCGTGCAGGTTGTCCTCGGCCGCGGCGAACGACATGCGCGTCCAGACCGGGCGTTCGGCGTACGGGAGGACGCGCATGAGCCCGTAGTAGAAGGCGGCGTTGGCGGCGACGTCCGCCACCGAGGGCCCGGCGGGCAGCACCCGGTTCTCCACCCGCAGGTGCGGGGTGCCGTCCACGACCGCGTAGACCGGCCGGTTCCACCGGTAGACGGTGCCGTTGTGCAGGGTCAGTTCGCCGAGCTGCGGGGTGACGCCGCGCGCCAGCTCCTCGCGCGGGTCCTCGTCGTCGCACAGGGGCAGCAGCGCGGGGAAGTAGCGGGCGTTCTCCTCGAAGAGATCGAAGACCGAGGTGATCCACCGCTCGCCGAACCACACCCTGGGCCGCACCCCCTGGGTCTTCAGCTCCACCGGGCGGGTGTCGGTGGCCTGCTCGAACAGCGGGATCCTGGTCTCCTGCCAGAGCCTGCGGCCGAACAGGAACGGGGAGTTGGCCGCCAGCGCCACCTGGGGGCCCGCGATGGCCTGGGCGGCGTTCCAGTTGGCGGCGAACGCCTCGGGGCTGACCTGGAGGTGGAGCTGGAGGCTCGTGCAGGCGGCCTCGGGGGTGATGCTGTCGGCGTAGGCCTCCAGGAACTCCTCGCCCTCGATCGACAGGTGCAGGTCCTCGCCCCTGGCCGCGAAGATCTGCTCGTTGAGGAGCTTGTAGCGGGGGTTGGCCGACAGCGTGCCCTCGTGTACGTCGCTCTCTCGCAGCGTGGGCAGGATCCCGACCATCACCATGTGCCCGCCGACGGTACGGGCCCGTTCCTCGGCATGGTTGAGCCGGTCCCTGATCACCTTCTCCAGCCGGGCCGCGCCGTCCCCCTCCAGGGATTCGGGCAGGACGTTGATCTCCACGTTGAACTGGCCCAGCTCGGTCGCCCAGTCGGGCTCGGCGATGGCCTCCAGCACCTCGACGTTCTTCATGGTGGCCTCGCCGCGCTCGTCCACGAGGTTGAGCTCGATCTCCAGCCCGGCCCTGGGCTCGTCGAACTCGAACCTGGACTCGCGCAGCATCTGCGCGAAGACGTCAAGGCACCGGCGGACCTTGTCCCGGTAGCGCCGCCGGTCCTCGCGGCTGAACACCATCGCAGGTACATCGCGTCCCATACTTCGCAGAGTCGCACAGAAGTAACTGTTCGTACAGAAGTCCGCGAGGTGAGGATGCCGTGGAAGCCGGGGACGCCGGGGACGCCGGGGATTCAGACCAGGCGCCGCGCCGTGGCCCAGCGGGACAGCTCGTGACGGTTGGAGAGCTGCAGCTTGCGCAGCACGGACGAGACGTGGGTCTCCACGGTCTTCACCGAGATGAACAGCTCCTTGGCGATCTCCTTGTACGCGTAACCGCGGGCGATCAGCCGCAGCACCTCGCGCTCACGCTGGGTGAGCGAGTCGAGCTCGGGGTCGATCGGCGGGGCCTCGCTGGAGGCGAACGCGTCCAGCACGAACCCGGCCAGCCTCGGGGAGAAGACCGCGTCGCCCTCGGCCACCCGGCGGATGGCGTCGGTGAGCTCGCGCCCGCTGATGTTCTTGGTCACGTATCCCCTGGCACCGCCCCGGATCACGCCGATGACGTCCTCCGCCGCGTCGGAGACCGACAGGGCGAGGAAGCGGACCGTGGAACCTGAGCCGAGCACCCGGCGCAGCACCTCCTGGCCGCCGCCGCCGGGCATGTGCACGTCGAGCAGGACCACGTCGGGCCCCAGCGCGGCGATCGCCTTGACCGCGGACTCCACGTCCTCGGCCTCCCCGATCACCTCGATGGAGTCGCCCAGCTCGGCCCGCACGCCGGAGCGGAACAGGCGGTGGTCGTCGACGATCAGGACCTTCACCACACTCATCGGACTTCTTCCCCTCGCGGTCCCGAGGGCCGCTCTCCTGCTCGTCGCGGTCCCGAGGGTGATCCTGAGATCCGCTCTCCGGCCCGCCGCGATCCCGGGGGCGGGGCCCCGGCTCGCCGCGTCGTGGCTCGCTCGCCGCTCACGTCTTCTCCAGCTTCATGGTCAGCATCACTTCCGTGCCCTCGCCGGGCTCGGTCCGCACACGGGCGCTGCCCCCGTGGCGCTCCATCCTGCCGATGATCGACTGGCGGATACCCATACGATCCTCGGGCACGTCGTCCATGTCGAACCCGATCCCCCGATCTCGGACGAAGACGGTGACCTCATCCGGTTCCGTCTCGGCGTACACGGAGACGACCTCGGACCCGGAGTATTTCGCGGCGTTGACCATCGCCTGCCTCGCGGCCTGCATCATCGCGGACAGCTCGGGGGTGAGCGGGCCGTCGCCGACGCAGACGACCTCGATCGGCACCCCGTGCGCGTCCTCCTCCTCGGCCGCGACCCGCCGCACGGCCGCGGCCACCGACGCGTCGGCGTCCTGCTGGGGCTGGTAGAGCCAGTTGCGCAGCTCACGCTCCTGGGAGCGGGCCAGCCGCATCACCTCGCGCGGGTCCTGGGCGTTGCGCTGGATGAGCGTCAGGGTGTGCAGCACCGAGTCGTGCACGTGCGCGGCCACCTCGGCGCGTTCCTCCTGCCGGATGCGCTCGCGGCGTTCGCGCTGCAGCTCCTTCCACAGGGCGGCCAGCCAGGGCGCGGCGATCAGCGCGACACCGCCCACGACCACCAGGGTGAACACGATGCCCGGGCGCGCGTTGCCCAGCTCGTCGTTGGCCACCAGGAAGCCGATCGCGCCGACCACGACGAGCACGAGCCCGAGGAAGGTGCGGACCCGGTTCTGGCGGACCTGCCCGACGGTGTTGCTCATCCAGCGCTGCCGCCGGTCGGGATCGGCCTGCTGCCACAGGATCAGCGAGCCGATACCGCCCACGGCGATCGGCCAGGCCCCGATCCCGGCACCCGAGGCGCCGGTGAGCCAGCCCAGGGCCATCAGCGCCAGCCCGATCGCGCTGTACGCGGTGATCTGGCTCCAGTCCCTCCCCGGCTCCCTGCCCTCGTACGGCTCGCGCGGGGTGAACATCCACAGGGCGGCGTACGCCAGGGTGCCGAAACCGTCCAGGACGGTGAGCAGCACGAAGGCCAGCCGCAGCACGACCGGGTCGAGCCGGAGCTGGGCGGCGGCACCCTGGGCCACCCCGGCGACCAGCCGCCCCTCCATCGGTCTCACCAGGCGAGGGAAGGGGGCGTCGTCGGAGGTCACGGGCGCCGCGTCGCGAACTGTCTGTCGGTCAGCCATATCGTCAGCATCGTCACATGAACCAGCCTGCCAGTGCATCAGGCGTTCCCCTGAAGCGACCCTGAGAGAGACGTACCCTCTCCGGGACGACTCAGGGGTCTCCCGGATGCGTCATGGGCCGGGAAAGGCCACGATGAGGAACATGAACGACACCGGGCGGGCCCAGGATCCGGCGAGCTCGCCGTCCGCCTCCTCCCCCTTCGAGAAGCGCGACTTCGAGAAGCGCGACCTGAGGCGCAGCAACGAGGGGCGCATGCTCACGGGTGTCTGCGCGGGCCTGGGGAGATACACCCGGATCGATCCCGTGGTGCTCCGGGTCGGTTTCGCGGTGCTGGTGCTCGGCTCCGGAATCGGCATCATGCTCTACATCGCGGCATTCCTGCTGATGCGCGAGACCGACGGCGGCCCCGGCTACCTGGAGCAGTGGGTCCGGCGCGACTTCGACGGCGAGACGGTCCTGACCCTGCTGACCGGCCTGTTCGCCCTCGGACTGATCGTCAACGTCTCCTCGGACGGCATCGGCACCGGCACGGTCGTGGTCGGCACGGTATTCGCCATCGCCCTGCTCGCCGCCCATTCCCGCGGGGTCGACCTGCTGGCCGTGGCGAGGTCGCTGCCCGACCGGCTGCGCAGGCACCGCGCCCCGTCCCCGTCCCCGTCCGGCCGGTGGCCCGGCTCGCCCGGCTCGCCCGCTCAGGCGCCCGGCGCCGCCGGGCAGCGCCCCGTCGGCGAGCGGGATCCGGTCACTCACGCCGCCGCGTCTCCGGCCGCGTCCCCGGCCACCGAGACGGTCGCGTCTCCGGCCGCCGAGACGGTCGCGGAACCGTACGCGCCCTCGGCCGGCCCGGGATCGGCGACGGTCCCGCCGCCACCCGCCTCCGGGACCCGGCCCATGCCCGCCTTCGAGAACCGTGCCGGGCAGGCGCCGGGCATGCCCCCGGGCCCCGTCGGACCGCCGGGACACGGGCCGCGGGACACCCCGCCGGGCCCGTACGGCGCCGCGAGGCCGTTGTTCGACTCCTCCGGCGAGCCCTTCTCGCCCTACGGCCCCTACCAGCCTCTGGACCCCCGGAGACGGCAGCAGCCGTACCTCCCCTACGACCCGTCCGCGTACCTGGGGACGGTGGTGGCGCCGCCCAGGCCGCGGCGGCGCGGATCGCTCGTCGGGAGCATCACCATCTTCCTGGCCATCATCGTTGGAGGAATCATCGTGGCGATCCAGTCCGCCTCGGGATCGGTCAACATGACGGTCGCCGGCGGCGCGGTACTCGTCGTCATCGGCGCCGGCCTGCTGGTCGCCACCTGGTTCGGCCGGGGAGCGGGGCTGGTCGCGACCGGCACCGTCCTGTCGCTCGCCCTGATCGCGGGGTCCACGCTGGGCGGCGTGCCGAAGAAGTTCGGCGACTACACCTGGCGGCCCACCACCCTGTCCGAGGTGGCGCGCACCTACTCGGTGGACGTGGGAGAGGGCAGCCTCGACCTGGGCGACCTGGCCCTGCCCCCCGGCTCGCGGACCGTCGTGAACGCCTCGGTCTCGGTCGGCGAGATAAGGGTGATCCTGCCCCCGACGGCCAGGGTCGAGGTGAACGGCTCCACCAGGTTCGGCGACGTCAAGATCGACCATGCGGTGGAGGGCGGGGCCGACATCCATCACAACAAGATCCTGGAGCCCGAGGTGCTCCCCGAAGGGGACGTGGCCACCATCGTGCTGAACATCAAGGCCGGCCTCGGGGACGTGGAGGTGCGCCGTGCGGCCTGACCTCGAAGGGACCGAGCGCCGCCGCGTGCACCGCACCGACTGGATGGCCCTGCTCAGCGGGGTGGTGTTCATCGCGGCCGGCATCGTCTTCATCAGCGAGCCGTCCGTACAGCCGCTGGTCATGCTCATGGTCCTGGTGAGCGGCCTGGGCTTCGCGGGCCTGGTCGCCATCCTGGCCAAGGCCATCCGGCGCTAGGTGTCCCGTCCCGGCGGTCGCCGGCGACGGCAGGACCTCACGGCAAAAGACCACATCAGGCATTAGGATCGGAGTATGTCGGCCCTGGAGTTCGTCAGCACCGTCCGCGCGACGCGGGCCGGTCTGACGGACACGCTCGCCGACGTCGAGGGCATGACCGCGTGGGGCCGGGCGCACGCCGCCGAGCTGGGGATCGACCCGGGCTTCCTCGCCTCGGAGGAGCTGCGGAACGAGGTGGTGGAGCTGCGGCAGGCCGTGCGGGCGCTCTTCGCCAGGGCTGTGGAGCCGGGCCCCGCGAGCGGCGCGGACGCGCACCGGCTCCCGGGGTTCGCCGAGTCGCTCGACCTGGTCAACGCCGCGGCGCTGGCCGTGCCGCTGGCCGCGCGGCTGGAGTGGCCCGCCGGCGACGCTCCCCGCGCATGGGCCGTCCCCGGCGACGGGGCCACGGAGTCGGCGCGGATCCGGGCGGCCCTGGCGACGTCGGCGATCGAACTGCTGGCCGGACCCCGGCGCGAGCGGCTCCGCACCTGCCCCGCGCCGCGCTGCGTGCTCTACTTCCTCAAGGAGCACGCCCGGCAGGAGTGGTGCTCGGTCGGCTGCGGCAACCGGGCCCGCGCGGCCCGCCACTACCACCAGCACCGCGACGGCTGACCCCGCCCGGCCGACTCTCCCTTCTCACGCCCGACGGGTGGATCTCACGCCTGGATTCCCGCAGGTGTGACTTACGTCATATATTTATAATGGAAAAAATGATGATTGTGCATTAGATTTACCCTGCAGCCAGACTAACGGAACGAGCCGTTAGAAAACCTGAAGGGGAGAGACCAGATGACCTTCCAGACCGGCCACGTCGGCCTCAACGTCTCCGACCTCGACAGGTCCAGGGACTTCTACGTGAAGATCTTCGGCTTCGAGGTCCTCGGCGAGTCCGGCGAGGCGGGCCGCCGGTACGCCTTCCTCGGCCTCGACGGCACGCTGGTGCTCACCCTCTGGCAGCAGAGCGAGGGCCGCTTCGCCACCGGCCTGCCCGGCCTGCACCACCTGTCCTTCCAGGTTCCGGACATCGAGACGGTCCGCCGGGCCGAGACCGCGATCAGGGAGGCCGGTGCCACGCTCCACCACGACGGCGTGGTGGCGCACCGCGAGGGCGCGTCCTCGGGCGGTGTGTTCTTCGAGGACCCGGACGGGATCCGGCTGGAGATCTACGCGCCCACCGGCGCCGAAGGTTCCCCCGTGCCGGTGGCCGCCGCTCCCACCTGCGGCTTCTTCTAAACGACCGTGGAACACGCAGGAGAGCTCGCGGTTCAGCGAAGGGCCGGGGTGCGCGCGGTGGCGCTGGGTTCGGCCAGGACCCGGCCGGAGATCCCGGCGGTGGCGGCCGAGTTCCTGGGGCGGCAGCGGATGCTGCTGATCGGGGCGAGGGGGCGGGACGGGCTCCTGTGGGCGTCAGTCCTGACCGGGCCCGAGGGCTTCGCCCGGGCGCCGGACGAGCGGACGGTCGTGATCGACGCGGTTCCCGGCGAGCACGACCCGCTGGCGGGGCTGGACGGGGGCCAGATCGGGATGCTCGCGATCGAGCCGCGGAGCAGGCGCAGGATGCGGGTCAACGGCACGGTCTCGCGGGAGGGCGGGCGGTTGATCGTCCGTACCGAGCAGGCGTACGCCAACTGTCCCAAGTACATCCAGGCGCGGGAGATCGTCGCGGAACCGGCCGAGCCGGGGGAACCCACCCCCGGCTCCCACGGCTTCTCCTCGGGGACGGTGTTCGGCGACGAGGACCGGGCGTGGATCGAGGGCGCCGACACGTTCTTCGTCGCCACCTCCGCGCCCGGTCTCGGCGCCGACCTGTCACACCGGGGCGGCAACCCCGGGTTCGTCCGGGTACTGGACGACCGGCGGCTGGTCTGGCCGGACTACGTCGGCAACTCCATGTACATGACGCTGGGAAACCTGGAGCTGGACGACGACTGCGGCCTGCTCTTCCTCGACTGGGAGGGCGGCGGCGCCCTGCACCTGACCGGGCATGCCCACGTCGACTGGGATCCGGGCGACGTCCCGGGCGCGCAGCGGCTGGTCCGCTTCGAGGTGGACCGGATCGTCCGCCTACGGGGAGCCAGCCCGCTCCGCTGGGGGCTCGCGGAATACTCCCGCCACAACCCGCCGGTCTGAGGGCGCGGCGCGGCGGGCGCATCGTCCCCGTCAACGGGGGCAGTACCAGGGGAGCGGGCACCGAACTGGAGTGCGGACACGAACCGTCGCAGGAGGTCCGGCCGGGCTTCAGGGCGGCATACTGGCAGTACGCCCCCGTGTAGTCGTAATGTCGCGACAGCGGCCGAGCGGTGAGGAGCGCAGCGATGGCGATGCGATTCGAGCACGAGTTCACGGTTCCCGTACCTGTCGACCAGGCGTGGCCGGTGCTGCTCGACGTCGAGCGGATCGCGCCCTGCCTGCCCGGAGCCGCCGTGGACAAGGTCGAGGATGACTCCTACACCGGCCGGATGAAGATGAGGATCGGGCCGATCACGGTGACGTACCAGGGCCGGGTCGCCTTCGAGAAGGTGGACGAGGACACCCGCTCCATGACCCTCAGGGCCTCCGGCAAGGAGGCCAGGGGTCCGGGCACGGCGGGTGCCACGGTCGTCGCGCGCCTGCACCCCGAGGGCCGCAACACCCGGGTCACCGTCGACACCTCCTTCGACGTGACCGGCCGCCCGGCCCAGGCCGGCCGGGGCGTGATGACCGAGGTCGGCGGGAAGCTGGTCGACAGGTTCGCGGCCAACCTCTCCCGCCTGCTGGGCCACGGCCCCGGCGTGGAGACGGCCGCCGAGACGGTCTCGGGGACGGCCGGCCTGGGCGGCTGGAACGCGAGCGCGAAGCGGGAACCGGCGTCCACGGGGCCGGACGACGTTCCGGCGATCTCGGAGACCTGGGGTCCCGGCCCGGCGCGCCCCGCCGATTCCGACGATTCACGCGAGTCCGTCGACTCCACGACCGCACCCGCCGCGTCCTCCGGTCCTGCCGGTCCCGCGGGTTCGACGGCCTCCGGCCAGGAGAGCCCCGGCACGACCGGCTCGGCGTTCCCCGGCCCGGCAGGCTCGACGGGGCACGGCCCGGAAGGCCACGGGAGCACGACGGCCTCCGGCGGCACGGACCATGGTGCGGCGTCCGGACTGGGCGGCCCCGGCGGCCCGGAGGACCTGAACGGCCCCGGCGTCCCGGACGGGCCGGAGCGTCACCTCAGCGCGGTGCCCACCCCGCCCGGCCTCGCCATCGGCGAGAAGGAGGAGTCCCGCCAGAGCCACCCCGCGGGCACCGCGCGCACCTCGCTCAGCCCCGACGAGGAGGCCCTGAACCTCCTGGAGGTGGCGGGCCTGCCGCTGCTCAAGCGCGTCGCCCCCCTGGTCGCCGCCCTGGCGGGCATCGTCCTGCTCGCCTGGCTGATCCGCCGCGCCCTGCGGCACTAGCCCGCCAGAGCACCGCCCGCGATCGTCAGTAGACGCACCTCTCGGTGTCGTCCGACGTGCAGCCCTCCGGTACGTGAGGCGCCGTGTCGGTCCAGCCGGGCTTCCCGACGGTGATCACGGGAGAGCGCCGGCTTCCTGTGGGGGATTTCGGTGATCGTTCAGGGTGCGGTGGGGCTGCGGGCGGGTCAGCGCACCATCGACCAGGCGGGCGAGGTTCGCCAGGTCATGGAGCAGTCGATGACGCTCAGACTCCTCCCAAGCCCTGATCGCCACTCTGATGTCTCCGGAGCCACCGGTCGTGACGATGACGTCCTGGCCGTTGACCGTTGCTTGTGAGTGTGCTGTGGTGAGCGCGCTCTCAGGCAGCTTCCGGCTTGCGCCGGAGCGTTCCCCGTTTCCGGGGTTCCCGTTTCGCCGGTGCGCGCCCGGCACGGGTGCCGGGTCCTACCGCTCTGTCCCGTGAGCAAGTGGCAGAGGCTACTGAGATCAACCGCGCCACCCTGTACCGAATCGAGATGGCGCAGGCAAAACCACAGGTAAGAACGCTACGGGCGTTGCTCGACGCGTACGGCGTGCCGGAACGATACCGGGACGACCTGATCGGAATCCTCACACTGGCGGGAGAGGAAAGTTGGCTACAGGCCCCCTCAGAATCCCTGTCCGATCAGTACGCCACCTACATAGGGTTCGAGCAGGAGGCCAGAGCGATTCTGGACTACCAGTCCTCGTTTGTTCCCGGGCTGCTGCAGACCGCAGCGTATGCCCGCGCAGCGATTCCCGGAGGCGCACTCGAACTGTCGGCGGAGGAGATTGAAACCCGGGTGGCGGCCCGCATGGCTCGCCAGGCCAAACGAGATTCATCGCCGACCATCGAGGCAATCATCGATGAGGCGGCGTTGCGCCGTCGTGTCGGTGGTCCCGAGATCATGCGCGAGCAACTGCGACGCCTGCTTGATGAGAGCGAGCAGCTCCACGTGACGTTGCAGGTGATCCCTTTCGAAGCCGGTGTACACCCAGGAATGCAGGGGTCATTCGTCATCCTCCAGTTCGCCGAGGACGTTCACGATGTTGTCTACATCGAGGCGAGCGTAAGAGACTTGTTCCTGGAGAGCGAGAGTGACGTGACGCGATACAACCGAGTCTTCGAGAAGCTCCGGGCCATAGCGAGTAGCCCAGACGAGAGCCGCGATCTCATAGCACGCGTGCTCGCGGACACATAACGGAAGGAAGCATGGGGTGGGCGAGGAGTCCGGTATTTCCCGCGCCGAATGGCATACCAGTAGCCTCAGCGGCTCAAGCGGCCAGTGTGTACAGGTTGCTTTTCTTGATGAGGATGTCGCTGTACGTGACAGCAAGGATCCAAATGGGCCAATATTGTTCTTCACCTCTGACGAATGGCAGACTTTTACCGGAAGTATTCGCCGGGGAAAATTTGAAATTCCTGCAAGCTGAACCAGTGGTCGCCTCAAGGACCCACTGACCAGATCAGCCGAGGAAGTGTGAGCGTGACCGACAGCACCCCCGTGAGCGTCGAGACCGAACTATCGACGGCTGTCTGGCGCAAGTCCAGCCGCAGCAATGCCGATTCCAACTGTGTAGAGATCACCCGCCTGAATAACAACCGGGTTGGCGTGCGCGACAGCAAGAACCCCAACGGCCCCGCCCTTGTGTTCGGGGCCGCCGCGTTCGCCGCTTTCCTGGAAGCCGTGAAGGCCGAAGCGCTCTGAGCAACGCCTTCGGCGAAGGTGCCCCCTGAACGATCGAAGTCCTCGAACCGGTCGCGAATGCGGTCGTAGTCGCCAGGAGAGAGAACACCGAGAACCGTTACCCGGCCCGGGTCCGGCTCGCTCTCTCCGCTGGTGGGGACGGGAGGAGGAGGCGATCATACGGGGTGGCGCGGCGTTTACAGGTGACGGGGATTGACCGGACCTCGGGCGGGGAACTGTCACACCCATCAGCCATGATGGAACACATGTTCGGGATCGAAGAATGACCAAAAACTCTGACCCCACCGGGCACGAACCGCATCCTGACCCCATGCCCCTCTCAGCCCACGCCATCGCCGCCGCCCTCCGCCAGCGGTAACCCGGCATGGGCGAAAAGCTCCACAAGCTGCTCTACTACGCGCAAGGACACCACCTTGCCGCCTTCGGCCGGCCTCTGTTCAGAGAATCGATCTCCGCATGGGACATGGGGCCGGTCGTCGGACAGGTCTGGGGAGACGAGAAGTACGGTGCCCTCATCGAGGAGCCTCCCGAGCTGACGGAAGCCGAGTTGAACACCATCGGCTACGTCCTCAGCAGGTACGGCGGTTTGACCGCGACGGACCTGGAGAACCTCACCCACTCCGAAGGCCCTTGGCAGCGCGCCGACCGTGATCGGCCCCCGGGAGGGAAAGCCCGGATGGAGCTGGAGTCGTTGCGAGAGTTCTTCTCCAACCAGGTTGACGACGAAGACGAGCCGCAGCCCGATCGCGCCCAGTTCGCCCGCATGATTGAGGGCATCGAACAGCGGCGAGCCGAACCGGCCAGCCCGGACAGCCCGGAGGACATCCGCGCGTGGCTGGCGGCCCGCGCCTGACTCCACCCCTGCAAGCTGGTCAACGTACGCAACGCTCTGGATATCTGGGAGCTGAACGAGCCCGTGTCCGCAGCCCGCAAGGAGGTCCGGTTCGACATGTTCTCCACGCTGAGCCTGCCGGGCTGACCGGCCGGCCGAGAACCCAACTCCTCCGCTCGCCTGGTGGAGCCGCGCCGCGAGACTGATCACGAGGGGTGTCAATGCACGAGGTCGTCGTGGCTCGGCTCTGCGCCGAACTGTGCGTGAAGGCGGGATTCGCAGCGAGGCCGAAGACTCGTGCGGCGGAGTTCACACCCAGCGGCCATATGAACGGTTAGCATTTAAGTGTTCATATGGATGGGAGGTATTAACACTTGTGGCTGAATACATCGCTGCGTCGTGGCCCGGGATACCGAACGGCGCCATACGTGCGGAACGCCGGCCGTGTGACTACAGGGCCTACGTTCCAGACCTGCTGGTCGGCCGCCCCCTGCAGCTGAACGGACAGCGCTCGGCGGATATCGGTGACGTGGAACGTCAACTCGTGGCGCTGAACGCGTCCGACCAGCCCTTGGTCGGCCTCGAAGCCCTGGCCAGGCTCCTGCTGCGAGCCGAGGCGGTGGCGAGTTCCTTCATCGAAGGCCTGCGGATCAACGTGCGGCGTCTGGCCAAGGCCGACATTGCGGCACGTACAGGTTTGGAGGCACATGATGACACCGCGCGCGCGGTCCTCGGAAACGTCCGGGCGATGGAAGCGGCCCTGAAACTGGCGGACGCCCCGACCGTATGCGTCGATGACGTGCTGGAACTTCACCGCAAGCTGCTCGAAGGGACCCGAGACTCTCACTTCGGCGGCCTGGTCAGAACGGAGCAGAACTGGGTCGGCGGGACCGGTATGTCGCCATGCGGCGCCGACTTCGTGCCCCCGCCGCCCGACAGAGTCCCCGAACTCCTGGAAGACCTGTGTGCCTACATCTCAGGCGATGACCATCCCACCCTGGTTCAAGCCGCCGTCGCCCATGCCCAGTTCGAAACCATCCATCCTTTCGTCGACGGCAACGGCCGTACCGGAAGGGCGCTCATCCACCTGATTCTCCGTCGCCGAGGTCTTGCCGCCCGATTTGTCCCGCCGATCAGCCTGATCCTGGCATCACACGCCAACGCCTATATCGCGGCACTCACCGCCTATCGATATGAGGGAACCGCGAGTTCGCCCGCGGCACAGGAGGCGATCGGCACGTGCATCGACCGTTTCACCGCGGACACCGCCCGTGCCATCGCCGACACGGCTCGGTTCGGCATGGAACTCGACGCCCTCGAAGCGGAATGGCGCGGGAAACTGGGAAAGGTTCGCGCGGCATCCTCCGTCGACCTGCTCCTTCGGATGCTTCCCTCGGCGCCCGTGCTCACCGTGACCACCGCCGCCGAGCTCATCGGCAGATCCGTCCAACGGGCCAACGACGCCATCAACCAGCTCGTGGCGGCGGGCGTGCTCAAGCAGACCACCATCGGCAGACGCAACCGCGCGTTCGAGGCCCCCGACCTCATCAAAGCCCTCACCGGGTTCGAGCGAGCGCTCGCCAGCCCTCTCGGCGACACTCGGTAGGCACCCCCCGCCCGCCCGGTTCCGTACAGAGATCAAGGGTCATAGCACCTCTGGACCGATAGAGGCTCTGGGAGCCGTGAGGTCGTACAGAGTCATCAGGTCAGGTGTATCGGGCGCGGGCCGGCCGGTGGTGTCGGCGATCGGCTGGTGAAGCGGAGACGGCCGGTGAAACGTGTCGGTGACCGTTTCACGTCAACAGCTTCACACAACCCCAAAAACAGTGTCATCAGTGAACAAGTAGGACAACTGACTACTTTTTCTCGGGAATACCTCGGATCGTGATCAATATCCCGGAATGCAGCGTTGTGGTCATCACCTACAACGATGCCGCACGGCTGGCCAGGGCCGTGCGGTCCGTGCTCCGGCAGTCCCTGCGCAACATCGAGGTGATCATCGCGGACGACGCGAGCACCGACGGCACAGGGAAGGTGGCCAGGGAGTTGCAGCGCAGGGACGCGAGGGTCCGCTACCTGCGCGGGGAGGTCAACAGCGGCGGCTGCGGGGTGCCGCGCAACAGGGGGGTGGCGGCGGCGCGGGCGCCGTACGTGATGTTCCTGGACAGCGACGACGAGCTGACGAGACACGCCTGCAAGAGCATGCTGCTGGAGATCGAGCGGACCGGCGCGGACTTCGTCACCGGGCAGATCGCGCGGCTGTACGAGCAGACCGGGAAGACCGCGCGCTACTACCCCGCCCTGTTCACCAGGCGCAGGACGGTGGAGGGCATCGCCAGGGAGCCGGAGATGTTCCTCGACTCCTTCAGCACCAACAAGCTCTACCGGGCCGAGCTGCTGCGGCGGGTACCGTTCCGCGAGGACATGCACTACGAGGACCACGTCTTCAGCACCGCCCTGTACTGCGCGGCGCGGCGGTTCGCCGTGGTCCCCTGGGTGGTCTACCTCTGGCACCGGGCCTCGGCGGAGAGCGACGAGCGGCTGTCGATCTCGCTGTGCCTGACGGACATGGCCAACGTCCGCTCCAGGATCAGGGCGGCCCGCCTCAGCGACGACATCCTGCGGGACAGCGGCCTCGGCGACCTGGTGCACGAGCGGCAGCGCCGCTTCGTCCGCCAGGACCTGCGGGTCTACCTCAACCCGCTGCCCTCGCGCGACCCGGCGTGGATCGAGGAGTTCGTCTCGGTGATCCACCCCTACCTCGCGGAGCTCGACCCGGTGGTGTTCGAGACGGTCGACCCGCTCCTGCGGGTCTGCTGCAGCTTCATCCTCGACGGCAGGCCCGACGAGCTCCTGGTGGCCGCCCGGTCGCTGAACGGGCCGAAGGCCCCGCCGCGCGTCGCCGTACGGGAGGGCGGGCGCACCTACTGGGGCGCCGTTGCCGACGAGAGACGGGAGATCACCTCGCTCCGGATGGCCGAGCTCCCCTACAGCGCCTCCCGGCTGCGCCACGAGGCGGTCGTCACCGGGAAGGGCTCGCTGATCAGGCTGGCCATCACGACGTACGACCCGTTCGGGGTGCTCGCCGCCACGCCCGGCTGGACCGCGTTCCTGCGGTTCAGGAACCATCGGGTACGGCTGGAACCGCGCGCGCCGGACGGCGACGGCGGCGACGGCGGTTATCTGAGCGAGGCGACGATCGACCTCGCCGCGATCCGCCACGGCCGCCTGGGCTTCGAGGGCCGCTACGACCCGGTGGTCGAGATCGTCAACCCCGACGGGCGGGTCACCTCCGACCGGCTGCTCGTCGACCCGCGCACCGCGCCGTTCGGCACGACCATCCTGTGGCACGAGGTCGTCGTCAAGGCGGAGGGGAGCGCCGCGTTCCTGCGGGTGCTCTGGCGCCGCCAGGGGCTGCTGCGGCAGCTGCCCCGGCTCAAGCGGGCCGCCACCCGTCTGCTGCGGCAGGTGGGCGGGCCGGAGGTGAAGCTCCGCGTCTACAAGGGGCTGATCTCCGTGATGCCGCCGCGCGGGGACTTGGCCCTGTTCGAGTCCGACGTCGGCACCGGGTACACCGGGAACCCGCGCTACATCTACGAGGAGCTCAGGCGACGGAACACGCCGCTGAAGGTGGTGTGGTCGGCCGCCGGGACGCGCGGGAACTTTCCCCCCGGCGTCAGGCTGGTACGGCGGATGAGCTGGCGCCACGTCTGGACCATGGCCAGGGCCGGCTACTGGGTCGACAGCCACGGCATGCCGCTGGCCTATCCGAAACCGCCCGGCACCCGCTACCTGCAGACCTGGCACGGCCAGGGCATCAAGTCGGTCGGCTTCGACGCGCCCGACCTGCGCGCCGACTTCGACGGTCCGAGGGCGACCTGGCGGGCCGCGGTGGACCGCTGGGACGCGCTGGTCTCGCCCAGCGCCGAGTTCGAGCGGGTCTTCGTCCCCTCCAACGGCTACCGGGGGCGGCTGCTGCGGCACGGCTCGCCCCGCTGCGACGTGCTCGTGCACGGCGACCGGGAGGCGGTCAGGCGGGCGAGGGAGGCGCTGGAGATCCCGCACTGGTCCAGGGTGCTGCTGTACGCCCCCACCTACCGCGACCGGGCCAAGGGGTCCGGGCAGTCGGTCAGGGCCGACCTGGCCGCGATGGCCGAGGCCCTGGCGGGCGACTGGACGGTGGTCCTGCGGACCCACCCGGTCGAGCGGTTCGAGGTGCCCGAGCACCTGCGCCACTTCGTCCGGCAGGCGGGGCCCTACCCCGAGGTCAACGACCTGATGCTGCTCTCGGACGCGCTGCTGACCGACTACTCGTCGCTGATGTGCGACTACGCGGTCACCGGACGGCCGATGCTGTTCCTGATCGACGACTGGGACGAGTACCGCAGGGTGGAACGCGGGGTCTACCACGACCTGCCCGCGATCGCCCCCGGCCCCTGCCTGACCACGACCGAGGAGCTGATCGAGGCGCTGCGCGACCTCGAGGGGCTGACGGCGTCGTTCGCCTCCAGGTACATCGCGTTCCGCAGGACGTGGTGCGCCGACGAGAAGGGCCACGCCGCGGCGAAGGTGGTGGACGCCTTCTTCGAACCCTCCCACGTCCAGACCCCCCGCCCCGCCGGCGTGCGGGAACGCGCCCCGGCCGGGGCGCGGCAGCTGAGCCGCCTGCCGCTGCTGGGACGGCCGCGGTGAGCGGCGGGCACACCGGGGCGGTGGTGTTCGCGTGCATGGACGCCGACACCCTCGGCGGCGTCCAGCGGGTCACCCACACCATGGCGCAGGGCCTGGCCGAGCGGGGCCGCGAGGTGCACGTGGTCGGGCTGCACCGGGCGGAGAAGCCGTTCCGTTACGTGGAAAGGCCGCGTTACACCAGCCATGTGATCCACCGCACTCCGGTGGGAAGGCTCTCGCGGCTGGGCAGGCGCCGCGAGCGGCGGGCGCTCGGCAGGCTGCTGCGGGAGGTGGGGCCGGGGTTCGCGGTGCTCGCCTCGCCCAGCGTGGTCGCCCGGATCGGGGGCCTGCTGCCCGAGGGACTGCTGCCGATCGGGCAGTACCACGGCTCGTACGAGCACGCGCGGGGATCCTGGCATCTCGGCTCGGTCCGCGGCCACTACGCCACCCTGGAGAAGGCTGTGTTCCTCAGCGAGGAGGACGCGTGGCTGTTCTCCGAGCACGCCCTGCTGCCCAACACCTGGTCCATCCCGAACCCGCTGCCCGCCTGGCCGTCACGGACCGCGGACCTGACCGCCCGCCGGGTGCTCGGGGTCGGCAGGCTGGAGGGCGTGAAGCGGTTCGACCGGCTGATCTCGGCCTTCGCGGAGGCGTGCGGCCGGCCGGGTCCCGGAGGCCCCGGAGGTGTCGGCGGTGCCGGCGGTGACCCGGAGCTCGTGGAGGCCCGTCGCGCGGCGAGCGAGGACTGGGAGCTGCACCTGATCGGCGAGGGGGCCGAGCGGGGGCGGCTCCTGTCGCACGCGGCGGCGTGCGAGGTGAGCGACCGGGTGGTGTTCCGCGGCGCGGTGCCCGCGGCCCTGATGGGGGAGGAGTACCTGGGCGGGTCGGTGCTGGCGCTGTCCAGCGAGCACGAGGGGCTGCCCCTGGTGGTCGGCGAGGCGGCGTCCTACGGGGTGCCCTCGGTGGCGTTCGACGTGTCGGGCGGGCTCAGGTCACTCGTCCTGGACGGGCGGACCGGGGTGCTGGTGCCCCCGGCCGACGTGACCGCGCTCGCCGCCGCGCTGGCCGGGCTGATGGCCTCGGCCGAGGAGCGGCGGCGGCTGGGAGCCGCCGCCCGCGCGCACGTCGAGGCGTTCCGCCCAGACCGCGTCCTGGACCGGTGGGAGGCATTGTTCGAGCAGGTCACCCGCTGAGCGGCACGGGCTCGTGCTCAGCGGGTCACCCGCCGGTCCTCACCGGCTCGCCGCGGGCCGGCTGGGCCGGTCACCCGCCGATCCCCGGCGGCTCTCCGCGAGCAGATCGGACCGGTCCGGCCGGTCGGACCGGTCACCCGCTGACCGCGACGGGCTCGTTGCGCGGCAGCGGCACTCCCGCCAGCACGATCTGTGCGGAGGTGAGCCGTGCCCCCAGCGGGTTCGGCTCGCGGAGCCGGATCAGCCGGTCGAACGTGACCCGCTTGACGCGGGCCAGCTTCCGCTTGGCCGCGGTCCGCTCGTAGGAGACCATCCGCGAGGTCTCGACCTTCGGCGCGCCGGTGAGCTCGTACCCGTACGTCTCCAGCCGGTTCCCGAGCACGCTCTCGCACAGCGAGACCTCGCCGGGGTCGAGCCGGTCGCGCCACGAGCCGGTCCGCACGGTGGTCACCTCGCCGAAGGTGCGCGCGTGCCAGGTCTTGCGCGCGGGTACGGCGATGTCGGCCACCGCGCCCGGATCGCACATGGCGGGGTCGAAGTCCTCGCCGAGGAACTCGCACAGCCTGCGCAGGTGGGCCTCGGGCTCCGCGGTCAGGTCCTCGTAGCGCAGCTCGTGGTAACTGCCCTCGGGGAGCTTCGGCGCGCCGTGCCGGGCGAAGTCGATCGCCTCGGCCCAGGCGGACACCGCGCTGTAGACGCTCCCGTTGTACCAGGGCATCTCCTTCAGCGACGCCACGCAGTCGCGGCCGTCCCTGATCAGGTGCACGAACTGGGCGTCGGGGAACAGCCGCAGCAGCACGTCGGTGTACTGGAAGTACGAGGGCCGCTTGTCGCCCCAGCGCGGCTTGCCGTGCCGGGCCGCGTACGCGCGCAGCACGATGCCCAGCGCGGAGCCGAGCGTCGGCGGCCCGTCGACGATCTGCTCCAGCACGTCGTCGCGGTCCAGCTCCAGCTCGTGGAAGCGCGTCTGGCGCCGGTCGACCACCCATTCGCCCAGCTCTCGCCGGCGTTCGGCGGCGTTGAGGTCGCCGAACTGGAGCCGTCGCTGGTAGGTGGAGATCATGAACCGGGTCTCCGGCGGGATGGCGACGCGCGGGTGGGCGTGCAGCATCAGCTGCAGCATCGTCGTCCCCGAGCGGGGACAGCCCAGGATGAAGATCGGGCGATCGGACGTCATGTCAGACCTTCGCAAGCTCGCCGAGCTGCCGGCTGGTGAGCCTCGCGGCCACCGGGCTGGGCTCGCGGAACCGGTTGAGGCGGTCGCGGATCTCCTTGCGCCTGCGCGCCCAGCGCCGCTTGGACGCCGCCTTCTCGCACGCCTGAACGTGGGCCTTGCTCGCCTTGGGCGCGCCGCTCAGCTCGTAGCCGTTGGCGGTGAGCCGGTCGGCCAGCACGGTCTCGCACACCGAGATCTCCCAGGGCTCCAGCCTGGCCTTCCACGAGCCCGCCCGCGCGGTCGTGACGTCGCCGTGGGTGTTGCTGTGCCAGACCTTGTGCTGCGGGATCGCCACCCTGGCGACGTGGTACGGCTCGGTCATCGCCGGGTCGTAGTCCTCGCCGAGGAAGTCGCAGAGCTTGCTCAGCTCGGTCTCCGGGTAGGCCGTCAGGTCCTCGTAGCGCAGCTCGTAGTAGCTGTCGGCGGGGAGTTTCTTGGCGTGCCGGCGACCGTAGTCGATCGCCTCGCTCCAGTTGACCGCCGCGTGGAAGACGTCCTTGGTGTACCAGGGCATCTCCTTCAGCGACGCCACGCAGTCGCGGCCGTCCCTGATCAGATGCACGAACTGGGCGTCGGGGAACAATCGCGTCAGCAGGTCCACGTGGTGGTAGTAGCTGGGCCGCTTGTCACCCCAGCGGCTCTTGCCGTACTGCTCGGCGTAGGAGCGGAAGGTGATGCCCATCGCCGACCCCAGCGTGGGCGGCCCCGCGACGATGTCGTCGATCAGCCTGTCCCCGTCGAGCTTGAGCTCCTTGAACTTGGTGTCCTTGTCGCTCACGATCCACCGGCCGACCCTGCGCCGGTTGCGCTCCTCGCGCAGGTCCCCGAAGGAGAACCTGCGGTAGTAGCCGGGCACCACGAACCGTGTCTCCGGAGGCACCGCGATGCGCGGGTGCGAGTGCAGCATCAGCTGCAACATCGTCGTGCCGGAACGCGGACAACCGATCACGAAGATCGGACGGTCGGACTGCATGACAACGAACCCCCGTAAAGCTTGGTCAAACAGATACGCGTGGCGCCTTCTGCACGAGCGGCATGACGGGCACCACCCGGGCGAAGAGCCACATTCGATAGATCAGGACGACCTCGTTCAGCAGAAGCAGCACACCCGCCGCGACCGAGAGGGGCATCAGGGCGACCGGCCCGATCAGCGGGGCGACCACGAACACCGCGGCGTGGAACTCGATGCCGCTGATCAGGTGGGTCCGCACCCGGTGGCGGGCCAGCAGGCGCCCGAACCTGCGGGGCAGCTTCGGGCGCCTGCCTCCCCGGGGGCCCCGCCCGGCCCGTTTCCCGTCCCGGCCCTCGCCCGGGTTTTCGTCCCGGTTCTCGAACCCGGCGACGCGCAGCGGCTCGCGGGGAGTGATGACCTCGACGGGCCTGACGTGCCCGGCGTGCCCGGCATGTCCCGCGTGGACGGTGTGCCCGGCGGCCACCGGCGCCTCCCCGGGCCTGGGGTGTCCCACGGTCACCACGGACTCGACGGGCGCCAGGCGTCCGAGCCGGTTCTCCTTGACCACCTCGCGCACGCGCTTCATCTGCGGCGCGTTCACGTAGCGGAACAGGTCGAGCACGGCCACCCCGGCGCCGAGCAGGATGTAGGAGACGTCCCCCGTCGCCACGTACTGCCCGGACGCCAGCCCGGCGGCGCAGCACACCACCCTGATCCGGTCTCCCACGTAGTCGAGCCAGAGCCCGAACGCGGTCCCCGTCCCCTTGAGCCGGGCGATCTTCCCGTCCATGCAGTCGACCATGAAGCTCACGTAGAACAGCAGGGCCCCGGCGACCAGCCGTCCGGACGCGAAGCAGATCGCCGAGCACATCCCGAGGATCAGGGAGAAGCGGGTGAGCCCGTTGGGGGTGATGGACGTGTGGTTGGCGACGAGCAGGGTGAGCCTGCACGCCACCGGGTCGACCAGGAAAACGGTCCACCAGGAGTCTTTTCGTTTCCGGGTCGCGTGAACGTCGTCCAACGAATAGGCCCTCATGCGTTCCAGCATGGCCACGCCGCGTCTCCTCTCATCTACGCTCTGTAACTACTAGAAGATCTCCATGCCACTTCTTGACCGACCCGCGCCACAGAGATCGGGGGCTTTGAGGACGCGAAAGGCCGAGGAGGGCTTCCCCGGCCTTTCGCCCTCGCGGGGCGGGTGGTCACCGGAAGATCCGGTCCACCGCCCTGGCCGACGCGCCGCCGTCCTCCAGCGGGCAGAACCTGGCGGTGAAGGCGTCGTACGGCTTCCGGTACTTGGCGTGCACCTCGTCGGCGTCCCGTACGGCCGCCACGACCTCCTCGGTCGTGCGCAGCAGCGGCCCGGGGGCCTCGGCCTCGAAGTCGAAGTAGAAGCCGCGCACCTCGTCGCGGTAGCGCTCCAGGTCGTAGGTGTAGAACAGCATCGGCTTACCGGTCACCGCGAAGTCGAACATCGCCGACGAGTAGTCCGTGATCAGCATGTCCGCCACCAGGTACAGCTCCTGGATGTCCGGATACGCCGAGACGTCGAGGACGAAGTCCGTGCCGACCCTGGGCAGCCTGTCGGTGACGCTCGGATGCTTGCGGATCATGAGCACGTGGTCCCCGCCCAGCTCCTCGTCCATGTGCCGCAGGTCCAGCCGCAGGTCGAGCCGGTAGCGCCCCTTGCTGTAGAACTTGTCGTCGCGCCAGGTCGGGGCGTACAGGACGACCTTCCTGCCCTCGGGCAGGCCGAGCCGCTCCCGGATCTCCCGGGTCCGCGTGGCGGCTCCGGCGCGGCGCAGCAGGTCGTCGCGGGGAGAGCCGATCTCCAGGACCTCCCCCTCGAACCGCAGGGCGCTGTCCAGGACCGAGGTGCACCAGGGACTCGGCGAGATCAGGTGGCTCCACCTGGCGACGGCCCTGGCCAGCCGCTCGTGGTGGTCGGACCGGGTGAACGGCACCTTCTCGACGTCGAAGCCGATGCGCTTCAGCGGGGTGCCGCGCCAGGTCTGCAGCACCGTCTGGCCCTCCCTGCGCTCGAACCAGGAGGGCAGGTGGCTGTTGGTGACGATGTACCGGCAGCGGGCCAGGGCGTCGAAGAACTCCCGTCCGTACCGCCGGACCGGCGTCACCCCCTCGGGCAGCTCCACCTGCCCGTCCCTGACGATCCACATGAACTCCAGGTCGGCACCCCGCCGCACGAGCTCCTCGTAGATCGCCTTCGGGCTGTCGGAGAACTGCCTGCCGCCGTAGCTGTCGAAGAGGACGGCGGGCCGCAGCGGCTCCCGGCACCTCGCGGGGTAGAAGTCCTCGCGCAGCAGCCGCTGCTGCTTGGGCCTGCCCGAGGCGCGCAGGTCGTCGCTCACGGTGAAGACGGCCTCGTCCATCAGGTCGGTGTCGAAAGTGAAGGTGCGGGTGGCGGAGATGTGCTCCAGCGGCGCGGACAGCCGAAACTCCACGCGCATGTCGCCGGTGCCGGTACGGATCGCGAAGCCGTGCGTGCCCGCCGGCAGCGGCAGCCGGCCGCCGAGCGTGTCGCTCCCCTCGGGCGTCACCGTGGCGCTGCCGCCGTCGAGCGGGAAGAGCCGTTCGCTGAGCCGGTTGCGCGAGGTGACGACCAGCCACGCCGGGCCGTCGATCGGGCGCATCGGGGCCCCGGTCACCTTGAGGTGGCCCAGGTCGGTCCACTCCACCCGCTCGACGTAGAACGTCGGCCGCTGCTCGCGCAGCACGAGCCCGCCCGCCTGCGAACGGTCCAGCACCACGTCGCGGCCGCGGAGCCGGTAGAGGCCGCGCTCCACGTCGCGTCCGACGAGCAGCGGCCTGGCCTGACCCCGTCCCTGGTTTTCCGAGGGTTCTGAGGGTTCTGAGGGTTCCGGACGCTCCGGGTTTCCCGGAAGGACCTCGAAGTGCCATTCGGCGCCGGGGTTGAGCGCGCTCATCTCCAGGCCGGCCGGGTCGAGGCCCGGCCAGCGCTCGGACAGCACCTCGTCGAGGTCGATCACCGTCTCGAAGGCACCGTCCGTCACGGTCATCGGGTAGCACCGGTCGCGGCCGCCCTGCGGCCGGGTCAGCCGCAGCGCCGGCGCGGCGCCGAGGTCGTCGTCACACCGGCCGCTGATCCGCAGCCTGCCCTCGGCCACCCGGTGGCCGGTGACCCATCCGCCCGGCCGCTCCACCCGGAGCCTGAACTCCTCGGCGGGCGTCCACTCCGTCCACGCCACGGTCCCCGACTCGCGCTCGGTGAACTCCAGCCGCCGCGCGGCCGGACTCGGCTGGGACAGCCTGCCCCTGCGCAGGAGACCCCGGGACAGCACGCACAGGTCGATCCGCCAGGTCGATCCGGCCGGAAGCGCGGCCGGGTCGACGGCCAGACGGAACCCGCACCAGTCCTTGCGCCTGCGCGGGCCGGTGTCGACCAGCGACAGGCCGCGCCGGATCGTGACCGGGAGCCGGACCCTGCGGCCGTGGTTCCCGGGGCCCTCGGGGCTCCCGGGGCTCCCGGGGTCCTCGGACACCAGCCAGGCGAGGACGTGCTGCTGGATCCGCCTGCGGGGGCGCAGGTAGCGCAGCGAGACCCGGCCCTCGACGACCAGCTTGTCGTCCTTCCAGTCCAGGCTGTCCACCCGCTGCCGCAGGTCCAGTTCCTCGCGCATCCGCGTGATCGGCCGCTCGACCTGCACGGGGCTGTTGAGGTGGTACCCGCGCAGGCCGCCGCCGACGACGCGGGCGGTCGGCTTGACCGTCCTGTCCCACTCCAGCAACTGGAGGAGGTCGCCGATCCGGCGCTCCCGTACGAGAGCCCACTTCGCCCGGCGCTGCGCGGGGATGAGTGAGAGGACCTTCGGCCCCGCCTGGTCGAGGTAGGCGCACGCCAGATCGAGGAAACGGTCGCGGAACTCCTCCCCCGCCTGGTCCAGCACCTGCAGGAAGTTCGGCAGGTCGCTGTCGAGGACCATCCGGTCCCACGCCTTCAGGTGCTGGGCCCGCCCGGTGTCGATGAGGAAGCTCCGCACGGAGTTGACGGCGGCGAACCGGTCCTCGATCCCCTTGACGTGCCCCCGGTTCTGCGTGATCGAGACGCTCTCCCCCTCCCGCTCCCGCCACAGGTAGACCGGGGTGGACAGCACGTCCACCGCCCCGGCCATGAAGTGGGCGGGCAGGGAGACGGCGATGTCCTCCCACAGGACCCCCTCGGGAAAGCTCAGCCCCTGCTCGTCCCAGAAGGAGCGGCGCCACAGCTTGTTCGTGACCAGCCGGTCCTTGAGCAGGATCTCGTCGCCGGTCACGTGGGTCCGCCTGGCGGAGCCAGCGAAGATCATCTTGTGCATCGCCGACTGGCGCACCCCCTGCCCGCTGAAGCGCAGGACGTTGCCCGTGACGAAATCGGATCCGCTCTCCCGCAGGCTGCACACCATCGTCTCGACGGCCGTCAGCGGGAGCATGTCATCGCTGTCCAAGAAGGCGAGGAAATCACCGGTGGCGTGCCTTATGCCGGTGTTGCGCGCGGTGCCAAGTCCCCCGTTCTCCTGCCGGATCAACCTGAACCGGTCATCACGCTCGGCGAAGGCCTCGGCGATCTCCGCGCTGGAGTCGGGAGAACCGTCGTCCACCATGACGACCTCGATGTCACTCCAGGTCTGCGCGACCAACGACTCCAGACACGCCTCAAGGTACGGTTCCACGTCGTAGATGGGCACGATGATGCTCACTGGGGCCACGATCGGTCCTCCGGTAGTCGAAAGCTCACAGTCCGGTCCATCGGCGTGAACGCCGGACACGGCACGCAGGTGAAGATCCACTCATCGTGGAAGACGTCACGGGCGCGCGGCGGGAGGCCCAGCGGTCGCCGGAAAGCGGCGGAAGGGGCCCATGTGCCCGTCGACACAACCTGGCGGCCATGAGCGCGACGTAGACGTCACGTCAGCAGCATGGCTTCGCGACAGGCCGGGCGAACCCAAAACATGACCGCGATGGAGTGAGCTGACCGAGACTTGACCATCTCCCGTGCATCTCCCGCGGGCGGCCGTCTCACCTCGGGGCCGTGACGCGGCAACGCCTTCCCCAAGCCCAGGTCAAGGCTGGGAATGCACACGTCCTAGTAAGACGTGATGACCCCTCGGTCCCCCCTGGCCGTCCGACACGATCGGGTGACCGAGACGGGCGAGATCGCGGGAAACGGCATTCGCGGGGGGAAGCGCATGGATTCAACAGTGGTCGTGGGAGCGGGGCCCGCCGGGCTCACCGCGGCCTACGAGCTGGCCCGGCGAGGACACCCCTGCGAGGTCTTCGAGGCCGACCGCGTGGTCGGCGGGATCAGCCGGACGGAGGAACGCGACGGCTGGCGCTTCGACATCGGCGGGCACCGCTTCTTCACGAAGGTGTCGCGGGTGGAGGACTTCTGGAACGAGATCCTCGGCGAGGAGGACTTCCTGCTCCGCCCGAGAATGAGCCGCATCCACTACAAGGGCCGTTTCTACGACTACCCGCTCAAGGCGTCCAACGCCCTGCTCAACCTCGGTGTCCTCGAATCCCTGCGCTGCGTCGGCTCGTACGCCTGGGCCCGGGTCAGGCCGCCCGCCGACCAGTCGACCTTCGAGGGCTGGGTCGCGGCCAGGTTCGGCCGGCGACTCTACGGGATCTTCTTCAAGACCTACACCGAGAAGGTGTGGGGCGTTCCCGCCGCGAGCATCCAGGCCGACTGGGCCGCGCAGCGGATCAGGAACCTCTCCCTGGGAAAGGCCATCGCCGACGCGCTGACCCCCGGCAGGAACCGGAAGGAGGTCACGAGCCTCATCGAGGAGTTCCGCTACCCCAAGCTGGGACCGGGCATGATGTGGGAGGCCTGCGCCGACCGGGTCCGCGAGCGAGGTTCCACCGTGCACCTCGGCACCAGGGTCGAGCGCATCCGCCGCCACCGGGGCCGCCTGGCCGTCACCGTCCGCCAGGACGACGGCGGTACGGCCCGCCGGGACGACGGCGGTACGGCCCGCCGGGACGACGGCGGTACGGCCCGCCGGGACGACGGCGGTACGGCCCGCCGGGACGACGGCGGTACGGCCCGCCGGGACGACGGCGGTACGGCCCGCCGGGACGACGGCGGTACGGCCCGCCGGGACGACGGCACCGGCGACGTCCGCTCCGCCGGTGACACCGGCACCGTTCACCCGGACGGCGGGAGCGCCACCCGCGAGATGCGCGAAAGCGCCACCCGCGAGGTACGTGGGAACGCCACCCGCGAGGTGTGCTGCGACGACCTCATCTCCTCGATGCCGCTCAACGCCCTGATCCGCGCGTTCGGGCCGGACGTGCCCGACGCCGTCGCCGAGGCCGCCGCGGGGCTGAGATACCGCGACTTCCTCACCGTCGCGCTGGTCGTCCCCGAGCGGTTCTCCTTCCCCGACAACTGGGTCTACATCCACTCCCCCGAGGTCCGGCTCGGCCGGGTGCAGAACTACGGCTCCTGGTCGCCGTACCTGGTGCAGGCCGGGCGGACCTGTCTCGGCCTGGAGTACTTCGTCAACGAGGGCGACGACCTGTGGCGCGCCCCGGACGACGACCTCGTCGCGTTCGGCACCCGGGAACTGGAGCACCTGGGCCTGGTGACCCCCGGCTCGGTCCAGCGGGGGTACGTGGTGCGGATGCCGAAGGCCTACCCGGTCTACGACGCCGGTTACGCCGGCAACGTCGAGGTGCTCAGGAAGTATCTCGACGTGGAGTGGCCGGAGATCCACCCGGTCGGCCGCAACGGCATGCACCGGTACAACAACCAGGACCACTCCATGCTCACCGCGATGCTGACCGTGGAGAACATCGTCGACGGAGCCCGGCACGACGTCTGGGACGTCAACGTCGACGCGGAGTACCACGAGGAGCGCGCGGACCGGAAGCGGGCCGCGAGCGGCACCGGCCGTGACGCCCCCGTCCTCCTCTCGGACGCGCCCGCCTCGGCCTGACGCGCCCCCTCTCTCCCCCCCGACCAACACCAGCGATCCCATGACGCCTTGCCTGGCTCGCGCCCACCGGGCCTGAGCCACCGCAGGTCAAGGCTCTCCTCCCAGCCGCCTTGGAGTTGCGCACATGACAACACAGCGATACACGGCCCCGGACGTCAGCGTCATCGTCATCACCTACAACGACGCGGCCCGGTTACCCCGGGCCGTGCGCTCCGTGCTCAGCCAGACGCTCAAGAACCTCGAAGTGATCATCGTGGACGACTGTTCCGGCGACGACACCCCCGCGGTGGCCAGGGCGCTCACCGAGGAGGACGGCCGGGTCCGCTACGTACGGCTGCCCGCCAACAGCGGCGGCTGCGGCGCGCCGCGCAACGCGGGCATGGACGCCTCGCGCTCGCCCTTCCTGATGTTCCTCGACAGCGACGACGAGCTGCCCAGGCACGCCTGCAAGAGCCTCCTGCTGGAGGCGGAGACGACCGGCGCCGACTTCGTCATGGGCACCGTGGAGCGCGTCGACGAGGCGACCGGCGCCGTCACCCTCTGGTACCCCCAGCTGTTCGCGGAACGGCGGGTCGTGGACGGCATCCGCGCGGAGCCCGAGCTGCTCTTCAACTGCCTGGCGACCAACAAGCTGTACCGGCGGACCTTCCTCGACGTCACCGGCATCCGCTTCCCCGAGGACATCCACCACGAGGACATCGTCTGGTCGACGGAGCTGTTCTGCCGCAGCAAGCTGTTCGCCATCGTGCCGTGGCCGGTCTACCGCTGGCTGCTCGCCGCCACGCCCGCCACCAGGTCGATCTCGTCCCGGCGGCACGAGCTGGAGAACGTGCGCCAGCGCGTCGCCGCCGCCGTCCTGAGCGACCGCGTCCTCGCGAGCACCCACTCCCTCGACCTCAAGGAGGACAAGGACTTCCGCTTCCTCTCCCACGACCTCCGCCTCTACCTGGGCGACCTTCCCCAGCGCGACCCGGCGTGGATCTCCGAGTTCGCCGACATCGTCATCCCGTACGTGGACACGCTCGACCCCGCCGCGATCGAGCGGCTGACCCGGGCGGAGCGGGTGTGCGTCCAGCTCGTCCGCGAGCGGCGCGGAGCGGAGGCGGCGCTCGCCGCCGTCGAGCTGGGGGGCAGGCACTCGATCCCGCCCCGGACGGTCACCGCGGACGGCGAGCGGGTGTTCTGGGGGGCGACGCTCCCCGGAGGCGAGCAGGGACGGAGCGAGCTGGACGTCACCGAGCTGCACCTGGCGGAGCAGCCGCTGTCCGGCGCGCTGCTCAGGCACGAGCTCGTCGACCTGCAGGCGTCGAGGGACGAGATCCGGTTGCGCCTGCGGACCTACGACCCGGGCCGGGTGCTCGACGGCCGCACGCTCACCGCGTGGCTCCGTATCGGCGGCAGGAAGAGGGCGATCGCCTCGATCCCCGTCCAGATGGCACCCGTCGTGATCGAGGCGCCGGGAGAGCGGGAGAAACAGGCCCCGAGGGGGCTCGAAGGACAGTGGGACCCGGAGGAGCCGGAGAGACCGAGAATCCCGCGGATGCCGGGAGCTCCCCCCGAGGGGACGGGCATCCTGGAGGGAACGGTGTCGATCTCCCTGCCCGACCTGGACTGGCCGGACAACGCCGTCAGGCCGCAGGCGGTCACGATCTCGCTCCACGAGGGCGAGCGGCGGAGCATCAGGCCCCTCCTCGCGATCCCGGGGTTGTCGTTCACCTCCGTGGGCACTGTGGGTCCGGCGGGTCCGGCGGGTCCGGCGGGCTCGGGCCGCCTGGTCCTCGAGGCGTCGGCCGACATCCCGTTCCGCCTCACGGCGCGCAGGCTCGGCCCCGCGGCCGGGCGGCGTCTCCCGAACGTGGCGGACCTCTGGCGGGACCTGCTGTCCGACCTCGCCACCCCCCGCAACCTGGGCCGCTTCTACCGGCTGGTCAGCGCGACGGTGCCGGTGAACCGCCGCCTGGTGCTGTTCGAGTCGGCCGAGGGCACCGGCTACACCGGCAACCCGCGCTACGTCCACGAGGAGTTGCAGCGGCGCGCCACGGGCCTGCGGGCGGTCTGGTCCCACGCCGACGTCCCCGAACGCTTCCCCGAGGACGTCGACCTCGTCCGGCGCGACACCTTCCGCTACGCCTGGACCCTGGCGCGCGCCGGGCACTGGGTGGACAGCCACAACCTCCCCTACTGCTACCGCAAGCGCGGAAGCACCCGCTACCTGCAGACCTGGCACGGTCAGGTGCTCAAGAAGATGGGACTGGACGAGCCCCGGCACCGGGCGCAGCCGTCCCTGGCCAGGAAGTACGCCGAGGCGGTGGCGCGCTGGGACGTGCTGCTCACGCCGGGCCCCGACTTCCGCCGCGACTTCGCGGAGGCCAGCGGCTTCAGGGGCGAGCTGCTACACGCCGGCTACCCGCGCACCGACGTACTGGTACGGCACATGGAACCGGCGCAGCGCGAGCGGGCGCGGCGGGTCAGGGAGTTCTTCGAGATCCCCGCGGGAAAGCGCGTGATCCTCTACGCGCCCACCTACCGCGACAGCAGGCGCTTCAGCGGCGACTCGATCCGGCTCGACCTGCCCGCCCTCGCCGGCGTGCTGCCCCCGGACTGGGTGATCCTCGTCCGCGCCCACCAGTACGACCGCTTCGCGGTGCCCGACCCGCTCGGCTGGCTCGTCCGGGACGCCTCGGCGTTCCCCGAGGTCAACGACCTGATGCTCGCCTCGGACGTGCTGGTGACGGACTACTCCTCGATCATGTTCGACTACGCCTGCCTCGGCAGGCCGATCCTCTACTACGTCGACGACTACGAGCGCTACGCCTCCACCCAGCGGGGCGTCTGCTTCGACCTGGCCGAGGTCGCCCCCGGGCCGCTGCTGCGCGCCCCCGAAGAGCTGGCCGGGGCACTGGACGGGCTCGCCGAGATCACCGAGCGGTACGGGCGGCGTTACGCGGAGTTCCGCGACCGCTGGTGCGGCCTCGACGACGGGCAGGCAAGCGGCAGGGTCGTGGACGCGTTCTTCCCGGAGGTCGTGCGGTGAGACCGCTTCTTCCCCGAGATCACGCAGTAGGGCCACTCCTTCCCCGAGATCACGCAGTGGGATCGCTTCTTCCCCGAGATCACGCAGTGGGATCGCTTCTTCCCGGAGGTCACGCGGTGAGATCGCGCAACGTCTTCTTCCTCAGCACCGACGGCGACTCGATGGGCGGGTCCCAGCGGGTCATCCACACCCTCGCCCAGGGCCTCGGCTCGCGCGGGCACAAGGTCACCCTGATCAGCATCAACCCCTCCCGGCAGCCGCAGACCTACGTCGCCGACCCCGTCTACCGGCACACCACGCTGTACGACACGCCCGCCCCCGAACCCGCCGCCCGCTCGCTGCCGTGGCGCAGGGGCAGGCAGCGCAGGACCCCGGAGGAGATCGACGCCGCTCGGCAGAAGCTGCTGCGGCTGACGGACCGGACCCGCGACGGCTACCTGGTCATCGCCTCGCCCTGGGCCGCCCACTGGATCGCCGACCTGCCCATGCCGCACATCGCCAAGATCGGCCAGTACCACCAGTCGTACGCCGAGGCGGTGGACTCCCCGAACCTCAGGCTGATCAAGAAGCACTACGCGCACCTCGACAAGGCGCTGTTCCTCTGCGACGACTACGCCGCGTCCTTCACCGGACACCGGCTCGCCAACTGCGGGACCATGCTGAACCCGGTCAGCGTCTTTCCCAGGGAGGCGGCCCCGCTGCGCACCCCGCGGATCGTCTCGGCGGGGCGGCTGGTCAGGGTGAAGCGGATCGACCTGCTGATCGACGCCTTCGCCGCCGCGGCCCCGGCCGTCGCCGAGCCGTGGGAGCTGCACATCATCGGCGACGGGCCGCTCCGGGCGGTCCTGGAGGCGCAGGCCGCGCAGACGGGGCTCGGCGACCGGATCGTCTTCCGCGGGCAGGTCGAGAACGTCGAGGCCGAGTACCTGAACGCCTCCATCGTCACCCTGAGCAGCGACTTCGAGGGGTGGGGGCTGGTCCTCGCCGAGGGCGCGGCCTGCGGCCTGCCCGCCGTGGCCTGCGACGCCTCGGCGGGGGTGAGGACCCTGGTCGAGGACGGGGACAACGGCATGCTCACCGAGCCCGGCAACACCGGGAGCTTCGCCGCCGCGCTGGAGCGCCTCATGTCCGACGCCGAGCTGCGCCGCAGGATGGGGGCCAGGGGCAGGGAACGGATGAGGGAGTACCGGCTGCCCCGCGTCCTGGACCGGTGGGAGGCGCTGTTCGACGAGCTCGACCGCTGACGGGCGGGCTCCGGGGTCCGCTCATCGCCCCTGCTCATCGGCGGGGTGCCAGGGCCGCCGCCTCCCGCAGGAGCAGCGGAACGAACAGGACCCCGATGAAGATCGGCGACACCATGAACCGGAAGTCCGGCGCGGTGTTGGTGAGGATCACCCCGATCTGCTGCCCCGCGACCACGGCCGCCCCGGCGAGCGCCGCCCGGCTCCCCGTCCGCCACCACGCGAGCGCGGCGGCGGCGTAGGCGAGGTAACACCAGAAGGGCGCCCGCCACAGCAGCCATTCGAGCTGCCTGACCGTGCTCGCGTCCAGCGCGAACAGCCCCGCGGCCAGCAGTCCGGCAAAGATCGGCCGCTGCCGCATCACCGAGGCCGCCGGGGTGCCCTGCCAGCCTTCGGGGAGCCGGGGATCCCTCAGCGAGAAGCGGTAGAGCTCACCGCCGGGTTCGTCCGACGTGGAGGCGACCTGCCAGGCGAGCGCGGCGCGGCAGACCCGGGTGCTCAGCATCATGCCGGGGGCGCGGACCAGCAGGTCCCGCCAGAGCTCCAGGACGTCGGAGATCCGCCGCTCGGCCCGCGCGTGGCCGAACCCGGGGTCGAAGAAGACGCCCGCCATGGTCTGGCAGGTCGCCCCCCGCCGCCACGCGTCGAGCGGGGCGATCCCCGCCAGGAGCGCCCGCTGCTCGTGGTCGAAGAGCCGGGGTCTCCGGCCGTACGCCACGGCGAGGTCGCCGAACACCGTCTGGTAGGCGAACGAGCGGGACGGCGGCGCGATGCCCATCGCCGGGTAGCCGGCGCCCAGCAGGAGCAGGGGCGCCGCCACCGCTCCGGCCGCCAGCGTCGCGACCCACCGGCGGGCCCCCGGGTGGCCGGACAGGAGCGCGACCAGCAGCGCGGCGGCGATCGACGCCACGAGGAAGCCGTTGTTGCGGAAGAGCCCCAGCCCGAGCAGCTCCGCCCCGAGGGCGGCGAAGCGCGGGTCCCAGGCCCACCCGCCGCGCCCGCCCCCGCCCCGCCTCCGGGCTCCGCCACGCCTCCGAACCCCGTCCCGCGCCACGGACCCGGCCACGCCCCCCGCCCGGCCCTCGTCCGGCACAGCGGACCCGGCCACGCCACGCGCACGGGACCGGCCACCGGGTCGGGCCACGAGCCGCACGGCGGTGCCCGCGGCCAGTACGGCGCACACGGTGAACGGCACGTCCTTCCACATCGACACCGTGAAGGCGCCGAGCGGCGGCGACAGCGCCGCGCACCCCACCGCCACGAGCAGCGGGCGCCCCCGTACCCCCAGCGACCGGATCGCGCCCGCGAGGTGGGCGAGCGCGGCGGCCATCGCCGCCGTCTGCAGGAGGGTGACCGGGGACAGGTCGCCGGTCACCCTCAGGGAGAGCCCGAGCAGGGCGTCGTAGGCGACCGACTGCCCGGCCACCCAGGGGCCCGTCGTGACGTGCGCGACGTAGGTGACGGAGTCGGGACTCATCAGTCCCGGATGGAAGGCGAGCCACCAGCCGAGCAACGCGAGCTGGGCGGTCGCGTAACAGGCGAGGGTGAACCACCGGTCGCGGGCCGGCGCCCCGCCGGTCTCCCCCCGCTCCTCCTTGACCGGTTTCGGGCTCACCGTACTGATCATCATGGTTTTCCCAGCGTGCTCCGGCAGGGGGCCGATGCCCATCATCGGGCACGCCAGGGGCCGGTCCGGCCCGTTATACACAGCCATGACCTGGGGAAACGTCAAGTTTGTGCGGAGCGCGGCACCACGCGCGGCACCGTGGCCCGATTACAGGAAAATGCGTCTTTCACAGGACATCGTGACGCTTCAGCCCCGGGAGGCATCAGGCACCTCGATAGGATGCCCACTCGACCGACGTCGATTTGACCCGGAGCTCCCCTCATGAAGCCTCCTGTCCGAATGTTGCTGGCCACATCCTGTGCGCTGGCCATGTTTTCCATCCCGACCACCGCGTGGAGCGCGGAACAGCCCAGCACGACGGCCACGACGGCGGGCAAGGCCAAGCCCGCCCCCAAGGCCACGCCCACTCCCACGCCGAAGCCCGTGCCCGTGGACTGCGCGAAGGTCAAGTGCATCGCGCTCACCTTCGACGACGGCCCCGGCAAGTACGCGGACAAGCTGCTCGACACCTTCAAGAAGTACAAGTCCAAGGCGACGTTCTTCCTTGAGGGCCAGTACGTGAAGTCCCGCCCCGCCTTCGCCAAGCGGATGGTCACCGAGGGCCATGACATCGGCAACCACAGCTACAGCCACCCGCACCTGCGGGAGCTGTCGGAAGACAAGATCCGCGAGGAGCTGACCAAGACCCAGGACATCGTCAAGAAGTCCACCGGGAAGTACCCGACGACGATTCGCCCGCCCTACGGCGAGTTCGACGAGCGGGTCGCGGCGATCGCCACCCAGATGGGCATGCCGATCGTCCTGTGGAACGGCGGTTCGCGGGACTGGGCGACCAAGAACGAGAAGGCCATCTACGACGAGGTGCTCAAGAACGCCAAGCGTGACGGGGTCATCCTCATGCACGACTGGGTGCCGCAGACCGTCACGGTGATGCCGAAGCTGCTGGCCGCCCTGCAGAAGCAGGGATACCACATGGTCGCGGTCTCCTCGCTGCGCGGCGCCAAGGCCACAAAGGCCGGGGACGTCTACCCGGTCGGCTCCGAGAAGGACGACGACCTGTCCTCCGATTCGCCCACCGGCGACCCGGACGCCTACGCCCAGTCCCCCGAGGACGGTCTCTGAGCCGCCTCGCGGGAGGAAGCGGCTGGGCAGGCGCCCGGCCCCCGGGCCAGCCGCCTGCCCAGCCGCTGCATGGGAAGCTCCACGTAGCGGTGGGTGAGCAGGCTCAGGCCGAGCACCACCAGCACGAACGCTGCCGACAGTGACAGCTGCACCACCTGCCCCGCGTCCCGCACGTCACCGACGACGGCGTGCGTGAGCCGCAACAGCGGGTGGTGCAGCAGGTAGATCGAGTAGCTGACCAGGCCCAGCCAGACGAGGAACCTGGGCAGCCGACGCTCGCGCAGGGCCATCGCGGCCGCGAACGTCACCCCGGCCAGCGCCATGGTCGCGAACCACGGCCCCGGCCGCACCCACCACCAGCCCGCCTGCTCCGACCAGACCGGGGCCAGTGCCACCAGCACGGTCGCCGCCGCCACCGGCCAGAGCCCGCCCGCGCCCTGCTCCCAGCGGCGGATCGCGGTCCCGACGAACATCACCGCGAGGATCGCCGCCCCCAGCCAGGGCACGAAGCCCGAGAAGATCAGCAGCACCAGCGCCATCGCGCCGAGGACGTACGCGGCGGCCTTCCGGAACCGGCCGGTGATCAGGCACGCCAGGCCCGCGAAGAACACCACGCCGGAGACGTACGCGGGCCAGGGCCCCTGCAGCAGCGGTCCCGTCAGCAGCAGTCCCGCCACGACCGCGACGGCACCGAAACCCACCGCGTAGGTCCCGCTCGCGCGGTGCGCCCCGCCGACGAACAGCGCGGTGACGACCAGGTAGAAGACCATCTCATAGGAGAGCGTCCACATGGTGTCGGCCAGGCCGCCCAGGTGCACCACGTCCAGCAGCATCGTGGCGTGCGCGGACACCGACGACAGATCCCTGGGCACCTGCTCGCGGACGGGCATCCAGATCGCCATGACCAGGACGGCCGCCGCGACCAGCAGGTAGATCGGGTAGAGCCGGAACACGCGGCTGATCCAGAAGGCCCTGACGTCGCCGCGCCTCTCCAGCGAGACCGGGATGATGTAGCCGCTGACCAGGAAGAACACCAGGACGCCGTACATCCCGAGGTTGAACCAGTACGGCCTCAGAGCGGGCATGAACCAGGGCAGCAGATGCTCCAGCAACACGGCGACCGCGCCGATGCCACGCAACGCGTCGAGCCACGCCAGGCGGGCGCCGGAGGTCGGGGGGGAGTCTGCGCCGCCGGGGGTGCCGATGGGGGTGGTGGAGGACACCCGCCCCAACTTACCGCCCGGCACCTCGCGAAACCGCGCCATCGGCGCCAACGGGCCCGAGCGGCCCACCCCCGCGGAGCACTTCGCGCGGCTCGCTTCCGCGGCTCAGCCCTCGCGGCTCACCCCCACCGCTCACTTCCGCGGCTCAGCCCTCGCGGCTCACCCCACCGGCTCAGCCCTCGCGGCTCGCTCCCCGGCCGCGACCTTCCGGGGCGCCTACTCCCACTCGATGGTGCCCGGCGGCTTGCTGGTCACGTCGAGCACCACCCTGTTCACCTCGCGGACCTCGTTGGTGATGCGGGTGGAGATGCGGGCGAGCACGTCGTACGGGACGCGCGACCAATCGGCGGTCATGGCGTCCTCGCTGGAGACCGGGCGCAGCACGACCGGGTGGCCGTAGGTGCGGCCGTCGCCCTGGACGCCCACCGAGCGGACGTCGGCGAGCAGGACGACCGGGCACTGCCAGATGTCCCGGTCGAGACCGGCGCGGGAGAGCTCCTCGCGGGCGATGGCGTCGGCCTCGCGGAGGATCTCCAGGCGCTCGCGGCTGACCGCGCCGACGATGCGGATGCCCAGCCCGGGGCCGGGGAACGGCTGGCGCCAGACCATGGCGGCGGGCAGGCCAAGCTCCTCCCCTGCCCGGCGCACCTCGTCCTTGAACAATGCGCGGAGCGGCTCCACCAGCGAGAACTGGAGATCGTCGGGGAGGCCGCCGACGTTGTGGTGGGACTTGATGTTGGCGGTGCCGGTGCCGCCGCCGGACTCGACCACGTCCGGGTAAAGGGTGCCCTGGACGAGGAAGTCGACGGGGCCGTCGGCGATGATGGCGCGCTGCTCGTCCTCGAAGACCCTGATGAACTCACGGCCGATGATCTTGCGCTTCTCCTCGGGGTCGGTGACCCCGTCGAGCGCCTTCAGGAAGCGCTCCTGGGCGTCGACCACGCGGAGCTTGACGCCGGTGACGGCCACGAAGTCGCGCTCGACCTGCTCGGCCTCGCCCTTGCGCAGCAGCCCGTGGTCGACGAAGACGCAGGTCAGCCGATCACCGATGGCCCGCTGGACCATGGCGGCGGCCACCGCGGAGTCGACCCCCCCGGACAGGCCGCAGATGGCGCGGCCCTCGGGGCCGATCTGGGCGCGGATCGCCTCGACCGCGTCCTCGACGATGTTGAGCATCGTCCAGGAGGGGCGGCAGCCCGCGGCGTCGAGGAAGTGCTTCAGCACGGCCTGGCCGTGCTCGGAGTGCAGGACCTCGGGGTGGAACTGGACGCCGTACAGGCCCAGCTCGGGCTGCTCGAAGGCGGCGACGGGCGTCTCGGCGGTCGCGGCGGTGACGGTGAAGCCCTCGGGGGCGGCGGAGACGCTGTCGCCGTGGGACATCCAGACCGACTGCGTGGCGGGCAGCCCCGCGAAGAGCACGCCCTGCTGTCCGACGTCGAGGCGGGTGCCGCCGTACTCGGCGGTGCCGGTCCTGGCCACCTCCCCGCCGAGCTCCTGGGCCATGATCTGGAAGCCGTAGCAGATGCCGAAGGTCGGCACACCGGTCCGGAACAGGCCCGCGGGGGCGGCGGGGGCGCCCTCGGCGTACACCGACGAGGGGCCGCCGGACAGGATGATCGCCTTGGGCTTCTTGGCCATCATCTCCTCGACCGGCATCGTCGAGGGGACGATCTCGGAGTAGACGTGGCATTCACGCACCCTTCGCGCGATCAGCTGCGCGTACTGCGCGCCGAAGTCGACGACCAGGACCGTGTCGAAGTCAGACACCAAGACCCCCAAAAGGAACAGAGCGGTGGCCCCAGTCTATCGGCGCCCGTCAGCGCGCCTGGTCGTAGCCGGGAAACGAGGGCAGCGCTCCCGAGATCAGGGCCTCGGTCTGCTCGCGCAGGGCATCCGCGTGGCCGGGATGGGTGAGGACCAGGAAGCGCTCCTCGCGGATGGCGGCCACCGCGGCGAGCGCCACCTCGGCCGGGTCGATGCCCCCCTCCACCAGGCCGCCGATGATCGCGGAGGAGGCCGCCTCGTCCTCGGTGCGCTCGGCGGCCACGAGGTTCTCCGGCCGGTGGCGGCCGGAGTGGTTGAGGCCGGTGCGCACCCCGCCGGGGCACAGCGCGGTCACCCGGAGCTTGGAACCGGCCGTCGCGAGATCCTGGGCGAGGGACTGCGAGGCGGCGAACGCGGCGTACTTCGAGACCGAGTAGGGGCCGAAGTATGGGGTGGCGAACAGTCCCGCGGCGGAGACGGTGTTGACGATGTGGCCCTCGGTGTCCTGGTCGATCATGCGGGGCACGAAGGCCCGGACCCCGTGGAGCACGCCCCACAGGTTCACCCCGAGCATCCAGGCGAAGTCCTCCGGCTCCCGCGTCCACATCCGGCCGCCCTGGAAGACCCCCGCGTTGTTGCACAGCACGTGGACCGCGCCCAGCTCGCCGAACGTACGGTCGGCGAGGTGATCCACGGCCACCGGGTCGGAGACGTCGGCGATCTCGGTGAGCACCTTGCCCCCGAGGATCCTGCCCTCCGCCGCGCTCCCCCTCGCCGCGCTCCCCTCCACCAGCGAGGCGGTCTCCGCGAGGTCTCCCGGATCGACGTCGGCGAGCATGAGGGACATCCCCTCCGCGGCCAGGCTCAGCGCGAGTGCCCTCCCGATCCCGCTGCCCGCCCCCGTGACGACCGCGACCTTGCCCGACAGTTCACGCATAGCGCTTCCTCCAGCATCATGGTTCACGCATCGTGTTACCTCAGGACCGGCGGTTCACACCTCGCGCCGCCTCCGGTTCACGCCGTACCCGGCGACCGCCCGGCCACGAAATCGTCCTGCCCGGTATCCGCCCGGCCACAGAACCGCCGTACCTGGCGACCGATTGGGCTTAAAGCTAACGTGAGGCCCACCACCAGTCGAGGAGGTAACCGATGGCCGGCACCGGAGTCGTCGTCACCGGCGGGGCGTCGGGGATCGGCCGGGCCTGCGCGCTGGCGCTCGCCGAGGCCGGGCGCCCGGTGGCGATCTGGGACCTGGACGAGGCGGGCGCCAAGGAGACCGCCTCGCTCGCCGCCGCGCACGGCGTCGCCGCGATCGCCGTTCCCGTCGACGTCACCGACTCCTCGGCCTTCCCCGCGGCGATCGCCGCCGGCCGCGACGCCCTCACCTCGATCGGCGGCCTCGTGCACGCGGCCGGGATCGCGGCCCCCATGGCCGTCGGCGACCTGACCGAGGCCTCGTGGGACGCGGTGCTCAACGTCAACCTGCGCGCCCACGCCCTGCTGGTCAAGGCACTGCTGGAGGACCTGCGCGACCAGGAGGGTTCCGCGATCGTCGGCATCTCCTCGATCGAGGGCCTGGTCGGGCAGGCCTTCATCCCTGCCTACTGCTCGTCCAAGGCGGGCATGCTCGGCCTGACCCGCTCGATGGCCCACGAGCTGGCGCCGATCCGGGTCAACGCCGTCTGCCCCGGCTACGTCGACACCCCGCTGCTCACCACCGCCACGGGCGGCGACGCGGGCTATCTGGAGTCCTTCACCCGCAGGTCGCTCTTCGGCCGCCTGGGCCGGCCCGCCGAGATCGCGGCGGCCGTACGGTTCCTGCTGAGCGACGAGGCGTCGTTCATCACCGGCACCCACCTGGTCGTCGACGGCGGCGCCACGGCCGTCGACCGCTGACCACGCGTCCGCCGCGCCTCCGGATGGACATGCCGCCGGGGACCGCCGGTCACGTACCGGCGAGGGCGTGGCCGAGCAGGCCGAGGGGCGGGGAGCCGAGGTCGAGCATGGCGGTGTGGAAGCGGTTGAGGCCGAAGCCGGGGCCCCATTCGGCCCTGGCGCGGTCGCGGAGGTCGAGGATCTCCAGCTTGCCCCAGGTGTAGCGACCGTAGGTGGGGTCGAAGGTGGCCCGCGCGGCCTCCGAGAGCGCGGCGGGACCGGCGATGTGGGTGTCGGCGGCGAAGCGGCGGGCGCCCTCCTCGACGGTCATCGCGCCGGAGTGCACGCCGATCGCGCAGGCCAGCCGGGTCACCCTGATGAGCGCCTCCAGCCACACGCCGATCTCGAAACGCGGGTCGTCGGGGGCGAAGCCCTCCTCGACGCAGAGCTCCTCCGCGTAGTGGGCCCAGCCCTCCGCGAAGGCCAGCGACATCAGCGTCCGCCGCACGTCGGAGCGGGCGTGGCGCAGGGCGCGGCCGTGGGAGAAGTGCCCGGGGGCGACCTCGTGCACGTTGATCGCGGGAAGCGTGGTCTCGCTGAAGACCTCCAGCCACTCCTCGACGTCGCGCTCGGGCCAGGAGGGGTCGGGCGGGGTGACGTGGTACCACGAGGGGCCGTCGGGCTCGCCGGGCGCCGACCAGCTCATCATGGCCATCGCCCACCGGCGCGACTCGGGCGCGATACCGACCCGGCACTCCCCGTCGTGGTAGGGCACCAGGTCCTTCTCCCTGGTGAAGGCGATCGCCCTCTCGGTGCCGATTCTGGCCGCCTCGATCACGCCGTCGGGGCCGGGGTGCTGCCTGACGAGCTCGCGCGCGACCTCCAGCGGCGGCCGTCCGGCGAACCCCAGCGCGGCGCAGGACTCCGCCAGCCGGGCCATCAGGCGGTCGCGCTCGGCGTCGGCGCGCTCGGCGAGCCGTCCCAGGTCGACCGGGAGGCCGTCGCCCGTGCCCATCAGCCTGGCGAGCCCCTCGGCGCCGAGGGAGGCGTCCGGGTCGCCGGTGTGCGCGGCCTTCTCGACGTGCTCCACCAGCCGGGCGTGCGCCCTGAACGCCGCCTCGCGGGCGCTCTCCTCGGCGTCATCGGGCACCCCGGAGGCGAGGCCGCGCACCGCGCCGAGCAGGGCGGTCGCGACGGGGGCGCTGAGCAGGTCGAGCGAGGCGACCGCGTTGTCCACCGCCTCGGGCCAGCGGGCCAGGTGCGCGAGCTTGGCGGCGTGCCGCTCGGCCTCGGGGGCGTACTCGCGGTCGTAGGTGGCCAGGTCGAGGTTGCCCAGGTGCTCCAGCGGGCTGCGGCGGTGCAGCTCCAGCTCGCCGAGCTGCACCCGGGCGGCCTCCTCGAAGATCTGCAGGTGCGCCGCGTCGTACGGGTCGGCGGGCAGCGGTCCCCGGCCCAGCGCGGCCAGCCCGGCGCGCACCCCCTCAGGCGACAGGTCCTGGATCAGGCCGTCGTACTCGTGCCGCCCGGCCATTTCCCGGACGCCGGAGACGGTGAGGTCGCACACCGCGCGCAGGCGGCCGTCGAGTTCGGTCATGGACGCGACGCTATATCAGGACGGGTCCGCCCAGCCCGGGAAAGATACGCGCGCATTCGAGGGCCGGGCCGGGAAGCGGCCGCTCGACTCCTGCCGGGCGTACGGGTGAAGCACGCCACGGCGGACCGGAATTAATATATGGGAATATGAAATAAGCGCATTGAATACTCGGCGGATCATACGTGGCGGACGAGAAGTGCGTACTTTTACATGGCACACCCCGTATCCACCGTGTTTTCGTATTGCCAGCGCCGGCAGGCGGAAAAGAATGCGGCGGCTCCGCCGATCTCACATATGCGCGATCACCACGACGCGGTCCCGGTGACGGGAGCGGCGGTGGCCGCACCCCGGCGGGATCCACGCCATCGGCGCGGCTCCCGGGCGTGAACACCTCGCGCGTTTCCCGCTTCCCTCCCACCCGTTTGACGCGGATCTCCCGCATGACGCGATCTCCCGCGTGACGCATCTCCCGTTTGACGTATTTCCCGTTTGACGTCGGACCGATTCCCGCATGACGTCGAACCGCGACAGCCGAAGGATGACCTCCCGTGAAAAGCCCGACGGGCGACAGCGCCCTCCTGCGTGACATCGCGATCACCGAGATCGGACGGGTCCCGGCCCGTGAATGGTCGGTCACCGACGGGGAATTCTGGTGCCTGGTCGTTCCCGGCGGATACGCGATGCCCGCGCAGGGCTGGAAACTTCACGTCTCCGCGACGATGCTCTCCGCTCCGATCGTGCTCTCCCGGGTCGTACGGGTGCTGGCCGCCGAGGGGTGCGCCTTCAAGTTTCCCGCGCGGCTGGGCGACTACTGGGAGCTGCTCGCCCCCCACTGCGCCCGCGCCCAGGCGGGGAAGTTCGTCACCGCCTACCCGGTGGGCGGCGCCGAGGCGGCCCGGCTGGCGCCGCTGCTCGACGAGGCCACCTGGGGGCTTCCCGGCCCGGCGATCCTGTCGGACCGCCCCTACCGGCCCGGCGGGATCGTCCACTACCGCTACGGGGCCTTCGGCGGGCACCGGGTGCTCGGCAACGACGGCTTCTACGAGGTCCGGCTCCGCACGCCTGAGGGGACGGCGATCCCTGACGAGCGGCTGCCACGGTTCTCCCCGCCCTCCTTCGCCGTCTCGCCTTTCACCGCCCCCGGCGCCTCCGGAACGGCGGACCGCGCCTTCGGGGCCTCCGTGCCGCCGCAGCGGCCCGCCGTGCTGCTGAACGGCCGTTTCGTGGTCCGCGAGGCGGTGCGACACGCCAACAGGGGCGGCGTGTACATCGCGGAGGACACCGAGAGCGGCGCCGAAGTCGTGATCAAGGAGGGCCGGCCGCACGCCTCGTCCGATCTCGGGGGCCGGGACGCGCGCGACCGGCTGGCGACGGAGAGGTCCCGGCTGGAGGCCCTGGCGTCCAGCGGGGTCGTCCCGGCCGTGGTCGACTTCTTCGAACAGGGCGGGCACGCGTTCCTCGTCGAGGAACTCGTGCCGGGAACGACGCTGCGGCGCTGGTCCGAGGGGAACGCCGGGCCCCTCGGGCACGACGGCTTCGGGAACGGCGCCGCCGAGGTCCGGCCGATCCTGCGGCGCCTCGTCGACGCGCTGCGGGCCGTCCACGACCTCGGCCACGTCTTCCGCGACCTCTCGCCGGACAACGTGATGCTCCTGCCCGGCGGCGACCTCCGGCTCGTCGACCTGGAGTACGCGACGGTGCCGGGCGACATCGTCATGATCGGTGGAACCCCCGGCTACCTCGCTCCGGAACTGGTGCCGCACACCGGCGAGCTCCGGCCGGCGCCGGGAGAGACGGCCGACCTGTTCGGCCTCGGCGGGCTGGCGTACTTCCTCGCGACCGGCGCCGGGCTGGAACTCCCCGAGGACGGCACGACGGGCCCGGCCCGCGGCCGGCGCCTCCTCGACCACGTCGCCGCGGTGTCCGCGGCCAACCCCACCCTCGCCCTCCTCCGCCCCCTGGTGGAGGGACTGGTCACCGAGCCGGAGGAGCGCTGGTCGCTGAACCGCTGCGCGAGGTATCTGGACACGCTCGCCCCGGCGGCTCCCGCCGCCGACCTCGCGACGGCGCGGGAGACGCGGGAGACGCGAAAGGCCTGCCCCATCCTCGCGGGGGCAGGGGCGGGCGGGGCACGACGGGCGGATCTCCTGGTGGCCGACGGGCTGGCGCGGCTGGTGGAGACCATGGACCCCCGGCGGGACAACCCGTCGCCGTGGCCCAACGCGGTCGCCGGGGACGGCGGGGCCGAGGCGGACCCGTGCTCGGTGAACGGGGGCGTGCCGGGCATCCTGGCCGTCCTGACGTTCGCCTCCCGCGCGGCCGTCACGGACAACGCCTTCACAGGCAACACCGTCACAGACAACGCCTTCACCGACGACACAGCGGACGCAAGAGGCGCGGCGTCCGCCGCGGCCGGGTGGCTCCGCCGCCGTCTCTCCGACGAGGACGCCTGGCCCCCCGGCCTGTACTTCGGGCGCTCGGGAGCCGTCTGGGCCCTTCACGACGCGGCGGAAGCCACGGGCGACGACGAGATGCGGGACTTCGCGCTGCGGGCGGCGGCCCGGCTTCCGGTGGACCACCCGAGCCCCGACGTGACGCACGGGCTGGCCGGGTCCGGCATGACGGTGCTGCGCCTCGCCCTACGCTCGGGCGATCCCGTGCTCCGCAGGCGGGCCGTGGAGACGTTCGAGAACCTGCACGGCGCGCGGTCCTACCGGATGGGGCACCCACGGTGGCCGACGCCGGAGTCGTTCGACTCCGGTCTCGCGGGCGCCGACCATCTCGGCTTCGCGCACGGGATCGCCGGGGTCGGCACGGCGCTGCTCTACGCCGCCGTCACCCTCGGCCGCCCGGAGTGGATGGCGACCGTGCGCGAGGTCGCCCGCGCCCTGTACGAGCACGCCGACGTCGACGGCGACACCGCCTGGTGGCCGGCCCTCGCGGGGGATCCGCGGACGGCCCTGCCGCGCCGGCCGCACTGGTGCAGCGGCTCGTCGGGGGTCGGCTCCTTCCTCGTCCGGTACTGGCGCGCCACCGGCGACCCGGACGCCCTGCGGCTCGCCGGTCAGGCGGCGGTCGCGGTGCACAGGACCCGCTGGCAGTCGGGGGCGGTGCCGTGCCACGGCCTGCCCGGCGACGGCGAGTTCCTCCTCGACATGGCTGGGTTCACGGCCGACGACCGGTATCTGCGCTGGGCCGGGGACCTGGCCGGGTGCCTGGAGGCCAGAGCCGTGACCCGCTCCGGCAGGCTGCTCGTGCCGGACCCCTTCTCGAAGGTCGTCCCGACGTTCCTCGGCGGCACGGCCGGGATCGTCGCCTTCCTCGTCCGGCTGCGCCACCGGCACGCGCGCCCGTGGATGCTCGACGACGTCGTGGGGGACGCCTGGCGTCCTCCCGTCCCAGGCTCGCCGCCCGCTCCGGGGCGGCGGAAGGAGAAACGGTCCGCGCCCGGCGCGGCCACGAGATCGGCGAGGAGGTGAAATCGATGTCGTTCGACGTTCAGGACCTTCAGGGTCTTCAGGAGCGCGAGCCGGCCGCCGCCGAGGCGGGCCGCGTCACGAACTGCCGTATCCACATGTTCTGCACCGACAACTGATCACACGGGCCCCCTGCCCTCTCCGCGGCCGGGCAGGGGGCCCCTCGGCCGGCGCGGCCGCCGCGCCCTCCCCCTGTTCACCCCTGTTCGCGAGGTCCCGCGACGATGACCTCCAGGGCGGACCGGGGAGCCCTGCCGAGCAGGGCGCGCAGGTCGCCGCCCGTCGCGTCCATGAACCCGTTCGCGATCGAGGAGTAGGTGCTCACCAGCATCGGGACCTGGAAGGACGCCAGGCCGAGGGCGGTGAACGCCTCGCGGGCCCCGGCGAGGGTGCCGGGCTCGTACGAGACGGTGCCTCCCGTGGCCCCGGTGAGGGCCGCGGCCAGCTCCGCGCCGCCGACCGCCTCCTCCCCGACCAGCTCGTAGGTCCGGCCCGCGTGCGCGGAGGCATCGGTCACGACCAGAGCGGCCACGTCGGCCAGGTCCTCGCGGGCCACCGCGGCCAGCCGTCCCGCTCCCAGCGGCGCGGTGATCCTGCCGTCCACGGCGGGCGCGAGCGTCGCCAGCAGCTCGGCGTAGAGGCCGTTGCGCAGGATCGTCCAGTTCGCGGCCCCCTCGCGGAGCCTGCGCTCGGTCCAGCGGTGGGCGAGCGCGTAGGCCAGGTGGTCCCCGGCGGCGCTGAGGCCGGTGTAGACGATGTGCGAGACCCCGGCCTTCTCCGCCGCCTCGATCGCCGCGCCGTGCCTGGCGATCACCACGTCGTCCTCGCCGTAGCCCGCGGAGATCAGCAGCAGCGTGTCCACCCCGGCGAATCCCTCCTCCAGCGAGGCGGGGTCCTCGAAGTCGACCGGGCGGGCCGGTGTCCCGGCGGGGACCGCCTCCGGGGTGCGGCTGCCGATCACCACGTCGTCCCGCCCGGCCAGCCGAACGGCGACGAGCCGCCCCAGTGCGCCCGTCGCCCCCGTCATGAGAATCATGGAATCTCCCCCGCGTAGTTGGTTCTCTTCGGTAACCGGGTCCATCATCGACAACCAGGACACGTGGCATAAGGAGGCACTTCGATGTCAGTCGGGCACACGGAGGTAACCACGGAGCCGGTCGTCTCCTGCGGGGGCGAGGACTGCGGCATCCGCGAGGTCCTCGACCGGATCGGCGACAAGTGGTCGGTGCTGGTGGTCGTGGAGCTGGCCCAGGGGGTGCGCCGGTTCCGCGAGCTCCAGCGGGCCCTGCCCGGCATCTCGCAGCGGATGCTCACCCTGACCCTGCGCCGCCTGGAGCGCGACGGCCTGATCTCCAGGACCGTCCACGCCGTCGTCCCGCCTCAGGTCGACTACGAGCTGACCCCGTCCGGGCACAGCCTCACCCACCTGTTGCGGACCCTCGTCGACTGGTCGGCCGAGCACCGCGACGGCATCGCCGAGTCGCGGCGCCGCTGGGACGCCGCCCACCCGGACTCCGGGATCCGCTGAGGGCGCCGGGGTCCACCCCGGGACTCCCGGGGGACCGGCCTTCCGCATCGGCCGCATCGGCCGCACCGTCCGCACCGGGTTCGGCGAGGAGCGGCCCGGCGCTCCTCGCGGGGGGTCACCGGGGACCGGCCGTGGCCTCAGGTCCGGAGATCCGGTCGAGCAGCGCCTCCAGCGTCTTGTCGTCCGTGGCGGGGGCCATCACGGTGACCCGCAGGTGGCGGACCCCGCCGACCTCGGCCGAGGTCAGCTGGAAGGCCCCGTCCTCCATCAGGCGCTCGCGGATGTCCGCCTGGTCGCCGGCGCCGTACCGGAAGCAGACGATGTTGCTCTCCGGCTCGTACGGGCACTCGAAGTCCGGCCGCTCGCGGGCCAGTTCCCAGAAGCGGTGCGCGGTGGCGTACCGGCGCGCGACGTACTCGCCCAGGCCACGCTCGCCCCGCCAGGCCAGGTTGAGGAAGATCTTCAGGCCCAGCTCGGCCTTGCTGCACTCCACGGTCCTGCCGATGAGGTCGAAGCCCTGCTCCCCGTAGAACAGGTAGCTGGCCCGCTGCCGGAAGGCCGCGTCCAGGTCGCCCTCGCGCCGGGTCAGCACCGCCGCGGCCAGGCTGGAGGTACGCAGCATCTTGTGCGCGTCCCAGATCAGCGAGTCGGCGAGGTCTATCCCGTCGAGCAGGTGGCGGTGCTTCTCGGAGAGCAGCGCGGAGGCACCGTGGGCGCCGTCCACGTGGAACCAGACGCCGTTGGCCGCACAGAACTCCCCGATCCCGCGCAGGTCGTCGTGGAGGCCGGTCCCGGTCGCGCAGGCGTTCGCCACCAGGGCCATCGGCCGCCGCCCCGCCCGGCGCACCCGCTCCAGGGCCTCGGGCAGGCGGGCGACGTCGATCCTGCCGAGCCCGTCCACCTCCAGCGGCATCACGGCCCGCTCCCCCAGGCCGAGGATCGCGGCGGCGCGGGTGAGCGAGTAGTGCGACGACGCCGGGGCGAGCAGCGCGAGGTCGCCGGGGACGCCCTCGGTCCACGCCTCCGGGGCCACCGACGCCCGCGCGGCCAGCAGCGCGGTGAGGTTGGCCAGCGATCCCCCGTGGGTCAGCACCCCGCCGCCCGCCTCGCCGAAACCGACCTTGCCGAGCATCCAGCGCAGCACCTCGAACTCCACGGTCGCCGCCGAGGCGCCCATCTCGTAGATCGCCATCGGGTTGTTGCTCACGCCGTGGACGAGGTCGGCGAGGGCCGCGGGGAAGTCGGGAGCGGCGACCTGATGCCCGAGGTAGGCGGGATGGTGCAGCCGCGTGCCCTCGGCGAGGTAGGTGCGCAGGAACTCCGCGTGGTCGCCGGCGGTCATCCCGCCCTCGCGGATCCACCGGGCGAGCCCGAGCCGCTCGGCCAGCTCACCGGGGGGTCTGCGGCCGAGCACGGGTGGCACGCCCCGCTGGCTCTCGTCGACGTAGGCGGCCAGCTCGTCGACGGTCGCGGTCGCCGCGTTCACGAATTCCTCAACATTCCATGTCACACGGGGATACTGGTCGAATTCACGACAGCTCGCCAGGCGAGCCGAATTGGACGGAGGTGAACCCGGTGAGCGTCGAACTGGATTCGGTGGACCGGCGAATTCTGGCCGAGCTGCAGAAGGATGCGCGACTCCCCAACAAGGACCTGGCCGAACGGGTGGGCGTCGCCCCCTCCACGGCGCTGGAGCGGGTGCGCTCCCTGCGGAGGCGCGGGGTGATCGGTGCCTTCCGCGCCGAGGTGGACCCGGCGACGCTGGGCCGTCCCCTGCAGGCGCTGCTCGCCCTGCGGGTCCGGCCGCACACCAGCCAGCTCGTCGACCCGCTGCGGGCCTTCGTCCTGGGCCTGCCGGAGACCATCGCCCTGTTCCACGTGGCCGGCCCACAGGACTTCCTGGTCCACGTGGCGGTCGCCGACGCCGACCGCCTGCACCGCCTGCTGCTGGAGAAGTTTCTGATCCGTCCCGAGATCGTGCACGTCGAGACGACCCTCATCTACCGGACCGAGACCCAGCCCGTCCAGCGGCCCACCGGCTGATTCGTGTCCGGCTCCCGGGCTCAGGACGACGGCCGAGAAGTCGTTCCAGGAAGAAGCCACCAGCGGGCCCAGACGGTTTTGCCGGGATGATCGGGGAGTGGGGTGACGCCGGATTCGTGGGCGAGGGCCTCGACGATGGTCAGGCCACGACCGTGCAGGGCGTCGGTGTCGAGACGGAGGTGCCGGGGCTGCCCCGGCCCGCGGTCGGTCACCTCCAGACGGAATTCATCGGCTCCGGCCCGCAGGGAGAGGGTCGCCGGGGCGTCGCCGTGGACGACGGCGTTGGCCAGGAGCTCCCCGGCCACGAGGACCACGTCGTCAGCGAGGTACGCCAACGTCCAGGCGGTGAGGGTATCGTCCACCAGGGCGCGGATCTTGGCGATCGCCGAGGGGTCGTGGGGCACGTCCCAGCAAGCGGTTCGGGGGTCGTCCGGGATGTCGGGCATCGTGGCTCCTCGGAGTGCCGATGAGGTGTGTTCGCTCTCCCGCGTCCGTGAGGGTGGTGACGCGGTGGGTCGGGTCTCGTGCGCCGGCCGGAGATGCTCGGCCTCGCGCATCAGGTCGCGGAGCTCTTCGACGGTGCCCGCGTACACGATCAAGGGTTGAGGTGCGGACCAGAGGGCGACGGCATGGAAGCGCCGGGTGGCCGGGCCGTACCAGACGGCCCAGGCGGGTTCGAGCAGGTCGAGCTGCCGAGCGCGGGCCACGCTGTCCGCGTCCCAGCGCCGGGGAGCGGCCGGAGAGACGAGTGCGCCCCGCCGGTGCCGCCCGGTCGGCCGCTCCCGGCCTTCCCGTCCACTCATACCGTCACCGCCGGCGTGGTGGAGCTCGTGCTCACCGGACGCGAACCTGCGGGGTTCGGCGGCCATCCGTGCCGGTGGGGAAAAGCCGCCGTTGTCACGAGCTGGTCCTGTCGCCGGTGCCGCCCGGGCGAGTTGGGCGGGAAGGCGGGCCTCAGCGGAGGACGAGCCGTACGAGGTTCGGTGTGCGGCGGCGGAGGGGAGGTCGGAGGTTCGGGCCGGAGGACCGGTCTCGTCGATGTGGCCACCGCCTGGGACCGACCGCACAGACCGAGACGCCTGCGCGCGGCCATCCGGGCGCGAACCTGCGCGGCGGTGGGCTGCTGCCAGTCGTGGTGGATCCGGTGCGGCAGGCTCGTGGCCTCGTGGGCGTACGGGGGATGCCCGCACCAGCGGCAACCGAGCGGCATCGGCGGTTGGTCGGCGTGCCAACGAACCCGGATCGGCCTGGGGTTTCCTCTAGGGTTGTGCATCGGATCGGACCTCCAGAGTCCGGTCAAGGGGCCCGTCCTGGCGTGCGATGCCGTGACGGGCCCCGTTTTCATTCGGGTCTTCCTGCCATCAGAGAAGCCTCGGCACCTGTCTCCTCACCAGCGCATGTGCCAGGTGCGCACGCCACGTGCAGGATCTGCATATCCACCCTCCTGAAGAGGATCGGCGAGCGTATGGTGACCGAGGGGAATGATGTCGTGACCGGGAGTCGCGATGAGCGGGCAACGAAGTACGCACGATGATGATCAATGGCAGTCGCCACAGCTGCGAGCACTGATCGCCGCCCATGACGTCGGCGGTGTCATCAGGTTCGCGCGGCAGCTACGGAGCTGGAAACAAGCCGACCTGGGGAAAGCCTCGGGCTACTCGGCATCGACGATCTCCCGGCTGGAGACAGGTCGGCGTGCGGGGATCGACCTTCAGGTGCTGCGCCGCGTCGCCCACGCAGCTGGGGTACCTAGTCATATCCTTAGCGCGCTGATCAATCCGGTTACGGTGGCTGAAACGATGGGTCAGCCCGCGAAAGAAGACTTGATGCGCCGCCGCACTCTGCTGTCCGCCGCCGGACTCGCTGTCCCTGCTCATCTGCTATCCAGACTCGATGACGCGCTGGCCGTCCCGCCCGCATCCTCCGGTCCTCCCCTGCCTGAGCGGATTGCCTCCCGTCTGGCCTGGGCGCGAAGCCGCTTCGACAGCGGCGATCTGGCCCGGCTTGTCGCTGATCTGCCCGACCTTCTGGCCCTGGCCCACGAAGCGGCCGATAACCGGAGAGCGGATGCTTGCGCTCAGGCGGCCGCCTGCTACGACCTGGCGACCGAGACCCTGGACAAGATCGGGAGATATGAGGCGAGCAGGATCACCGCAGACCGCGCCAGCGTGTTCGCGGGTCTGTCCGGCTCCCCGATCAGCATGGCCGCCTCGGCGCGCTCCCTGGGCATCGTGCTACGCCACGAAGGCCGCCAGAAAATCGCCGACCAGCTCACTCTGCGGGCCACCCACCGCTTGGAGGCCACAGGACTTGGCACGCCCGCCCACACCGCCGCCTACGCCCAAATGCTGTGCACCTGTGCCTACAACGCCGCACAAGCAGGAGACCGAGACCGCGCCCTAGAAATGATCAAACAAGCCGCGCACGTCACCACCCGGCTTCCCAAGCGGGCGATTGCCGACCAGCCCTTCAGTATCAACCCCGCGCACGTCAGCCTGTACGAGATCGGCGTGCACTGGTCCCTAGGCGACGCTGGAGCAGCCCTGCACGCCGGGCGCGACGTGCATCCCAGCCATCTATCCACCCCCGAACGACGCGGACGCCTGTACACCGACCTGGCACGAGCATGGTGGCAATGGGGCAAACCCGAACAAACAACGGTGGCCCTGTTGAACGCCTTCCGGCAATCGGCCGACGAAGTCCGCGCTCGGCCCAGCATCCGTGCGATGGCGGTGACCCTGATCGACCAACATCCTCGGGTAGCCGGTGTGCAGACGCTGGCCGTCGCCATCGGCCATCGGCGCTGACCTGTGCGGCCCTTGTGTCCCGTTGAGTGAGAGCGAGGGTACGGCTGACATCCGGTTGCCAGCCCTATGGTCGGAACCCAGTCATGCCGCGCAGCCCTTGACCCGCCACCCCCTCAGGTGATTCCCACGATGGGCAGCCGCAGGGCCCCGGGGGCGGCGGCACACTGGGATCCTGGTCGAGTTCACGACAAATCAACAATGAGGGGAGCCGTCTCCGTCTCCGCCGGCGCGCCTTTGCCGGGTTTCCGCCCGTCGATACCCAGCGTGGCCAACAGCCGCCACACGTCGGTGGACGGATCGCGCTGGAGGACCTGACACTCCAGGGCATGTCCGGAACGGGCCGCCCACGCTTGAGGAGACTCCGGTTCGGCCTTGAGGTCGACTGGCCCGATCTTCGCACGATCGGGCTCGCAGAACCCCTGAGCGCAGGAGGCCACCAGACTTCGGGCATGCGCCACCGCCTTGCCCTCCCGTCCTTTCAGGGCATCGCGCCGGGCGCCCTTGATGCTCTTCTCCCCCTTCCTGCCATAGTCCTTGAAGGCGTCCGCGCCCCTGGCCTGCCGCAGCTTCTCAACCACGATCTTGCCGCTGCCACTCTGCGCCCCTCCGAACATCTGGAAGTGCAGCAGTAACCACAGGTCGAACGACGGGTGCGAGAACGCGAGCTCGACCCTGGACTCGGCGGCGGCCTTGACCGCCTGTGGGATGTCATTCCACCGATCACGGTCGAAGAGCGCCCATGCCTCATCCTCACCCGCGACTTTCCGTACGGCTTCGACGATCCCCGAAGGCGTCCTTCCATCCCTGCGGGGGACGAGCTGGATTCGGAACGATTGCCGACCCTGACCTCCGCCGTCCCCGAACTGGTCGTTCAGGTAGTCCAGGTAGTCCGGTTCGGTGGATTCGCCCTCGCAGGCCACGTACAGCACCCGTACCTCACGCGAATGCGAGCCGAGTCTCGGAGCCAGCGGACGCTCGTCTTCCAGACTCCCGCGTCTTCTCCGCCTTCCCGGTTCCCGCTCTTTCCCCGCCCGCTTGCTCACGCCGTCGCCTTCGCCTCTTGCCTGGACAGTTCACGGACGATTTTTCCGGCGGTGACCCGAGGCACTCCGCCGTAGCGGCCACGTAGGTAACCGCGTTCCAGGTTCTCCTCCTTACGTGGCTTGGCCTCTGTCAGCGGGTACAGCTCGGTCTCTCCTGAGCGTTGCTTCACCGTGATCCACACCTGATCACGGTTGAGCGGCCTGTCGAGCACCTCGCTGCCCAGCAAGGTCGCGTCATGCGTCGTGAAGATCAGTTGTGCGCCGCGCGGGTTGGACGCGGGGTCCTGGAAGACCCGTACGACCTCGGCCGCGAGCGTGGGGTGCAGGCTCGAATCCAGCTCGTCCACCAGCAGGACCGATCCCTGATCCAGCACGGTGAGCATGGGCCCGAGAAAGGCGAACCAGGCATGGGTGCCCAGGGACTCTTCCGTGCGAAAGTCCAACGCCGTCTCTCCACCATTCGGTGTGCGATGCCACAATCTGATCTCGCCGGTCTCAGGGTCCGTATCAAGGCGGGTGACCCCCAAATCGGCCGACTGCAGCAACCGCGTGATCCGCTGGTGGTAGCTCTCCTCCTGATCCGAGCGCATGAGGAGCCGCTTGGTCCAGTCCACTCGGGCATTGAGATCTCTGCCCGGTGTCACCAGCCACAGGTTGTTGAGGAACCACCTGTGCACCGCCGACAGCTGGGGATCGTTGAGGGTCGCACCGACGGACAGGAACAGGGCGTTGGGGCGGGTCAACCTGACCAGCGGATCCCGTTCTCCCCTGAAGCCCTCTCCCCTGAAGACGAACTCCCCTCCCTCCGACTCAGGACGGCCCGCCTCCCGGTCGAACCAGACGTTGCGGCGGCCATGCGGGTATGAGTGAAGCCACTCCGCCTCCACCCGCTCATCCGACAGCTCGAAACCATAGGTGTAGCGGACGGGATCCCTCCCCAGGGCAAGATCCACCTCGAACAGGGTCGTCTCCTCGCGAGAGGCGGGATCGAGCTTGAAGGGCTGCCGGGGAACCACCTCCGGCGTCTTGGCCCAGTCGGCGAAAGAGTCTCGCACCGCGTCGCGCATGAGCTGGAAACCGCTGAGCAGGTTCGACTTCCCCGACGCGTTGGCTCCGAACACACCCGCTACGGGTTGCGCTGAAACATCTCGTCCCCGGTGTTTGAGGCCAGTCCTGCGTCCTGCACTCTCATCGAACTCAGTTGCGATTAGAGACAGCTCATACTCATTGCGGATGGACCGGTGGTTGGCCAGCCGGAAACGGATAAGCACCGTAGACCTCCTACCGAGACAGGGCTTTCCGCACCGTCATCTACATCTTGGTGCACAGAACCTGCACGTAACAGCCTATGACGCTCTCTCAACAGATGCCAGCATAGGATTACCATGTCCTCTGGAGCCTGGCCTGGTGGTATGAGGTTTGTAGCGATATGAGATCTCAGGACATATTCGGCCGCCGCGCCGGTCGGGCATCCGGACATTGACGGCAGCGGTGAAGGATCCCCGGCCATGGGGAGCGAAGGCGAGGACCGGGCCGGTGTGCCCCCTACCGTCCCGGACAGCACGACGCCCGTCGAAAGAGCGGCGACCTCGCCGTAATCGACCCCACGGCGGAACCCGGCGCCTCCCGTCAGGTGATCTCCACGATGGGCAGCCGCAGGGCCCCGGGAGCGGCGGCCGGGACGGCGGGGTTCTTGGGGGCGACGGGCGCGAGGCGTGCGTACGGGGAGCCCGGGGCGGGGCGCGGGTCCGGCTCGCCCCGGTTGGGCCACAGTGCCATCGCCCGCTCGGCCTGGGCGGTGATGGTGAGGGAGGGGTTGACGCCCGGGTTGGCGGAGACCGCGGAGCCGTCGACGACGTGCAGGCCCTCGTGGCCGTGGACGCGGTGGTAGGGGTCGATCACCCCGGTGTCGCGATCGGCGCCGATGACGCATCCGCCCAGGAAGTGGGCGGTGGCCGGGATGTCGAACAGGTCGAGCCAGGAGCCGCCGGGGATGCCGCCGACCTCCTCGGCCGCGTGCCGGACGAACTCGTGACCGGCGGGCAGCCAGGTGGGGTTGGGCTCGCCGTGGCCCCGCTCCGAGCGCAGCCTCGGGCCGAACGGCCCCCTGCGCGCGGACAGGGTGATCGAGTTGTCCTTCGCCTGCATGACCAGCGCGATGATGCCGCGCTCTGACCACCGGCGGTGGTTGAACAGCCTCGCCACCCGGTGGGGCGCGCGCAGGGCCTCACCGAGGAACTTCAGCCAGCGCGGGGCGCCGCCGCCGTCGATGAGCAGGGTGCGGAGCATGCCCATCGCGTTGGAACCGTCTCCGTAGCGGACCGGCTCGATGTGCGTGCGGGCGTCGGGGTGGATCGAGGAGGTGATCGCCACCCCCCGGTTGAGCTTCTCCCCCTCGACCGACAGGCGCTCGAACCCGAGCAGCGCCTCGGAGTTGGTCCTGGTGAGGGTGCCCAGGCGGTCGGAGAGCCGGGGCAGCGTGCCCGCGGCCTTGAGCCGGTGCAGCAGGCGCTGGGTGCCGTACGTCCCCGCCGCGAAGACCACGTGCTCGGCGGTGAGCGCGCGGCGGCGCCAGGGCGTGCCCGTCCCGCGCGCCTCGACCCGGTAGCCGCCGTCCACCGGGACGACCGAGGTGACCGTGGTCTCGGGGAGGACCCTGGCCCCGGCCCTCTCCGCCAGGTAGAGGTAGTTCTTGATCAGCATGTTCTTGGCCCCGTGGCGGCAGCCCGTCATGCACTCGCCGCACTCGGTGCAGCCCCTGCGGCGCGGCCCCGCGCCGCCGAAGTAGGGGTCGTCCACCTCCACTCCCGGGGTGCCGAAGAAGACGCCGACCGGCGCCAGGTGGAAGGTGTCGCCCACGCCCATCCGCTCGGCGACCGCGCGCACCACCTCGTCGGCCGGGGTGACCGTCGGGTTGAGCGTCACGCCCAGCATGCGCGAGGCCTGGTCGTAGTACAGGGCCAGCTCGGCCTTCCAGTCGGTGATGGACGACCACTGGGCGTCCTGGAAGAACGCGTCCGGCGGCTCGTAGAGGGTGTTGGCGTAGACCAGGGAGCCCCCGCCGACCCCGGCGCCAGCCAGGACCATCACGCCGGTGCCCTTCTCGCCCCTGAGCACGTGAATGCGCTGGATGCCCTTCAGGCCCAGCGCCGGGGCCCACAGGAAGTCGCGGACCCGCCAGGAGGTCCTGGGGAGCGTGGTCTCGTCGAAGCGGCGCCCGGCCTCCAGGACGGCGACCCGGTAGCCCTTCTCCGTCAGCCGCAGCGCCGAGACGCTCCCGCCGAACCCCGATCCGATCACCAGCACGTCGTAGTCGAACACGGCGGCTCCCTTCGCACGACGACCCCGTCGATCACGGCGGCCCCGGTGACTTCGACGGCCTCCCGGCGGCCGTCGAAGTCACCGGAGCCCCTCACTTCAGGTGGAGCGTCTTCATGACCTTGAAGGCGGTCGCGAGGGTGTCGGCGTACTTCTCGTACGCCATGCCGAGGATCGGCTCGAAGCCCAGCCAGGACGCCTGGCTGGAGACGGTCTGCCCCTCGGTGTACTTCAGCAGCCCCTCAGCCCCGTGGCGGCGGCCGAGGCCCGAGGACTTCATGCCGCCCATGGGCGCGTCGTAGGAGGCGTAGGCGGAGCCGTACCCCTCGTTGATGTTGACCGAGCCCGCCCTGATCCGGGAGGCCAGCGCCCGCCCGCGCGGCACGTCGCGGGTCCACACGGAGGCGTTGAGGCCGTACGCGGTGTCGTTGGCCCGCTCGACCGCCTCGTCGTCGTCGCCGAAGCGGTAGATCGCGACGACGGGGCCGAAGGTCTCGGCCCGGCACATGTCCATGCTCTCGTCGACGTCGGCCAGGACGGTGGGCTCGTAGAACAGCGGGCCGAGGTCGGGGCGGGCCCGCCCCCCGGCGAGGACCCGGGCGCCCTTCGCGACGGCGTCGTCCACGTGGGCGGCGACCGCCTCCAGCTGCCGCGGGGAGGAGAGCGAGCCCATCTGCACGTTCCAGTCGAGCCCGGCGCCGAGCCTCATGTTCCCGACCTGCCGGACGAACCGCTCCAGGAAGGCGTCGTGCACGGAGTCGTGGACGTAGAGCCGCTCGACGGACAGGCACAGCTGCCCGGCGTTGGTGAAGCAGGCGCGCAGCGCGCCCTGGGTCGCCGCGTCCAGGTCGGCGTCGTCGAGCACGAGCATCGGGTTCTTGCCGCCGAGCTCCAGCGAGCAGCCGATCAGCCGCCGGGCCGCCTCCTCGGCGATCTTCCGGCCGGCCCGGGTGGAGCCGGTGAACGCCACGTAGTCGGCGCCGTCGAGCAGCGCCTCGCCCACCTCCGCGGGGTCGCCGAGGACGACCTGCCAGATCTCCCTGGGCATGCCGAGGGAGACCAGCAGGTCGATCGTCCACAGCGTGGACAGCGCGGTCTGGGTGTCGGGCTTGTGGACCACGGCGTTGCCGGCGAGCAGCGCGGGAACGGCGTCGGTGACGCCGAGCGAGAGGGGGTAGTTCCACGGCGAGATCAGGGCCACCGTCCCCCGGGGCTGGCGGGTCTCGACCGTCCTGGTGGCGACGGGCAGGATCCCGGCGCGCCTCCTCGGCTCCAGCAGGCCGGGGGCCCACCGCGCGTGGTAGAGGGTGCAGCCGGCGACGTCGAGGACCTCCTCGAAGGCGTGCCTGCGGGCCTTGCCGGTCTCCCACTGGACCACGTCGAGGATCTCCTCGCGGCGGTCGAGGATGGCGTCGTGCAGCCGCAGGAAGGGCTCGGCACGCTCCCGCGCGGGCCGGGCCGCCCACGCCCGCTGTGCCTCCCGCGCCACGGCATGGGCGGAGCGGACGTCATCGGCGGTGGAGACGGGCATCTCGGCGAGGACCTCGCCGGTGAACGGCGCCGTGATCTCCCGCGTCTTGCCGTCGGAGGTCACGTGCCGCACGACGCGTTCGATCATGCGGGGAGCGAGAGCCCTTGTCATCTCGGCCCGTGTCATTTCAGGGGGAACGGCCATGTTCGCAGCGTAATCGTGGGAGGCGTGCCGTGGCTACCGGCGGGTAGCGAGGTGTTGAACCACACGTCCTCCCGATCCGTCGTAGGGGCATGAGGACATCGATTCGTACGGCCGGCGCGGTCGCCCTCGCCGCCGCCCTGCTCGCCACGGCGTGCACCCCGACGGAGACGAGGACCGCCGCGGGCCGTACGACGGCGCCGGTCGATCTGGGGAACGTCAAGCTCGTCTCCTACAGCGGCTGCGACGACATGCTGGCCGGCCTGCGCGCGGCGACGGCGAGGAACGTCGGTCCCTGGGGCATCGGCGGCCCGGTCGTCATGTACGCGGAGACGCAGTCGGACGCCTCCGCCAAGCGCGCGTCCGGTGCGCCCGAGCACTCCACCACGAACACGCACGAGGCCGGGGTCGACGAGCCCGACCTGGTGAAGACCGACGGCGATCGGATGATCACCGTGAACCGCGGCGTGCTGCGGGTGGTGGACACCGCGACCAGGAAGGTCACCGGCACGCTCAGGCTCGTGGACGCCGAGCAGGCGTGGGCCCCGGCCGACCTGCTGGTCAGCGGCGACCGGGCGCTGGTGCTGTTCTCCGGCGGCGGGATCATCCCGTACGGCGCGACGGCCAAGCACGCGGCGAGCCCGGGACCGCGCTACGTCCTCGTCGACCTGTCGGGGAAGCCGAAGGTGATCGGCGCGCTCACCCCCGAAGGCGCCCACGTGGACGCCAGGATGGTCGGCTCGACCGTGCGGATCGTGGTCCGCAGCCAGCCGCGGATCGAGTTCCCCGACGCCGGGCCCGGCCTGTCGGACGGCGAGCGCACCCGGCGCAACGCGGAGATCATCGCCAGGGCTCCGATCGAGGCGTGGCTGCCGAAGTACGAGCTGACGTCCGCGGACGGCACGACCTCGGACCGCAAGGTCGACTGCGGGCAGGTCAGCCACCCCGCGGAGTACAGCGGGACGTCGATGCTGACCGTGCACAGCCTCGACCTGTCGCAGGCGCTCGCCGAGACGGCCCCGATCGGCGTCGCGGCCGACGGCGACACCGTCTACGGGACGGGCACCAGCCTGTACGTGGCCAGCAACCCGCACTGGTGGTGGCCCCGCCCGGTGGACCGGGTGATCGTCGAGGACGCCCCTGCGACACCGGCCGCCGAGCCCGCCCCGACCCTCCTCCCCGAACCGTCCACCACCCCGACGCCGACCGCGACACCGACCGCGACGGCGGCCCCGGAGCCGCCGCCGGAGGAGACCGAGATCCACCGGTTCGACATCACCGCGGCCGGGGCACCCCGCTACGTCGCCTCGGGCAAGGTCTCCGGCAGGCTGCTCAACCAGTACTCCCTGTCGGAGCACGAGGGGCACCTGCGGGTCGCCACCACCTCGACCGCCGCGCGGGACGCCTCGACCGGCTCCCCGGAAGCCGCGCCGGACACCTCCAGCGCCGTCTACGTGCTCGACGCCGACACCCTGGCCAAGACCGGCGAGGTCGGCGGGCTCGGACAGGGCGAGCGGATCTACTCGGTCCGCTTCATCGGTCCCGTCGGCTACGTGGTGACGTTCAGGCAGGTGGACCCGCTCTACACGCTCGACCTGCGCGACCCGGCGGCACCGAGGAAGACGGGCGAACTGAAGATCACCGGCTACTCGGCGTACCTGCACCCGGCGGGCGACGGGCGGCTGATCGGCGTGGGCCAGGAGGCCAGCGAGCAGGGCCGCACGCTCGGCACCCAGGTCTCGCTGTTCGACGTCGGCGACCCGGCCAACCCCCGCCGCCTGTCCCAGATGTTCCAGAAGGACTCCGGCTCGGAGGCAGAGTGGGACCCGCATGCCTTCCTGTACTGGGCCAAGACGGGGATGGCGGTCATCCCGGTGAGCTCGTGGACGGGGACCGAGCAGAGCAACGGGACCGCCCTGGTCCTCAAGATCGATGATTCCGCGGTCACCAGGACCGGCACGGTCAGCCACCCCAGGCCCAAGCCCGCGGAGAACACCCGAGTGGCCTCGTACGACCCGGGCATCCGCCGCTCGGTCGTCATCGGCGACAGCCTGTGGACGGTCTCCGACCTTGGCCTCAAGGTCAGCGACATGAAGGACCTGTCCGACCAGGCCTGGATCCCCTTCTCCTGACCCCCTCGCTCTCCTGATCCCCTCGCGACCTGGCGAACCCCAGAGCCCGCGCCCCCGGCCCGACCGCCGGGGGCGCAGCTGTTTGCACGGTCCAGACCGCCCTACAACACGGTCCAGACCGCCCTATAACACTGACATATACACCTTTACAAGATCTTGTCATGACACTTGAATCGGTGTTACCTCTTGCGCAACACACGTGATCCGCGTGTGCATGGCCGGCGACGGCCATCTTTCGCAGGAGGATCGGTGTCGACCAAACCCTGGTCACGCGTTACCGTCATCGCCGCCGCCACCGCGGCGCTCGTCATTCCCCTGCCGGGGGTCGCCCAGGGCGAACCCGGCGGCCGGCCCCCCAAGGTCCACGACTTCCAGGCCGAACACGGCGCCAAGCCCGACCTGGACAACCGGCGCGGCAGCGTCGCACCCCCCACCTCCCTCTCCAGGTCGGCGACGGCGAGCGCCGCGACGATCCGGTGGAACGCTCTCGGCACCCCGGCCGTCGTCACCGGCTCCGCCCCCCTCGCCGAGGGCCTGGACGCCGACCCCGAGCGGGCCGCGCGGGCCTACCTCAAGGCGAACGAGAGCCTCTTCGGCCTCTCCGGCGAGGCCGTGGACGCGCTGGAGAAGATCGCCGCCAACCCCATCGGCGACGGGTACGCCGTACTCCTGCGGCAGAAGTTCGGCGGCCTGCCCGCGGGCGTGGACGGTCAGGTCGTGGTCGGCGTGAAGGGCGGCAAGGTCCTCCACGTCACCTCGACCCTCTCGCGCTCCTCCGAGGCGCCTCCCGCCGCCAGGCTCACCGAGCAGCAGGCGCTGGAGATCGCGGCCAGGGACGGCGGGATCGACCTGGCCACGGCCACCGTCAAGAAGGCCACCGCCACGGCGGTACCCGCGCCCGACGGGACGCACAACGCGTTCCAGATCACCCTGATCGGCGGCGGCGAGGGCGAGCCCGCCGCGTACACGACGCACGTGGACGCGGTCAGCGGCGAGATCCTCACCCGCGAGAACCTGGTGGACCACCACAGCGCGCCGGACGACCCCCGCTGGGAGGCCTTCCCGGCCAACCCCCCGGCCGACTACTCCTCCACCGACACCCGCGCGACGTGGTGCGCCACGGCCGGACCGGGCTGCGACCTGGTCGGGGCCGACCCGGCCACCGGCAAGGCGTGGGACGTCGACCACGCCACGGACACCCCGACGAACACGAGTGTCGGCAACGCCGCCAAGACCGTGGAGAACCGCGCCAGCGGCGACGCGTTCTCCGTCGGCACGCGCAGCAACGTGGCCACGCCGAACCGCGAGTACGTCTACCCGTGGACCAACAAGTGGTACACGGCCAAGTGCGACCCGGCCGTCCTCGACCAGCCAGGCGAGGCCGACCTCGAAGCCGCCATCTCCAACCTGCACGTCATGCACAACCGCATGCACGACTGGTCCTACCGGCTCGGCTTCACCGAGACCGCCTGGAACATGCAGAACGACAACGGCGAGCGCGGCGGCCTCGGCGGCGACCCCGAGCAGGGCAACGCCCAGGCGGGCGCCCGGGTGCTCAGCGTGCGCGACAACGCCAACCAGATCACCGGCCCCGACGGGATCGCGCCCATCACCAACATGTACATGTGGCAGCCGATCGCGGGCGCGTTCTACTCGCCCTGCGTGGACGGCGACTACGACATGTCGGTGATCGGGCACGAGTACACCCACGCGATCTCCGGCCGCATGATCGGCGGCCCGAACGCCGGGTGGAGCGGCGCCCAGGCCGGGGCGATGAACGAGAGCACCTCCGACCTGTTCGCGATGGAGTACCTCTCCGAGTACGGCTTCCGCCCCGCGGGCGACACCCCGTACGTCACCGGCGGCTACGTCACCGGCGACAAGAAGGCGGGCATCCGCAACTACGACATGTCCAACTCCCCGCTGAACTACAGCGACATCGCGTACGACATCGTCGGCCAGCAGGTGCACGCCGACGGTGAGATCTGGTCGGCGACCCAGTACGACGTGCGCAAGGCCTTCGTCCAGAAGTACGGCCAGGGCACCCCGGCCAAGCAGAAGGCGTGCGCCGACGGCAAGACCCCGCTCGGGGAGTGCCCCGGCAACCGCCGCTGGGCGCAGGTCTCCTTCGACGCGCTGCTGCTGATGGCCTCCGGCGCGGTCAGCTACGTCGACCACCGCGACGCGCTGCTCGCGGCCGACGCCATCCGCTTCGGCGGCGCGAACCAGGCCATCATGTGGCGCGCGTTCGCCGAGCACGGCCTCGGCGAGGGCGCGGCGAGCGCCGGGGCCAACGACCCCGACCCGACGCCGAGCTTCGTCGACCCGGCCGGCAAGAACGGGAAGATCCAGCTCAAGCCGCTGCTCGAGGCCAAGGACGCCGCGCTCCGGCTGTACGTCGGCGACTACGAGGGCCGCGTCGTGCCGGTGGCCGACACCGACCCGGCGACCGAGCTCGGCGACACCGTCGAGATGACCCCGGGGATCTACGACTTCGTGGTCGCGGGCAACGGGTTCGGGCACACCCGGGTGAAGTTCGCGGTGCTGCCCGGACTGAAGCTGCCGCTGCCGCTCGCGGTGCCGAAGAACCTCGCCTCGGCGGCGCTGGGCGCCACCGCGACCGGCGACGGCGTCAACCAGGCCAAGCTGATCGACGAGACGGAGGCCACGAACTGGGCCTCGCTCACCGGCCCGGTCAAGGGCAGGTCCGTCACCGTGGACCTGGCCGGGACCAAGCCGGAGAAGATCCGCCGCGTGCAGGTCAGCGCCATGCTCAGGCCCCCCGCCCCCACCGACCCGGCCGACCCCGGCACCCAGAACCGCTTCAGCGCCCTGCGCGCCTTCGAGGTCCTGGCCTGCGACGCCACCAAGAAGGACTGCTCCTCGCCCGCGTCCTTCTCGGTCGTCTACACCAGCCCGTCCAACGCCTTCGAGACGCGCCGGCCGCGTCCTCGCGGCGCCGACCTGCTCATCGAGTCCTTCAAGATCCCCACGACCACCGCGACCCACCTGACCCTGCGGGCCGTCTCCACCCAGTGCACCGGCAACCCGGTCTACGCCGGCGAGCAGGACGCCGACCCCAACTCCGCCACCGACTGCGCCACCGCCAGCCCCGCCAGGGACCACCTGCGCGCGGCCGAGTTCCAGGCCTTCACCCGCTAGTCCTCCCGGAATCTCCTGCCGGCCTCTCCCGAGGGGCCGGCAGGCCCTCCGGACACCCGCCCGACCCCTCCGGAGCCCGTCAGTCCCTCCGGAGGAGTCCCCGGGTCCCGAGTCTCTCGGGGCCCGGGGACCTTTCCGTTCCGGGGCCTTCCGGTTTCTGGCGCGTTCAGCTTCCGGGGCGTTCCGGCTCGGGAAGGGCTAAACCGGGTTCGTCTCGGGACTGGCCACCGGCACGATCTCCGGGGCGCCCAGGCGGATGGCGTCGGCCTCCTGGTCGGTGTCCTGCTCCTGGGAGAGGCGCTCGGACTCGACGCGCTTGGTGTAGTACTCCACCTCGCGCTTGATCTGCTCGGCGTCCCAGCCCAGCGGCTCGGCGAGCAGCTGGGCCGTCTCCTCGACCACGCCCACACCCCGGTGGAAAGTCTCGATCGAGATGTGCGTACGCCGGGTCAGCACGTCGTTCACGTGCCGGGCGCCCTCGTGGGTCGCCGCGTAGACCACCTCCGCCCGGAGGTAGTCGTCGGCCCCCGTCAGCGGCTTGGCCAGCGACGGGTCCCGCTCGATCAGCGCCAGCACCTCGTCGATCATCGACCCGTACCGCTGGAGCAGGTGCTCGATCCTGGCCACGTGCAGCCCGGAGGACTGGGCCAGCCGCTGCCGGGAGTTCCACATCGCCTGGTAGCCCTCGGCTCCGACCAGCGGGACCCGGTCGGTGCAGGAGGGCGGGACCCGCTGGTCAAGGCCGTGCGCCACGGCGTCGACCGCATCCTTCGCCATAACACGATATGTCGTGTATTTTCCGCCGGCCACCATGACCAGGCCCGGGACGGGATGGGCCACCACGTGCTCGCGGGAGAGCTTGGACGTCTCCTCCGACTCCCCCGACAGCAGCGGGCGCAGCCCGGCGTAGACGCCCTCGACGTCCTCGCGGGTGAGCGGGACCGAGAGCACCTCGTTCACATGGTCGAGGACGTAGTCGATGTCCGACCGCGACGCCGCCGGATGGGCCCGGTCCAGCTTCCACGCGGTGTCGGTGGTGCCGATGATCCAGTGACGGCCCCAGGGGATGACGAACAGCACCGACTTCTCGGTGCGCAGGATGATCCCGGTGAGCGAGTGGATCCGGTCGCGCGGCACCACCAGATGGATCCCCTTGGAGGCGCGCACGTGGATCTGCCCGCGCCCGCCGACCATCTCCTGGATGTCGTCCGTCCACACCCCGGTGGCGTTGACCACCTGGCGGGCCCGCACCTCGAGCTCCCTGCCGCCCTCCAGGTCGCGCACCCGGACGCCGGTGACCCGCTCCCCCTCGCGCAGGAAACCCACCACCTGCGCCCGCGAGGCGACGTTGGCCCCGTACATGGCCGCCGTCCGCAGCGTCGTCATCACATGGCGGGCGTCGTCGACCTGGGCGTCCCAGTACTGCACCGCGCCGGAGAACGCCGTCCTGCGCAGCGCGGGTGCGAGCCGCAGCGCCCTCGTACGCGACAGGTGCCTGTGGCCCGGCACGCCCCGGGCGAGCCCGGTGGAGAAGCCCATCGTGTCGTACAGCACCAGACCCGCGCCGACGTAGGGCCGCTCCCAGCCGACATGCGTCAGCGGAAACAGGAACGGCACCGGCCGCACCAGGTGCGGGGCGATCCGCTGCAGCAGCAGGGCCCGCTCCTGGAGCGCCTCCCTGACCAGCTCGAAGTTGAGCTGTTCCAGATAGCGCAGGCCGCCGTGGATCAGCTTGGACGACCTGGACGAGGTGCCCGAGGCGAAGTCACGCGCCTCCAGCAGCCCGACGGACAGGCCCCGGGTCACCGCGTCCAGCGCGACTCCCGCTCCGACGACCCCGCCTCCGATCACCACCACGTCGAGTTCCTCGGCGCTCATCTGCGCCAGTGCGGCGGACCGCTCGGCAGGACCGAGCCGTCCGGTGCCCATTCGCGCCGTCATGTGCAACCCCCTGGGGTGCGGCTTGTCGCCTTACGTGAGGTATCTACCCATCTACCCTAGGCACCATTACCGACCGGTAGGCAACGGCGGCGGTGACGCGCCACCACGCCCTCCAGGCCCCGCCCGGGGCGTGTGACCGGGCGCGCACGCCCCGGAGCGGACGGTCACCGCTGGAGTGCCGGGAGCCGGTTCTCCCGAGGACCCGCGAGGATGGGGAGCATGAGCATCACACTCGCCGACGCCCGCGTCGTGACCCCCGAAGGTGTCCACGAAGGCTGGCTCACCATCGAAGACGGCCGCATCACCCACGTGGGCCAGGGCTCGGCCCCCGGCGCCGGGCTCGGTCTCGGCGGCCGGTACGTCGTGCCGGGCTTCGTCGACATCCACAACCACGGCGGGGCGGGCGGTTCCTTCCCCACAGGCGACCCGGACCAGGCGAGCCGGGCCGTCGACCTGCACGCCCGCCACGGCACCACCACGCTCATGGCCAGCCTGGTCACCGCGTCCCCCGAGGACCTGGCCAGGGCCGCCTCCTCCCTCGCCGACCTGTGCGAGGACGGGCTGCTGGCCGGGATCCACTTCGAGGGCCCCTACATCTCCGCCGCCCGCTGCGGGGCGCACAACCCGGCGCTGCTGCGCGAGCCCTCGCCCGGGGAGCTCAGAACGCTGCTCAAGGCCGGACGCGGCCACGTGCGGATGATCACCATCGCCGCCGAGCTGCCCGGCGCGCTGGACACCGTACGGGAGGCGGTGGCAGGCGGCGTGATCGCCGCCCTCGGCCACAGCGACGCCACCTACGAGCAGACGATCTCCGGCATCGAGGCGGGCGGCAGCGTCGCGACCCACCTCTACAACGCGATGCCGCCGCTGCACCACCGCGACCCCGGGCCGATCGCCGCGCTGCTCCAGGACGAGCGCGTCACGGTCGAGCTGATCAACGACGGCGTGCACCTGCACCCGGCCATGACGCGCCTGGCCTTCGAGGTCGCGGGTCCCGGCAGGACCGCGCTGATCACCGACGCCATGGCGGCGGCGGGCATGGGCGACGGCGTCTACGGGCTCGGCCCGATGACGGTGAACGTCGCGGACGGGGTGGCCCGGCTGTCCGAGAGCGGCACCATCGCGGGCAGCACCCTGACCATGGACGTCGCGTTCCGGCGCGCCGTGCGCGAGGTGGGCCTGTCACTGGCCGAGGCGTCCGAGATCGCCTCCCTGACCCCGGCGCGGGTGCTCGGTCTCGCCGACCGCCTGGGATCCGTCTCGGTCGGCAAGCGGGCCGACCTGGTGATGCTCACCGACGACCTGGAGGTCTCCGGCGTCATGCGCGGCGGCGCCTGGATCACCGAGCCCCGCTGAACCCCTGGATCCGGGCGGCTCAGGACCAGTCCCAGCGGATGCCGACCAGGCCGGGTTCCAGCGACCCGGCCACCAGGTGCACGGCGTTGTGGGCGTTGAGGGAGAGCTCGCCGAGATCCTCCTCCCCGGTGCCGGTGCCCTGCCGGGCGAACCGCTGGACGCGCACCGGGAGTGCTTCCGGCGCGAAGTTCACCCGGAGCACGTACTGCCCGGCCGGGTGCCGGAAGCCCCGCTCGTACTCGACGGTCTCCACGCCGCTCGGGTCGGCCAGCTCGTAGCGGATGATCTGCGTCTCGCCGGGCCGCAGCATCTGGTCGAACAACAGTTCCGCCACGACCAGGGCGGTCGGCCCGTCGCGGCGGACCCGGCCGACCCGGCAGTCCTCCAGGGCCCGGACGCGCACGCGCTCCACGTCGCATCCCAGGTCGCCCCGGTAGACCATGATGTAGCGGTCGGTGGCCTCCTCGTGCGCCTGCACCACCTGGAGCGTCTCACGCCGCACGGTGCTGCGGTCGGGACCGATCTGCAGCGTCTCGTACATCCCGGCGATGTGCAGGCGCCGGTCGTCGGCCACCCCGTTCAGATCGTGGATCATCGCCGACAGCGTCTGGGAGGACTCCATGATCGCGGAGTAGGGCAGGGCGCCCACGGGCAGCTTCCCCGCGTCCCGCCCGCGCGGCCTGGGCGGGCCGAGAAGGGCCATGAGGGAGCGCGGCGGCAGGACGAGGATCTCCTCCAGGGCGCGCACGGCGCGCAGCGACTCGGGGCGCTCAGGGCGGCGCAGCCCCTGTTGCCAGTAGCTCAGGCTCGTCATCCCGACCCGGAGGCCGCGTTCGCCGAGGTGCCGGCGAAGCCCGGTCAGCGTCAGCCCGCGGGTCTCCACCGCGGCGCGTAGCGCGACGTGGAAGGGCCCCTCCTTGAGGGCGACCCGGAGCTCCCGATCAGTTGGCACGTACGAATGCTCACAGATTTCTTCAAGCGCGTCATTTCGGTTATCGGCGGCACGGGAGACGGCGAGCACCCGGACTCGCGGGAGGGCGGCCCGGACGAGGTTCCGCCCCGCCCCGCGAGATGTCAGCCGATCTGCGGAGCCACGACGACCTCGACCCGCTGGAACTCCTTGAGGTCGGAGTATCCGGCGGTGGCCATCGTGCGCCTGAGCGCGCCCATCAGGTTCATCGAGCCGTCGGCGACCGAGGAGGGGCCGTGCAGGATCTGCTCCAGCGTGCCGACCGTGCCGAACTCGACCCGCTTGCCCCTGGGCAGCTCGGGGTGCTGCGCCTCGGAGCCCCAGTGGAAGCCCTGGCCGGGAGCCTCGACGGCCCGCGCCAGCGGCGAGCCGACCATGACCGCGTCCGCGCCCACGGCGATCGCCTTGGCGATGTCGCCGGAGGTGCCCATGCCGCCGTCGGCGATGACGTGGACGTAACGGCCGCCGGACTCGTCCATGTAGTCGCGGCGGGCGGCGGCCACGTCGGAGATCGCGGTGGCCATCGGCACCACCACGCCCAGCACCGTGCGGGTGGTGTGCGAGGCGCCGCCGCCGAAGCCGACGAGCACCCCGGCCGCGCCGGTCCGCATCAGGTGCAGCGCCGCGGTGTAGGTGGCGCACCCCCCGACGACCACGGGGACGTCGAGCTCGTAGATGAACTGCTTGAGGTTGAGCGGCTCGGCCCTGCCGGAGACGTGCTCGGCGGAGACCGTGGTGCCGCGGATCACGAAGATGTCCACGCCCGCGTCGATGACGGCCTTGTGGTACTGGACCGTGCGCTGCGGGGACAGCCGGACGGCCGTCGCCACCCCGGCGGCGCGGATCTCCTCGATGCGGCGGCCGATCAGCTCCTCCTTGATCGGCGCGTCGTAGATCTCCTGCAGCCGCTTCGTGGCGGGCTCGCCCTTAAGCTCGGCCACCTCCTCCAGCAGCGGCATCGGGTCGTCGTACCGGGTCCACAGCCCTTCGAGGTCGAGCACGGCGAGACCGCCGAGCCTGCCGACCTCGATGGCGGTCTTCGGCGAGACCACGCTGTCCATCGGGCTCACCACGACGGGCAGCTCGAAGCGGTAGGCGTCGATCTGCCAGGCGATCGAGACCTCCTCCGGGTCGCGGGTGCGACGGGACGGAACGATGCCGATCTCGTCGAGCGCGTAGGCACGACGGCCGTTCTTGCCGCGGCCGATCTCCACCTGAGTCATATGTCTGTCTTTCCCGTTCCGTGCGTGCACAGCGCACGCCGCGATCCATGCGTGCGCCATGCACGCCGCGTTCCATGCGGTACGGCCGTGCGCGCGGCGTCCCGTGCGTGCACGGCGCACGCCACGTTCGCCCGCGCGCCCGGCGCGGGCCGCCCTAGCGACCGTGGTAGTTGGGAGCCTCGACCGTCATCTGGATGTCGTGCGGGTGGCTCTCCTTGAGGCCGGCCGCCGTGATCGGCATCAGCTCGCACCGCACGTGCATGTCGGCGACCGTACGGCACCCGGAGTACCACATGCCCTGGCGCAGGCCGCCGATGAGCTGATGGGCCACCGCGGCGACCGGGCCGCGGTAGGGGACCTGCCCCTCGATGCCCTCGGGGATGAACTTGTCCTCGTTGCCGACGTCGCCCTGGGCGTAGCGGTCCTTGCTGAAGGAGGCGCCGCCGCGCTCGCGGTTGCGGACCGCGCCGAGCGAGCCCATGCCCCGGTACGACTTGAACTGCTTGCCGTTGATGAAGATCAGCTCACCCGGGGACTCCTCACAGCCCGCCAGGAGGGAGCCGAGCATGACCGTGTCGGCCCCGGCCGCGATGGCCTTGACGATGTCGCCCGAATACTGCAGGCCGCCGTCGCCGATCACCGGGACCCCGGCGGGACCGGCGGCCAGCGAGGCCTCGTGGATCGCCGTCACCTGCGGGGCGCCGACACCGGCGACCACGCGGGTGGTGCAGATGGAGCCGGGCCCGACACCGACCTTGACCGCGTCGACCCCGGCGTCGACCAGCATCTGGGCGCCCGCGCGGGTGGCGATGTTGCCGCCGATCACGTCGACCCGGCTGTTGGACTTGATCTTGGCGATCATGTCGGCGAGGCCTTTGGAGTGGCCGTGCGCGACGTCCACCACGATCACGTCGACCCCGGCCTCGATCAGCGCGATCGCCCGCTTCTCCGCGTCGCCGCCGACGCCGACGGCCGCCCCCACGACGAGCCGGCCGTCGGCGTCCTTGGTGGCGAGGGGATACTGCTCGCTCTTGGTGAAGTCCTTGACGGTGATGAGCCCGCGCAGCCGCCCTCCGGCGTCGACCAGCGGAAGCTTCTCGATCTTGTTCTGCTTGAGCAGGGCGAACGCGTCGTCGGTGGAGACCCCGACCGGCGCGGTGACCAGCGGCATCGGGGTCATGACCTCGCGCACCGGACGGTTCTCGTCGGTCTCGAAGCGCATGTCGCGGTTGGTGACGATGCCGACGAGCACGCCGGTCTCGTCGGTCACCGGGACGCCGGAGATCCGGTACGTCGCGCAGAGGCGCTCGACGTCGGCCAGCGTCTCGTCCGGGGAGCAGGTGACCGGGTTGGTGACCATCCCGGCCTCGGAGCGCTTGACGAGGTCGGCCTGCTGGGCCTGGTCCTCGATCGACAGGTTGCGGTGCAGGACGCCGATGCCGCCCTGGCGTGCCATCGCCACCGCCATGCGGGCCTCGGTCACCGTGTCCATCGCCGCGGAGACCAGCGGGATCCGCAGGGTGATGCCCCGCGACAGCCGCGTGGTGGTGTCGGCCTGCCCCGGCTGCAGGTCCGAATACGCGGGAACCAGCAACACGTCGTCGAACGTGAGCCCCGGCTCGGTGAACTTGGCCATCTGCGATCCTCCTGCCGCGGCGCTCTCATGACGGGGAAAGGCGCCGACCCCCGGATCACAGTTTAGAGTCTGACGCCAAAGCCGGGGGACCCGGGGGAAAAGGCGGGGCGCAAAGGCCCCTGGGAGAGACGGGCCCCGGGGGGCCCGGAGGAAGGACGGGCCCCCGGAGGACCCGGGAAAAGCGGGGGACCGAGCGGTCGGTGACCCGCTCGGTCCCCCGGATCACCGGCATCGGCGCGGAGATGCCTTGACGCCAACCGAACCCCCCTCCGCATCCGGCTGGCGGGTGATCCGCGCCTTCGCCGACGCTGCGTCAAGAGTGCGTCACGATGCGTTCGTCTCGCAATGTCCAAACGTGCAATTGCACGAAGCTGCACACGGTGGCATGCCAGTAGGAGCAACGCCCGGACAGGGACGATTCGCCGAGTTATTCTCGCCAGACCCTCGTGTCACTTGCAGGAGTCCCTCGCCGATGAGTACCGACACACCCACGCTGCCCGACCCGCTGGAGAGCCTGGGGCTCACGCCGGCCCAGACGGCCCTGTACAACGCGGTCCTGCGCCTGCACCGCGCCACCTGCGCCGAGCTCGCCCAGGCCACCAACCGCTCGCCCGAGCAGCTCGGCCGCGAGCTGGCCACCCTGGTACGGCTGGGCGTGGTCGACGAGCAGGGGGGCGAATACCTGGCCCGCCACCCGGCCGCGGCCCTCGGCCATCTGATCGCGGAGAGGCTGGACCGGCTGGCCGCCGAGAGCCGCCGGATCGACACCGTGCTCGGCTCGATCCGCGGCTTCATCCACCAGTACGACGCCGGCCGCGACTACCAGACCGGCCAGTTCTCCGTGGACCTGGTCGGAGGCGCCGACGAGCTCTACGAGAGCGTGATCGGCATGGCGGTCCAGGCCCCGCCGCTGAGACTGCTGTCGAGCATCCCCGACCGGCGGACGATGAGCGACTTCGCGCACCGCTACGCCGACCAGTGGATCGGCGGCCAGCGCACCGGCCTGCTCGCCTGCCGGGTCATCATCCCGGTCCACGCCCTGGAGATCCCCGGCCTGCGCGACAAGCTGGACCAGTTCGAGCAGGCGGGGGCCGAGGTGCGCACCCTCGACGCGGTGCCCAGCTGGTTCCTCGTCGCGGGGGACGACGCCGCGGGCATGCCCGCCCGGTGGGGCGGCGCGCTCGCCGAGAACGCCTACAACTTCCATCTGGTCAGGGCTCCGGTCGTGGTGGCCGCGCTGCGCTCGCTCTTCGAGGAGCTGTGGGCCCGCGGGGCCCGCCTGCCCGGGACCCACCGCGACGACGGGGTGGTCCGGGTGCTGCGGCTGGCCGGTCAGGGCGTCCCCGACGAGATGATCGCCCGGCAGCTGGGCGTCTCGGTCCGCACGGTGCGCGCCAGGTTCGCCGACGCCATGGCCGAGCTGGGGGCGCAGTCCCGGTTCCAGGCGGGGGTGGAGGCCTCCCGGCGCGGCTGGCTCGTCTAGTGCCTCAAGTGCCGCCGGGCCTCTGACCTGCCCGTACCGCCCCGGAGCGTCCTACTCGTGCAGTTCGGAACCTGTCTGTCACATCCAGGCCATAAGGTGGGATCGTGCTCGACGATGTCCCTCGCGACCCGTTCGCGGATGACCCCGACGACCCGGCGGCGGCGCTGGGCGATCCCGACGATCCCGAGCCGCTGACGACGGACGAGCGTGACGAGGCCATGACCGACCTCGCCGACGTGGAGGTCTTCCGCTCGTTGCTGGAGCCTCAGGGCGTGCTCGGCCTGGTGCTCGACTGCCCCGAATGCGGGGAACAGCACTACTTCGACTGGGAGCTGCTGCGCGGCAACCTGCGCCAGATGATCGAGAACGGCCAGCCCCAGGTGCACGAGCCCGCCTACCAGCCCAACCCCACCGACTACGTGAGCTGGGAATACGCCCGTGGTTACGTGGACGGCGTGATCGACACCGAGGAACACCGCTGATCCACGTCGTCGATCAGGGCCGCCAGCAGGGCGACCGCGGCGTCTGAGCCGGAGACGGGCCTCCTGCCGGAGAGCGCCTCCAGGAGTTCGGCGGTCTCGGCGACCGCCGGGTCCTCGTCCGGCCCGTATCTCCGAGCCGGACGTCGCGGGTGAACCGTTGTCATGATCGTTCTCGCTCCGGGTCGTCGCGAGCCCCGCCCCGCGGTTCGGGCCTCCGCTCGCGCCCCCTGCTCGACAGCTCCGCGGTCAAGCTATCGACTCCAGCTCCGCCATCGCTCGTAGCCGGGCCAGCGCCCTGTGCTGGGCCACACGAACCGCACCTGGTGACATGCCAAGTACATTACCGGTCTCCTCGGCGGAAAGGCCCGACACCACTCGAAGCATGAGCAGCTCGCGCTGGTTGTCCGGCAGCCTCGACAGCAGCCGGCGGGCGTGTTCGGCCTCGATGTAACGCACCACGGTCTCCTCCGGCCCCGGACCCTCGTCAGGCCCGTCAGGAAGGTCCTGGGTGGGCACGGCGGATCGTACGGAGCTGCGCAGCGCGTCGGCCACCTTGTGAGACGCGATGCCGAAGACGAAGGACGCGAACGGGCGTCCCATGTCACGGTAGCGGGGCAGTGCGGACAGCACCGCTATGCATACTTCCTGGGCCACGTCGTCCGCGATGTGATACTGACCGGAAACCCGGCCCAGACGACCACGGCAATATCGGACGACCATCGGCCGCAGTTGCGCGATCAGAGATTCGATCGCGGTGCGATCCCCCTGAACGGCGAGGCTCGTCAGATCCTTGAGATCATCCCTGTGGGCGACCCCATCAGACCTCGTCGCAAGCCTCACCCCATTTTTGGCGTCGGCGACGCATCCCTCGGTCACGTTAGGCATGATGCCCGCCCTGGTAGTGACTGTCGTCATCGCAAACGGCTACGGATTGGTCACATTGAGGCGGAGATAACGGCGCGTAATCGAACGGCGACTGCAACGACTACAGAATGTGCAAATATTTCATTCGATTGCCAAATACGTCGACTATTCGTTAGAACCGCGTTTGGTCTTCTGTCCGGCGCGACGCTTGAGATCGTTTTTCGGTTTACCGCGAAACGCGAACGGCTCGCGCCTCCGGGGAGACGCGAGCCGTTCGGAACCGATGATCGGCCTGGCCGATCGGGGCCGATCGGGGGCCGATCGGTGACCGGTCGGTGACCGATCAGTGGCCGTGACCGTGGCCGTGACCCTGGCCGGCGGCGGCCGGGGCCTCCTCCTCGGGCTTGTCCACCACGAGGGCCTCGGTCGTCAGCAGCATGCCGGCGATGGAGGCGGCGTTCTGGACGGCCGAGCGGGTGACCTTGACCGGGTCGATGACGCCCTGGGCGATCAGGTCGCCGTACTCGCCGGTGGCGGCGTTGAAGCCCTGGCCGACGGGCAGCTCGGTGACCTTCGCCGTCACGACGTAGCCCTCGAGGCCGGCGTTCTCCGCGATCCAGCGGGCCGGCTCGACGAGCGCCTTGCGGACGATGGAGACGCCGGTCGCCTCGTCGCCGGTCAGGCCCAGGTCGTCGAGGACCTTGGAGACGTGGATGAGCGCGGAGCCACCGCCGGAGACGATGCCCTCCTCGATCGCCGCGCGCGTCGCCGAGATGGCGTCCTCAAGGCGGTGCTTCTTCTCCTTGAGCTCCACCTCGGTGGCCGCGCCGACCTTGAGCACGCAGACGCCGCCGGAGAGCTTGGCGAGGCGCTCCTGGAGCTTCTCGCGGTCCCAGTCGGAGTCGGACTGCTCGATGGCGAGCTTGATCTCCTTGACGCGGTCGGCGATCGCCGAGGCCTCACCGGCACCGTCGACGACGGTGGTGGAGTCCTTGGTGATGACGACGCGCCGGGCGGTGCCCAGCACCTCCAGGCCGACGTGCTCCAGCTTGAGGCCGATCTCCTCGCTGACGACCTGGCCACCGGTGAGGATGGCGATGTCCTGCAGCATGGCCTTGCGGCGGTCGCCGAAGCCCGGCGCCTTGACGGCGACGGAGGTGAAGGTGCCACGGATCTTGTTCGTGACGAGGACCGCGAGGGCCTCACCCTCGACGTCCTCGGCGATGACCAGCAGGGCCTTCTTCGTCTGCGCGATCTTCTCGAGCAGCGGCAGGAAGTCCGAGACCGAGGCGATCTTGCCCTGGGTGATCAGGATGTAGGGGTCCTCCAGGATCGCCTCCATGCGCTCCTGGTCGGTCACCATGTAGGGCGACAGGTAACCCTTGTCGAACTGGAGGCCCTCGGTGAACTCGAGCTCCAGGCCCATGCTGTTGGACTCTTCGACGGTGATGACACCGTCCTTGCCCACCTTGTCGAACGCCTCGGCGATCAGCTCGCCGATCCTGGCGTCCTGCGCGGAGATCGTCGCCACATTCGCGATCTCCTTCTTGTCCTCGACCGGGCGGGCCGACTCGATCAGCCGGTCGCTGACGGCCTTGGCCGCGATGTCGATGCCGCGCTTGAGGGAGAGCGGCTGCGCTCCGGCGGCCACGTTGCGCAGGCCCTCGCGGACCATGGCCTGGGCCAGGACGGTCGCGGTGGTGGTGCCGTCACCGGCGACGTCGTTGGTCTTGGTCGCCACTTCCTTGGCCAGCTGGGCGCCCAGGTTCTCGTACGGCGTCTCCAGCTCGACCTCGCGGGCGATGGTGACACCGTCGTTGGTGATGGTCGGCGCACCGAACTTCTTGTCGATGACGACATTGCGGCCACGCGGGCCCAGCGTCACCTTGACCGCGTCCGCGAGAGCGTTCACGCCGCGCTCGAGAGCTCGGCGCGCGTCCTCCTCGAACGACAGGATCTTCGGCATGACAATCCTCTCTATAAGTACGTCGGCGCATCAAAGCCCCGGGCGCTCTCGCGACCCGGGGCTCGATACGTCATCTTTGTGAAGCGAGAACTACTTCTCGATGATGGCGAGCACGTCACGAGCGGAGAGCACGAGGTACTCCTCGCCGTTGTACTTCACCTCGGTGCCGCCGTACTTGCTGTAGAGGACCACATCGCCCTCCTTGACGTCGAGCGGAATCCGCTTCTCGCCGTCCTCATCCCAGTTGCCGGGGCCCACCGCGAGGACCTTGCCCTCTTGCGGCTTCTCCTTGGCGGTGTCCGGGATGACCAGACCGGAAGCGGTGGTCTGCTCGGCCTCAAGCGGCTGGACCACAATGCGGTCGCCGAGCGGCTTAACGGGAACCTTGGTGGCGGTCGTCACGTCGGACCTCCCCTTCAGATTTGAATGATCTAGAAGAGGCGACCAGCGGTCTGCCGTCGCGGGTGTCAGACCTGCCTCGTCGCATGTATTTGGCACTCTCACCGGGAGAGTGCCAATACGGAACAGTATGCAAGGTGGCCTTGACAGTCAACACGAAGCACCCCTTCTCCGCTTCACGCGAACGTCAAGGCAGGTGGAAGCCCTTCGCGAAGCCCTACGGCCGAGGCGGTAGCGTCGGCTGGTGTGAATCTCGACGCATTCCGGGAACTCCTGACCCCGCGCGGCCAGGAGGCCCTGGGCGCGGCGGCCGGGATCGCCGACGACGACCCGGTGGCGGCGGTGACCAGGCTGAGGAAGACCTACGACGCGGACCTGACCTCGGCGGCGCTCACTCAGGCCACGCTCCGGCTGCGCGCGAGGGAGAAGTTCGGGGCCGACGCCGATCTCATGTACTTCACCCGGACGGGCCTGGAGCAGGCCACCCGCCGGGAGGTCGCCGACCATCGGGCGCGGCGCGTCCCCGCGGGCTCGCGGGTCGCCGACGTCTGCTGCGGCATCGGCGGCGACCTCCTCGCCCTGGCCAGGGCCGGGTGCTCGGTCGAGGCCGTCGACACCGACCCGCTCACCGCGGCGATCGCCCAGGCCAACGCGGACGCCCTGGGCTTCGGCGACCGGGTCTCGGTCCGCGCCGCCGATGCCTCCGTCCTGGACCCGGCCGCCTTCGACGTCCTGTTCGCCGACCCGGCGCGCCGTACCGCGCGGGGCAGGACCTTCGACCCGATGGGCTACTCGCCGCCCTGGCCCGCCGTGCTGGAGATGGTGGCCCGGGCCCGGGCCGCCTGCCTGAAGGTCGCCCCCGGGATCCCGTACGAGTTCGTCCCCGAGGGCGCGGAGGCCGAGTGGGTCTCGTACAAGGGCGACGTCAAGGAGGCCGTGATCTGGTGCGGCGCGCTGGCGGGCGAGACGGCGCGCAGGGCGACGATCCTGCCGTCGGGCGCCACGATGACGCCCGACCCGGCCCTGGGCGCCCCCGGCACCGGCCCCGCCGGTCGCTACATCTACGAGCCGGACGGCGCGGCCATCCGGGCCCACCTGGTGGCGGAGATCGCCGCGGCGGTCGGCGGGCACCTGCTCGACCCGCAGATCGCCTACATCACCGGCGACGTCGCGACGCCGACGCCGTGGGCGTCCCGGTACGAGGTCCACGAGACGCTGCCGTTCTCGCTCAAGCGGCTGCGGGCGGCGCTCCGCGAGCGCGGCGCGGGCAATGTGACGATCAAGAAGCGCGGCTCCGCGGTGGACGTCGACCGCCTCAGGAAAGAGCTCCGCCTTTCCGGTGAGGAATCCGCGGTCGTCATTCTCACCCGAATCGGCGACCGGCCGTTCGCCTTCGTGTGCGGCCCCGGCTGACCGGCCGGATCGAACCCGTTCGACCAGCCGAAGTCAGTCCTGGTTGACCAGCCAAAATAGTCAATTCTTCCAGCCAACCGGCAATTCCTCTCTTTTAATCTCGCTGCCGGAAAACCTTGATCCAGAGGCTAAGGTTGCCAGGCGGGAGTTCTCTCTCGCCTGCGGTTTCCTATCGTTCATCAGCAAATCCCATCAAATCCAACCGCGCGGCTGAGCGTCGGCGAGTGAAGGAGCTCTCGGTGGATCACTCCGACCACACCCTGCTCCAGGCAGGCAGCCAGACCGCCATCTCCGACCGGATGCGCGAGCTCCTCGCCCGCGCGGCGCAGGACCACGTCTACGAGCAGCGGACCCAGGGCGCGGTGCTCGACGAGATCCGGCAGCGCCTGGAGGGCATGGAGTGGCTGCTGCGCGAGGTCAGGGAGCGCGAGATCGGCGGGCTGAACGGCACGCTGGAGTCCGTCCACGGGCGCCTGGACGACATCGCCGCCAAACCACCCTCCTGGGCCGAGGGCCTGGCCCAGCACGTCGAGGCGGTGCGTGACCACGTCGACTCCGTCGGCGAGCGGGTCGACTCCCTCGGCCGCCGGGTCGAGGCCGTCCGCGACCGGGTCACCCCCCTCGGCGAGCTGCCGAGCCTGTGGACCGACCTCGGCACCGTCGGCGAGAGCGTGGACGAGGCGCTCACCCGCCTGCGGGCGATCTCTGACGGCACCCTGGGCCTCGACGAGCAGGTGCGGCAGCTGGCCGAGCACCTCGGCAGGCTCCAGGCCGACATGGGCATCGCGGCGCACCGGTTCAGCCGCCTGGACAGGGCCCTGGCCGACCTCTCCCAGCGCACCGGGCGCATCGAGGCGGGAATGCTCGACCTGTCGGCGAGCGTCCAGCAGGCCGTCGGCACCGCCGCCGACCGGATGCTGGCCGCCGTCGAGCAGGTCAACGGCAAGGTTGACCTGGTGAGCGGCAGGGTCGAGCAGGTGGGCGCCAGGGTCGACCTGGTCGTGCCCAGGATCGACGAGCGCGCCGCCGCCGTCGAGAACCGCGTCGACAGCCGCATCGACCGGCTGGAGAGCCATCGCATGGCGGCCGGTGGCCGCTTCGACACCCTCGAGGAGCGCCTCGACGACATCGAGGGCCGCCTCACCGGCCGGATGGACGTCATCGACTCCCGGCTGTCCACGCTGGACGGGCACGCGGAGAAGTCCGCCGAGCGCCTGGAGAGCCTGGACGAGCGCCTGGAGGTCCTGCCCGCCGTCCTCGGCGTCGGCGCGCTCATCGGCGTTCAGACCGACGAGCAGCGCGAGCGCTTCGACTCCCTGGACGAGCGCGTCATCCGGGCCGAGGCCGCGCTGGCCCCGCTGGCCGAGACGCTTCGAGCCCTGCCCGACCGTGACCAGCTCTCCGAGGCGCTGAGCGAGACCGTGGAGCCCGCGCACACCGACCTCACCCGCCGCCTGGGCGCCCTGGAGGAGACCATGCTGGCCCTGGCCGAGGCACTGCTCAGGCCCACCAGGGCCGACAAGGACTGACTCCCGGAGGCCCTCGCTCCGGGTGCCCCCGGCTCTCACCGGCCCGCGCGGGCCCCGTACGGCCGTCGTCAGGCGCACGACCCCGTCACGGACCCGCCTCACCGGCCCGCGCGCCGTCTCCGACCGGCGCCCGGCTCCCAGCGGTCCCCGGACCCGTACGCCCGTCGTCAGCCGGCGCGCGCGGCGCCCCTGTGGCTCCCGTCACCTTCGACGGTTTTCACCTCGTAGCACAGGTTGCCCCTGACCACGGAGAGCAGGGCCAGCAGTTCCTCGATCTGCCGGGCCGTCAGCCCACGGGTCATCCGGCGATGGACCTCGGCGAGGACCCGGTCCACCTCGGGACGGAGCGCGTGCCCCCTGGGCGTGACGTCGACGATGCTGATCCGCCGGTTGGCCACGTCGGGCCTGCGGCTGACGAACCCGCTGCGCTCCAGGCGCTGCAGGGTCTTGGTCATGGTGGACACGTCGATGCCAATGATCCTCGCCAGGCTGTTCTGCGACTGGGGGCCGTTGTCCCACAGGGCGATCATCACGCGCTCCTGGCCCGGGTAGAGGTCGATCTCCCCGAGAAGGCCGGCGAGCAGCACGCGGTGGCCGCGCGTCGCGGTGGCCATCAGGCAGTTGAGGTCGCTGTCGTCCTCGCCGCAGCTCCTGGTGGCCTCACCGTACGTCCCGGCGGTGTCGCCGCCTCCGTCTCCCGTCACGCCCCCGACCGCGCCCTCGGCCCTGTGCTCGATCGCGTCCCCGGCCGTGGCGTCCTCGTAGGCCGCCAAGCCCTCTGTCGCGTCGCGCTTCTCGTCGATCAGCGGCTCCGCCATGTTCAGGTCCTTCCGTCCTCCTCAGACTACCGGCTTGCATGTTGGCCGACCAAGTTGTAAAACTGCATATTGGCTAGCCAAATTGGCCAGCCAACCAAGGAGTCGTCATGCCTTTCACACCGTTCTCGCTCGCCGGTCTCCAGCTGCCCAACCGCCTGGTGATGGCACCCATGACCCGGTCACGGTCCTACGTCGACGGGATCCCCTCGTCGCTGAACGCCCTTTACTACGCCCAGCGAGCCTCCGCGGGCTTGATCATCAGCGAGGCGATCCAGCCCAGCTCCGCGGGGCAGGGCTACATGAACACCCCCGGCCTGCACACCGACGAGCAGGTGGCCGGGTGGCGCGAGGTCACCGACTCCGTCCACGCGGTGGGTGGCAGGATCTTCGCCCAGCTCATGCACTCCGGCCGGATCGGCCACCCCGACAACAGCGGCCACCTGCCCATCGGGCCGTCCGCCGTGAAGCTTGAGGGCCAGATCTTCACCCCCTCCGGCATGCAGGACAACCCCACCCCGCTCGAGCTGACGACCGCCCAGGTCGAGTCGACCATCCAGGACTTCGCCGACGCCGCCGAGCGCGCCATGGACGCGGGCTTCGACGGGGTCGAGCTGCACGGTGCCAACGGCTACCTCGTCCACCAGTTCCTGTCGCAGAACGCCAACCTGCGCGAGGACCACTTCGGCGGGTCGGTGGCCAACAGGATCCGCTTCGGCGTGGAGGTCTCGCGGGCGATGGCCGACCGGATCGGCGCCTCCAAGGTCGGCGTCCGGTTCTCGCCCGGCAGCGGCGCGGGGGGCCTGATCGAGGACGACGTGCACGAGGTCTACCCGGCGCTGGTCTCCGAGCTCGCCGGCCTCGACCTGGCCTACCTGCACCTGCTGCCCAGCACCTCCGACGACCTCAACCAGCGGCTCGTCAAGTCCTGGCCGAACGCCCTGATCGTCAACGACCACTCGATCAGCGACCCGGCGACCCGGATCGAGCGGTGGCTGGGGCGCGGCGCCGACCTGATCGCGCTGGGCGCGTCGTTCATGGCCAACCCCGACCTGCCGATCCGCCTGCGCCTCGGCGCCGAGCTCAACCAGCCCGACCACGCCGCGGCCTTCGGCGGCGACCACCGCGGCTACACCGACTATCCGGTGCTGGCCCTGCACTCCGCCTGAAACACCCCGCGCACGCCGCCCAGGACACCCCACGCTCCGCCCGGGACACCCTGCCGGGAAGAGCCCGCGCAGCCGCCGCCCGACGGGGGCGCGACGGCCGAGGGGGCACGCGTGACCGGCGCACCCCCCCACGAGGAGCGAGCCCGTCAGACGTGGACGGTGGTGACGGGCATCGAGGAGTCGGCGGGGATGTCCAGCCGCGACGGCGCGATGCCGGCCGCCACCAGGTCGGAGCCCAGGGCCGCCACCATGGCACCGTTGTCCGTGCACAGCCCGGGGCTGGGGACCCGCAGCCGGACCCCGGCCGCGTCACAACGCTCCTGGGCCATCGCACGCAGCCGGGAGTTAGCCGCCACCCCGCCGCCGATCAGCAGGTCCTGGACGTCGTACTTGGCACACGCGCGCAGCGCCTTGCGGGTCAGCACGTCGACGACGGCCTCCTGGAACGAGGCCGCCACGTCGGGCACGTGGACCCGCTCGCCCGTCTTCTCCCTGGCCTCCACCCACCGGGCCACGGCCGTCTTCAGGCCGGAGAAGGAGAAGTCGAGCGTCCCGTCGTCGTACTTGCCGCGCGGGAACGCGATGGCCGCGCCGGAGCCGTCACGGGCCGCCCTGTCGATGTGCGGACCGCCGGGGAACGGCAGGCCGAGCACCCTGGCCACCTTGTCGAACGCCTCGCCCGCGGCGTCGTCCACCGTGGACCCCAGCGAGACGACGTCCCTGGCGACGTCGGGCACCAGCAGCAGGGACGAGTGCCCGCCGGAGACCAGCAGGGCGATGCAGGGCTTGGGCAGCGCCCCGTGCTCCAGCTGGTCCACCGCGACGTGGGCGGCCAGGTGGTTGACGCCGTACAGCGGCACGCCCAGGCCCAGCGAGTACGCCTTGGCGGCGGCGACGCCGACCAGCAGCGCGCCGGACAGGCCGGGCCCGGCGGTGACCGCGATCGCGTCGACGTCGGCGAGGCGCAGCCCCGCCCGCCCCAGTGCCAGCTCGACGGTCGGGGTCATCGCCTCCAGGTGCGCCCTGGAGGCGACCTCGGGCACCACCCCGCCGAAGCGGGCGTGCTGCTCGACGCTGGAGGCGATGGCGTTGGCCAGCATGGTGTGCCCCCTGACGATGCCGATCCCCGTCTCGTCGCAGGAGGTCTCGATCCCCAGGACCACCGGTTCGTCACGCATGGAGATCCTTCCTCATCATGATCGCGTCAGTGCCGTCCTCGTAGTAGCGGCGGCGCAGGCCGATCCGCTCGAACCCGAACCTGTCGTAGACGGCCTGCGCGCCCGGGTTGTCGGCGCGCACCTCGAGGAAGACCGACACCGCGCCCCGGCGGGCGGCCTCGGCCAGCAGCTCAGCCAGCATGGCGCCGCCGACGCCGGTCCGGCGCCACTCGGCCAGCACGGCGATGGTCTGCACGTCGGCCTGGTCCCCCGCCGCGGCGAGGCCCGCGTAGCCGACGATCACGCCGTCGACCAGGGCCACCACGTAGTGCCTCGTCCTCGGCTGGTCGTCGAGCTCGCCGCGGAGCATGCCCTCGCTCCAGGCGTCGGCGGGAAAGGTCTTCCGCTCCACCTCCATGACCGCGGGCAGGTCGTCGACGGTCATCCGGCGCAGCACGGCGGTCATGCCGTGACCCTCTTGGGCGCCGAGGGCTCCTTGGCGTCGGGGCGGCGCAGGTAGATCGGGCGGGGCGGGCCGAGCACGGGGTGGGTGCCGCTCTCCACGGCCTCACGGACGCCCGGCTCGCCGAGCAGCCCGGCGGCGAGCGCCGCCATCGCGCCCGCGTGGGGGTACTCCGGCACGTCGAGAAGCCGGGAGGCGCCGACGACCTCGGCGTACATCCGCGCGCCCGCGCCGGCCAGCGGGAGCTCGGCGGGCAGATCCTGGGGCCGGTCCACCGCGGGGCCCGACAGCCGGGTGCGCGCGTCCCGGTAGTGGCCCCAGAACACCTCCTTGCGCCGGGCGTCGGTGGCCACCAGGAACGGCTCGGCCGACCCGCTGCCGTACGCGAGCGCGTCGAGGGTGCACACGCCGTACGCCGGGACGCCCAGCGTCGTCGCGAGGGCCTGGGCGGTCACCAGGCCGACCCGGAGCCCGGTGTAGGGGCCGGGGCCCGAGCCCGCGACGACGGCGGTGACGTCGCCGAGCGAGGCTCCGGCCTCCCGGAGGACCGTCTCGATCGTGGGGACGAGCAGCTCACCGTGGCGGCGCGCGTCGACCGTCGTCGACTCGGCGAGGACCCTCTCACCGTCGTGCAGAGCTGCGGTGACGGCGGGGGTGGCGGTGTCAAAGGCCAGGACCAGCACGAACAGTTAGCCTATCCCGTCCCGCGAGGGCTCAGGGGCACTCCCCCCGGGTGAGCCGCGCGGACAGGCGGAACACCTCAGGTCTTGACCAGGGTGGCGTAGACGATGAGGTTGTCCTCGTACTCGTTGCTGTCCCAGTCGAAGTCCCCGCCGCAGGTGATCAGCCGCAGGCCGTCCTCGAGATAGACCTTGTCGGCGGGGAACCGGTGCTTGCTGATCTGCTCGATCGTGTCCACCCGGTACTGGGCCACCTTGCCGTCGCTGCGCACGACCTTGATGACCTGCCCCTCCCGCATGTCCTTGAGCTTGTAGAAGACCGCGGGCGCGGTCTTGGTGTCCACGTGCCCGAGGATCACCGCGGAACCCTCGTCGCCGGGGACCGCGCTGTCCTTGACCCACCCCGCGACGTTCGGCTTCTCGTACGGCGGCAGATCGACCCGGCCGTCCGTCACGCCGAGCTTCATCAGGGGCGCCTTGATCCCCAGGGACGGGATGTCGATGCGGCTGGGCACGATCGAGGTGCGGGCGGGCGCCTTCTCCTCCTTGACGTCGCCGCCCCTGTTGCCGAACGCGACCATGACGGCACCGGTGATCACTCCGGCCAGGACGATCCTGGACCAGCGGGTGGAATCGGCCATCGGGGACTACGAACGGCGGCGACGCACGACCGCGATGCCGATGCCGCCCGCCAGGGCGAGGGCGAGCAGGACACCGGTCGTGCCGATCGGGGCACTCGAGTCGTCGGGGCCTCCGGCCGCGGTGCCGCCACCGCCCGTACCCGGCGCCTCGGTGCTGATGATCGTCCGGGTCGGCCTGGAGGTGGGGTCGGTGGGGGTGGGGCTCGGCTCGGTGTCGGCCACGATCCTGAGGTTGGCGCTGCCGGTGTCGTTGGTCCCCTCGCACCTGGCGTTGACCTCGTGGACCCCGGCGGCGACGCCCGCGGCGACGGTGGCCTGGCCGCGGACCCACGGGCGCGGCGTCGGGGTCGCGGTCGAGGCGGGGTCGGGCGTGGGCGTGGCGAGGATCGGGTCGAGGGTCACCGGGGTGCGGAAGATCCGGGAGGACGCGGTACCGCGATGTTCGGGACCGCCCTGCGGGATCGGGCAGTTCGCCAGGACCCACACCTTCTGCCCGGCCTTGGCGCGGGCCGGCTGGAGCTGGACCTCGATGTCCTGCCGGCTGATGCCGGAATCAGGCGGGGTTGGGGTGGGAGTGCCCGTGGGGTTGCCCGAGTCGGCGTCAGCCGAGCACCCGAGCAGTCCGAAAAGGACGATGGCTCCCAGAACCGCGACACGCTTGACGCTTGGCACCGTCGAACTCCACTTCGCCCTCCGGCCGACGACCCTCGCCCGGCACGATTTCCCACCTGTTCCCCATTAAACATGGGCAAACCCGCCAGAGTCGATCATCAGGCCTGACGATCTAGACCAATGGTGCGTAGTGCCAGCGTGCCAGGATTTCCCCGGCTTCGTAGGCACATCAGACGACACCGTTCAGATGACGCCGTGCCAGCGCGGCCCGACCCCCCGGAGGGTCACGGTCCGCTCCTCTCCCGGCTCGCCGGACGCGCCCCTGCCGATGAGGATCTCCAGCCGGTCGTCGGCGAGCCCCTCCACCAGGCCCTCGCCCCACTCCACGACCGTCACCGACTCCTCCAGCGAGGCGTCCAGGTCCAGGTCGTCGACCTCCAGGTCGCCCCCGAGGCGGTAGGCGTCGACGTGGACCAGCGGCGGGCCCCCCAAGAGCGAGGGGTGCACCCGGGCGATGACGAAGGTCGGCGAGGTGATCGGGCCGCGCACCTTGAGCCCCTCGGCGATCCCCTGCACCAGGGTCGTCTTGCCCGCGCCGAGCGGGCCCGACAGCACCGCCAGGTCCCCGGGGCGCAGCAGCGCCGCCAGCTCCTCGCCCAGCTCCCGCATCTCCTCGGCGGTCGCCACGATTCTCACCGCTTCGTCACTCCTGTCGATGCCTCTCGGTGTCCACCGCGCTTCCCGGTGTCCCACCGCGCTTCCCGGGGTCCGTCGACCCCCCGTGGCGCCGTTCGGCGCCCTCCCGAACCCCCGGTCCCTCCGTCGGACCTCGGGCTCACCGTACGCCGTGCGCGTGCCCCCGGCTCACCGGTCCATGTCACCGGCGTCGGCTGCGTCGGCCTCGTCGCCCGCGTCCACCCGTTTGAGCAGCTCGTGCAGGGCGTCGTTGACCACGGTAGGCCGCTCCAGCTGGACCAGGTGCGAACTTTCCGTGACCTCGGTGAACCGGGCGCTCGGCAGTGCCGCCGCCATCGCCCTGCTGTGCTCGACGGGCGTCAGCCAGTCCTTGTCGCCGACCATGATGGAGGTCGGGACCCCGTCCAGCACGGACAGCGCGCTCAGCTTGTCGTGCGACATCAGCGCCGGGTAGAACTCGGCGATCACCTCGAAGGGGGTGGATCGGATCATCGACTCGGCGAAGTCGACGACCGTGGGGCTGACGTTCCTGGAGTCGCCGAAACCCAGGTGGCGCAGGGCGAGGAAGGCCACGTCGTTGCCGACCTGGCGGCTCTTGTCGACCAGCGAACCGCCACGCCTCAGGATCGACACCGTGCCCGGCGTGGCCTTGTGCACCGCCTTCGACAGCAGCGCGGGCAGGCCCAGGGAGATCTCGCCGAGCTTGCCGGTGGAGGTGGAGATCAGCGCGACACCCCTGATCTTGTCGCCGAACAGCTCCGGATGCCGGTCGGCCAGCGCCATGACCGTCATGCCGCCCATGGAGTGGCCGACAAGCACGCAAGGGCCGGGCACCAGCGCCTCGATGACCTCGGCCAGGTCGTCGCCGAGCCGGTCGATCGAGCAGTCCTTCATCGGGATGCGCGGCGAGCGGCCGTGGGAGCGCTGGTCCCACAGGACCAGGCGGTGCGTGCCGCCCAGGTCGCGCCGCTGGTAGTGCCAGGAGTCGAGGTTGAGCGTGTAGCCGTGGCAGAACACCACGGTCAGCGGGGCCTTCTCCTGCCCGTCGACCTCGGCGTACAGAGGGACACCGTCGGAGGTGGTGACCGTGGTGGGGCGGCCGCGCAGCTCTCCGAGCGGCTCGCTCGCCTCCAGATCCGGGCGGAGCCTGATGCGTCCGACGGCGTACCGCTTGGCGAGGGCCCCGGCGGCCACTCCTGCCGACGCGACACCGACGATCGCGCCCGCGATACCGACCCTGCGCCGTCTGGTACTACTCATGCGACCCCCTGAGCTGCCTTTCACCGGTAAACGCGCGGGACCCGCGAACCGATCCTGGTCACGATCTCATGCGTGATCGTGCCGAGGGAATCCGCCCACTCCTGAGCGGTGGGCTCACCTCGCGAACCGTCACCGAAAAGGATCACCTCGTCACCCTCCGCCAACGGGTCGTCCCCTACGTCGATCATGAACTGGTCCATGCAGACCCTGCCCGCGATCCGCCGCCTGCGGCCACCGGCCAGCACCTCCGCCAGATTGGTGGCGTGCCGCAGAACCCCGTCCGCATACCCGAGCGGGACGAGGCCAAGCGTCGTTTCCCGATCCGTGATGTACAGATGCCCGTAGGAGACGCCCGAGCCGGCGGGGACCCGCTTGACCAGCGCGATCCGCGCGGCGAGCGTCATCGCCGGGCGCAGCCCGAAGTCCCCGAGCCGGGGCACCGGGCTCAGCCCGAAGGTCGCGATGCCCGGGCGGACCAGGTCGTAGCGCGCCTGCGGCAGCGTCAGGATGGCCGCCGAGTTGGCGATGTGCCTGATGACATGGGAGCCCCCCGCGCCCGCCTTCTCCGCGATGAGCAGCGCCTCGTCGAAGGCGGCCAGCTGGGCCGCGATGGACGGGTCTCCCGGGATGTCGGCGCAGGCGAAGTGGGACCAGAGCCCGACGATCTCGATCGTGCCCTCGGCCCGGTGCCGCATCGCCCGCTCGACCAGGGCGGACCAGTCCGCCGCCGTCGCGCCGCCGCGCGACATGCCGGTGTCGGCCTTCAGGTGCACCCTGGCCGTCCTGCTGGCCCTGGCGGCGGCGTCGGCGATCGCGTCGGCCGTCGCGGCGGAGCCCGCCGACAGCTCGACGTCGTGCCCGACGGCCTGCTCCAGCGGCTCGCCCGGCGGGATGATCCACGCCAGGATCGGCGCGGTGATCCCGGCGGCCCGCAGCTCCAGGGCCTCGCGGACGTAGGCGGTGCCCAGCCGTCCCGCCCCGGCCTCCAGGCAGGCGTGCGCGACGGGGACCAGCCCGTGCCCGTAGGCGTCGGCCTTGACCGCGACCATCATCTCGGCACCGGGGGCGTGGCTCGCGAGCAGCGCCAGGTTCTCACGGATCGCCGAGAGGTCCACCCGTGCCTCGGCGGGAGTCATCGGGAAACTCATAACCCCAGTTTGGCAGGTGAGCCGCCATGCCGGGGGCCGTTGGCCGGTCCGTCGAGCAGGGAGCGCACCGTCCGCGGCAGGGCCTCGGCGACGTCCCAGGCGGTGAGAGGGCCTTCCCGCCCGGCGATCCCGTGCAGGTAGGCGGCGCAGGAGGCCGCGTCGTACCCGCTCAGTCCGGCGGCCAGCAGCGCGCCCGCCAGGCCGGCCAGCACGTCGCCGGTGCCGCCGGTCGCGAGCCAGGGGCTGCCGGTGGGGTTGATCCTGACCGGCCGCCCGTCCTCGGCGACCAGCGTGGTCGAGCCCTTGAGCAGCACCGTCACGCCCAGCTCCGCCGCCGCCCTGCGCACGTTCTCCAGGCGCCGCGCCTCGATCCGCTCCCTCGGCACCTCGATCAGGCGGGAGAGCTCGCCCGCGTGCGGGGTGATCAGCACCGGCGCGCCCCGGCGGAGCAGGGACCTGTCCTGGGCCGCGAGGGTCAGCGCGTCGGCGTCGACGAGCACGGGAACCTCGCTGGACAGCACCGAGCGGGCGATGGCGCGTGCCTCGTCGCCGGTGCCGAGGCCGGGGCCGAGCACCCACGCCTGCACACGGCCCACCTCCTCGACCCCCTCGCCCGGCGCGAGCGTGGTGATCACGGCCTCGGGCCAGCGGGCCCGTACCTGGGCCACCGGCTCCGCGACCCCTGCGTAGCGGACCATGCCCACCCCGGCCCGCAGCGCCCCGCCCACGGCCAGCACCGCGGCGCCGGTGTAGCGCTCGCTGCCGGCCGCGATCCCGACGACGCCCCTGCGGTACTTGTCGGACGACGCGCCGGGCCTGGGCAGCAGCGCGGCCACGTCGGCGTCCGTCGGCACGGCCGCGTCGGGGTCGGGCAGGTGGGGGCCGAGGCCGATGTCGACGAGTTCCGTCCGGCCCGCGTGCCCGGAGCCGGGATCGACGAGCAGCCCGACCTTCCACGCCCCGAACGTGACGGTGGCGTCCGCGAGGACCGCGGGGCCCTCCACCCGGCCGCTGCTCGCGTCCACGCCACTCGGCACGTCCACCGCGAGGACCTCGCCGGGCGCGTCGTTCGCGAGCCCGGCCAGGGTCGCGTACGGCTCCCTGAGCGCCCCGGCCCCGCCGATCCCGAGCATCCCGTCCACGATCAGGTCCGCCGCGCCGAGCAGGTCGCGGACGCGCGCTCCCGCCGGGTCCTCCGAGGTTTTCCGAGCCGAGCTTCCCGAGGCCGGGTCCTCCGCGGGGCCGTGATCGGAGTTCGGGCCCGTCACTCGGCCGCCCGCGCGGCGCAGGGCCTCCAGGCCCGCCGCGTGGACGCGCGTCCCGGCGAGGAGCGCGTCGACCCTGGCCCCCCTGGCCGCCAGGCGGGCCCCGGCGAACAGGGCGTCGCCGCCGTTGTCGCCGCCGCCGACGAGCAGCACGACGCGGGAGCCGTACACGCCGCCGAGCATCCTGGCGCAGACCACCGCGAGCCCGGTGGCGGCCCGCTCCATCAGGGCGCCCTCGGGCAGCGTCGCCATCAGCGCCGCCTCGGCCGCCCTGATCTGGTCGGAGGTGTACGCGATTCGCATTCCACCGAATCTATCCCTCGGCGATCACGTAGGCGATGGCGACGCCCCCGTCATGGCTCAGGGAGATGTGCCACCGGGCCACGCCCAGCGCCCTGGCGACCTCCGCCGCCCGCCCGGTCACCCGCAGTTCGGGCCGTCCGTGCTCCCCGGCGATCACCTCGGCGTCCAGGTGCCGCAGCCCTGGAGGTGCGCCCAGGGCCTTGGCGACGGCCTCCTTGGCCGCGAACCTGGCGGCCAGGGAGGCCGCGCCCAACGTGCTCTCCCCCTCGGTGAACAGGCGATCCCGCAGCGCGGGCGTCCGCGCCAGCGTCACCTCGAACCTGGCCGTGTCCACGACGTCGACGCCGATACCAACGATCACCCTCCCAGGCTAGTGGCGTCACGTCACCGGCCCGCGATCCCGCGGGTCAGAAGCCGCCGCGCTGCCAGGGGCCCCAGATGGCGAAGCTCATCCCCTTGGACGACTGGACGTTGACGTAGAGGGTGTGGCCGCCGGGGCCGAACGTCGAGCCGGCGAACTCGGCGCCGGAGTCGCCGTCGACGGGGACCAGCCGGGAGAAGTCGAAGATCTCGCCCCGGCGGGTGAGACCGCGCAGGTAGTTGTCGCCCGAGCCGTCCTCGCAGAGGACCAGGGTGCCCCGGGGGCTGGCGGTGACGTTGTCGGGCAGGTCGAGGGTGACCGCGCCCGGCGACTCGTAGACGAGCCTGAGCCGCCCGCTCCACGTCTCGTACGCCCACACCTGGCCGCGCCCCTTGCCGAAGCCGCTGGGCGGGGTGTCGCCGGACGCGGTCGCGCCGCCCTGGGTGGAGACGAAGTAGATCGTGCCGTGGTGGTTGATCGCCCCCTCCAGCCGGGAGAAGATCGCCGCGCCCTTGGCCCTGCCCTGGTTACCGACGGCCTGGACGGCGACGTCGTTGGCGGGGATGCCGATGAAGGCGGGGTCGGGGTCGTCGATGTCCACCCAGGTGGTCGCGTACGAGGCCCCCTTGGGCTGGCCGAGCGAGAGGTCCTTGCCCGGGGCGCCCCGCACGGCCAGCATCTGGAGCCTGCCGCCGTCGAGGATGCGGCGGGCCTCCAGCGGGTTCTTCGGGGGCAGGTAGCGGTAGAAGCCGGAGGCGAAGCCGAAGTTGTCCTCGGTGAGGTAGATCGCGCCGGTGAACCCGTCGAACGCGGCCGACTCGTGGGCGAACCGCCCGGCGTTCCTGATCGGCCCTCCGGCCTTGCCGTCGAGCGGGACCTCGAAGATGTAGCCGTGCTTCTGCGTGAGCTTGCCGTTGTCCTGGCCGGTGAAGTCGTTGCCCACGTCCGGCCCGTTCACGGTCTCCTCGCAGGTCACCCAGGCGCCCCAGGGCATCGGGCCGCCGGAGCAGTTCATCTGGGTGCCGGTCAGGCTGGGAGCGGACTTGAGCACCTTGCCGTAGCGGGTGACCCGGAGGGTCGAGGTGCCGCCGCCCGCCGCCGGGTCGTAGGCCTTGGCCGGGTCGCCGAACGCGCCGACCGGGCCGTTGACCTCGTGGTTGCGGATGAGGATCGCGCTGCCGGCCGGCCCTCGGAACGCGGCCATGCCGTCGTGCCGGGAGGGGACGGTGGATCCGTCGCTGTACTTGTCGCCGGCGGCGTTGAAGGACCTGTAGTGGAAGCCGCCGGGCAGGTGGAGCCGCACCACGCCGTCCCGTTCGTCCTTGACCGGCTTCAGCGGCCCGTACCCGGCGCCCGGGAGGATCTCCCCGTTCGCTCCCGCCCGCGCGACGCCGGCGAACGGCCCGGCCACCCCCAGCGCGGCCAGCGCACCGCCTCGGGCGAGGAAACGACGACGATCCATCTTGCGGCTCCCTTGGGTCCGGTGGATTCACGCCACGTTAATCCGTCCCAGTAAACCGCTATATGGCATATATCGACAATTAATCTGACAAGAAGGCGGGCAGCTCCTATACCCACTTCCGGCCGTGGATAATCCATAGGCTTTGTCCACAGGCTGTGGAGAACCCCCGGCCCCGGCTTACTCCACCGTGACCGACTTGGCGAGGTTGCGGGGCTGGTCGACGTCGTGCCCCTTGGCCGTGGCAAGCTCGCACGCGAAGACCTGGAGCGGCACCGTGGCGACCAGCGGCTGGAGCAGGGTCGGCACGGCCGGGATGTGGATCAGCGTGTCGGCGTACCGCGCGACCGCGACGTCCCCCTCCTCGGCGATGACGAGGGTCCTCGCGCCCCTGGCCCGGATCTCCTGGATGTTGGACACGATCTTGTCGTGGATCACCCGCTGGCCGGACGGCGAGGGGACGACGACGACCACCGGGAGCCCCTTGTCGATCAGCGCGATCGGGCCGTGCTTCAGCTCCCCCGCCGCGAAGCCCTCGGCGTGCATGTACGCCAGTTCCTTGAGCTTCAGCGCCCCTTCGAGCGCGACGGGAAAGCCCACGTGCCGCCCCAGGAAGAGCACGCACCGCTCGCCGGCCAGCGACCTGGCCAGCGCGCGGACCGGCTCGACGGTCGCGAGGACCTCGCTCACCTTGGACGGCATCTGCGCCAGCCGCTCGACGATCTGGGTGATCTCGTCGCCGAACTTCACCCCCCTGACCTGGGCGAGATAGAGCGCCACCAGATAGCACGCCACCAGCTGGGTGAGGAACGCCTTGGTGGAGGCCACCGCGACCTCGGGGCCCGCGTGCGTGTAGAGGACGGCGTCGGACTCACGGGAGATCGTGGAACCGTTCACGTTGCAGACCGCCAGCACCCGGGACCGCTGCCCGCGCGCGTGCCGTACCGCCATGAGGGTGTCCATGGTCTCGCCCGACTGGCTGATCACGATCACCAGCGTGTCGCGGTCGAGGATCGGGTCGCGGTAGCGGAACTCGCTCGCCACCTCGACCTCGCAGGGCAGCTGGGCCCAGTGCTCGATGGCGTACTTGGCGATGAGCCCAGCGTGGTACGAGGTCCCGCAGGCGACCAGAATGATCTTGTTGATGTCGCGCAGCTCCTGGTCGGACAGCCGCATCTCGTCCAGTACCAGCCGCCCGTCCTCGCCGATCCTGCCGAGCAGCGTGTCGGCGACGGCCCGGGGCTGCTCGGCGATCTCCTTGAGCATGAAGTGGTCGTAGCCGTCCTTCTCCGCGGCGGAGGCGTCCCAGTCGACGTGGTAGTCACGCGTCACCGCCGGCAGGCCCTGGAAGTCGATGACCGTGATCTTCGAGGGACGCAGCTCGACCACCTGGTCCTGGCCCAGCTCCACCGCCTCGCGCGTGTACGCGATGAACGCCGCCACGTCCGAGCCGAGGAAGTTCTCCCCGTCACCCCTGCCGATCACCAGCGGCGAGTTGCGCCGCGCCCCCACCACCACGTCGGGCTCGTCGGCCGAGACCGCGAGCAGGGTGAACGCCCCCTCCAGCCGCAGGCAGACCCGGCGCATCGCCTCCATGAGCCCCCCGGCGGCGAACTCCTCCAGCAGGTGCGCCACCACCTCCGTGTCGGTCTCGGAGACGATCCGGTGCCCCGTGCCCTCCAACTCGGTCCTGAGCGCGGCGAAGTTCTCGATGATCCCGTTGTGGATGACCGCGATCCGCCCGTCGCAGTCGGTGTGCGGGTGGGCGTTGCGGTCGGTCGGGGCTCCGTGGGTGGCCCACCGGGTGTGCCCGATCCCCGCCGTCGCGCCGGCCGGCGGCACGGGCCGCGAGACCAGGGCCGAGCGGAGGTTGGCCAGCTTCCCCGCCCGCTTCTCCACGGCGAGGCCGTCCGCCCCGACCAGGGCGATCCCCGCCGAGTCGTACCCCCGGTACTCCAGCCGGCCCAGCCCCTCGACCGCGACCTCGACCGCCGACCGCTGTCCCGTATATCCCACTATTCCGCACATTGTCATACCCCCTCCCTGAGAGATCGGCCGCCGCGTCTATGGAGAACCCCCCGGACAGCCCAAGAATCCCGACCGGTACCCGGCGGGAACCCACTCCCAGCGGATCAACACCCGGCGGGAACCCGCTCCCGGCGGATCAACACCCGGCAGGAGCCCGTTCCCGGCGGATCAGTAGGCTCTCTGAGCATGGCCAACGGTTTGGACACCGCGACACCGTACGTGCAGCTGAGCCGGGCACAGTGGAGCGAACTCCGGAAGAACACCCCCCTCACGCTCACCGTGGACGAACTGGAGGAGCTGCGCGGCGTCGACGATCCGATCGACCTGGCCGAGGTCACCGACATCTACCTGCCGCTCACCCGGCTGCTCAACCTCCACTTCACCGGGGTGAGGCAGCGCAGCGCGGCGCTCAACACCTTCCTCGGCGGCGGGCGGCGGCCGGCCCCGTACGTGCTGGGCATCGCCGGAAGCGTCGCGGTCGGCAAGTCGACCACGGCCAGGCTGCTGCACACCCTGCTGGCCCGCTGGCCCGAGCACCCCCGGGTGGACCTGATCACCACCGACAGCTTCCTGTTCCCGAACGAGACCCTCACCGCCAGGGACATCATGCACAGGAAGGGCTTCCCCGAGAGCTACGACCGGCGGGCCCTGGTCAGGTTCGTCGCCGACGTCAAGGCGGGCCTGCCGGAGGTGACGGCCCCGGTCTACAGCCACCTGGAGTACGACATCGTGCCCGGCGCGACCCAGACCGTACGCCGTCCCGACATCCTCATCGTCGAGGGCCTCAACGTCCTGCAGCCCGCCCCGCCCACCGCCCTCGCGATCAACGACTACTTCGACTTCTCCATCTACGTGGACGCCAAGGTCGAGCACATCCGCGACTGGTACGTGGACCGCTTCCACAAGCTCCGGCGCACGGCCTTCGAGGACCCGAAGTCCTACTTCAGGTATCTCGCCGACCTGTCGGAGGAGGAGGCGACCGACTTCGCCAAGAATGTCTGGCGCGACATCAACGAGCGCAACCTCGTCGAGAACATCGCCCCCACCAGAGGCCGGGCCGACCTGGTGCTGCACAAGGGCGCCAACCACTCCATCCAGCGCGTCCGCCTCCGCCGCATCTGACCCTCTCTGCGCTCCCGGCAGGCCGGATGACCGCGGCGCCCCGATCGCGGCCGTCGCGGCAGCGGCCTTCCCGGCTGTTTCGGGCAAGGCCCCGCGGATAGTTTTCGAGACGAGAGCGGGTGAGAAGGGCGGGTGCCGTGGGCAGGACAGCGAGCGGTCGTGTGATCGTGAGGGTTTTGGGCCCGGAGGAGGCCGGGACCTTCACCGAGGAGGTCGGTGCGGCGTACCGGGAGGCGTTCGGTGCCCCGCCCAACAGCGAGGGGCCCGCCGAGTTCGAGCACCAGCGCGCCTCCTACGCCGACCTCCTCGGACGGCGGGGGTTCCGGCTGTCGGTCGCCCGGCAGCACGGGCTGCTGGTCGGCTTCGCCTACGGGGCCTTTCTGCGGGAGGGGGGTCGCTGGTGGCACGGCGTACGTGATCCGCTCCCGGCCGGGTTCACCGACGAGTCCGGTTCCCGCACCTGGCACCTGGTGGATCTGGGCGTACTGCCCGGCCACCGCGGGCGCGGCATCGCCAGACGGCTGACCGAGGCGGTGCTGGCGGGGTGCGGGGCGCAGCGGGCGGTGCTGGCCGTGGAGCCGCGGTTGAAGGGCAACCAGCGGCTCTACCGATCATGGGGCTGGCGGCAGGTCGGGAGCGTGGACGCCCCGGCGTCGTCCGTCAACGACGTCTACGACATCTACGTCCTGGAAGACCTGCCCGCGGGCAGGCCATAGGAGCGCAGCCGCTCGTCCAGGCGCACCACGGCGTCGGTGCGGTTCCAGGGTGACAGGGCCTGGCGGGCGTCGGCGGTGGCCGCGACCAGTCGCGGGGACCGGTTGCGGCTGGTGAGCTCGGCGGCCAGGGCCAGTTCCGTGCAGGCCTGGCCGATCTCACGTTTCTGGGCGAACGCGCGGCTGAGATACAGGTGGCCGAACGCCAGGTTGCGGGAGAAGGCCGTCCCTATCGAGGTCATCGCCTCGCGCGCGCAGGCGATCGCGTTGTCGGGTTCACGCATGTCGAGGTGACACAGGGCGCGGGTCAGCGTGAGCATGGCCGGACCGAAGAAGTACGTCAGTCTCCGGCCGGGGTCGTCCTTCGTGGAGTCGTCCAGCCCCGAGCGGGCGGCCGACAGCGCGGTACGGCACCGCGCGTGGTCCCTGGCCCGGTTCTTGCCGTTCTCGCGACGCGCGATTCCCGCATAGGCGCGGGCGCCGACGTCGTTGGCGTAGGCGATCAGTATGGGACTGCCGGCTCGCTGCGCCCAGGCGAGTGCCCCGAGAGCGTGCTCGACCCCGAGACGCGGGTCGCCGGACCAGGTGGCCAGGTGACTCCACTGGGCGAGCACGTAACTGGACATGAGGTCGTCGTCGGCTTCATGAGCGGCACGCCGGGCCTGGCCGTAATAGTGCTCGGCTCCGGCGAAGTCACCGGAGTTGAACAGCAGCCACCCGATGAAACGGGATACGTCGGCGAGCAGCGACATCAGTCGCCGGCGCAGGTCCTCGTCGGCGGCGCCCGCCAGGAGCCGGCGGACCAGCCCGTGCTGCGCCAGAGCCGTCTCCAGCACCGCCTGGGGACCCAGGATGTCCTCCTGCCTGATGGCGTGACGAAGGATCGTCTCCACATGCCCGACCACCTCGCCGTCGACCCGGGAGGGCGCCTGGGAGGCCGAAGTCAGGCGTTCGAGGGCGTCGCGGTCCAGGTGGGCGAGAAGGGGGGAGGCGTGCGCCGCGGCGGCCGCGGAGGCGACCACGGCCAGTAGGTCGCGGCGTTTCATCCCGTCCGCCCACTGGGTGAGAGCGGCGACCAGATAGCCGAACTCCTGCTCCCGCAGAGCCGCGACCGTGAGAACCCGATCGGCCTCGTGGCCGGGCGGCTGTGTCGGCAACCCGTCCAGAAATGAGGCGATATCGGTAACGGTGAGTACGGGCCGGGGAACGGGTCGGTCCTTGGCCGCCGGGTGCCTGCCGATGCGGTCGTCTTCACGACTGTGGTCCTCCCCATGGACCAGGTCCCCGGCCCGGCACCGGTAGATGCGGGCCAGGCGTTCCAGTCCGGAGATGGGAGGCTCGTTGCCTGTCGCCGAAGGCCAGGCCTCCCACGCCCCGAGCCGGCGTTCGCTGAGCACGTCGTCTGGCCAGCGCAGGTTCCATAGTCGGACCACCTCGGACTGCGTGTATCGGTGTGCCTCGCGGAAGCCGCGCAGCGGATTGAGCTTGAACCGGAGCTGATAGTCCGCGGCGATCTGGCTCCACGTCGCCCCGTGCTCGCGCATCTGGGTTGTGAGAACGTCCATCTGCCGCTTGAGGCTGCGGGGTCTGGGTGGCATCGCTCGCCCCTTCCGGGCGTCACTCCCCCGAGGCGGTTGTTGTTTTCCAAACGCTACGGCATTGGTTACGCCAAGTGACGGCCGATTCAAAAACCGGCGACCAGATCGCCGATTTTGGTCACGGATCACGCCGGTGGCCGGTGGCCGCGTCGTCCGGACCCGCGAAACCCCGCCCTGACCGCGTGCTTCGCGAGTCCGCGGTAGCGGACGGTGACAACGGGGCTGCCGGAGCAGCGGCACATCGGGAACCCGGCGCCTCCGGCCGAGGAGCGCGGATGTGCCTTCGCCAACGCCGCGGGCGGGTCACCTGAAGGCGCCGACGTTGCGTCGCGCCCACTCGGCGAAGGTGCGGGGGGCGCGGCCGAGGATCCGTTCCACGTCGGGGCTCACCCGCTGTTCGGCGGCCGACGGCTCTCCCAGGATGGCGAGGGTGCCCTCCACGACCGGCTCGGGCATGAACCGCAGCATCTGCTCCCGGGCCTCCTCGCGGCTCTGCTCGACGAACCGCACCGGCGTGCCCAGCGCGTCCCCGATCGCCTGGGCCCGCCGTCGCGGGGTGATCGGCGCCGGGCCGGTGAGCTCGTACGTGTGGCCGGCGTGCTCCCCCTTGCGCAGGACCACTGCCGCGACCTCGGCGATGTCGGCCGGGTCGACGACCGGCAGCCCGACGTCGCCGAACGGCGCGGCGGCGGTCCGCCGCGAGCGGATCATCTCCGCCCACGCGAACGCGTTGGAGTCGAAGCCTCCCGGCCGCAGGACGGTCCACTCCAGGCCCGACCGCCGGACGGCGTCCTCCAACGCCCGGAGGGGAGCGTGGGAGCCGGACTCCGGTCGCGTCCCGGCGGCCTGGGAGGACTGCAGGACGACCCGCCGGACCCCGGCCGCCCTCGCGACGTCGAGGATGCCTCGCGGGTTCAGGTGCTCTCCGGCACCGGCGACGAGGAGGAACAGCGCGTCGGCCCCGTCGAGCGCGGGCCGGAGGCTTTGCGGGTCGGCCAGGTCGGCCCGGTGGTGCGTCACGCCCTCCGGCATGTCAGAAGGCCGTCGCGAAACCGCCGTCACCCGCTCCCCTGCCTCGGCGAGCGCCCGTACGAGCACTCGTCCGACGTTCCCGGTCGATCCCGTGACCACGATCATGAGAGTCCCGCCCGTCGCAAGTAAGTTAGTTGACTGACTAAAAGGACCATAGCCAGCAGCCGCCCCGGTTGTCTACACTCGTTAGTGAGATGACTGACTCAGTTACCGCGAAGCGGGGCAAGCGGGAGCGGCTCGTCGCCGCCGCGTCCCGGGTCCTGCACGAGCAGGGTGTCGAGAAGACGACGCTGGCCGACATCGCCCGCGTGGCCGAGGTCCCCCTGGGCAACGTCTACTACTACTTCAAGACCAAGGACCAGCTCGTCGAGGCGGCGATCGAGGCGCACGCGCTCGGCTTCCGGGCGATGACCGCCTCGCTCGACCTGCACACCGGCCCCCGCGACCGCCTGAAGGCGCTCCTGCGCGGCTGGATCGACCAACGCGAGCTCACCGCGCGGTACGGCTGTCCCACCGGGAGCCTGTGCTCGGAGCTCGACAAGCGCACCGACGGCCTCGACCGCGCCGCGGCCGAGGTCATGCGACTGCTGATCGACTATGCCGAGATGCAGTTCCGGGAGATGGGCCGATCCGACTCCCGCGAGCTCGCGGTCGCCCTGGTCGCCGCCTACCAGGGCATCGCGCTCCTCACCAACACCTTCAGGGACCCCGAGCTCATGGCCGGGGAGGGCCGCCGCCTGGAACGCTGGATCGACTCGCTCACCTGAGCACCCGCGCCTCGATGAGACGCCCTCTCCCACCGGACTCCCACCGGACGGCTCCGAGGGGAAGGCGCCGTTACGGCCGCCGCGAAACCAACACCCGCCGGAGGTAAAACTTCTCTCTACGTGCAGTCATATATGCCGAAATAGCGCCAAAGACCCGCTAGTTAAGGGGGTTAGTGTCTAATACGTGAGCATCCCATCCCATGGGCCGCTGAAGCTGAGCGTTGGCGCGAGCACCGGCATGAAGATCGGCGCCATCCTCCTGGCCGTCCCTTTCGTCGGCATCCCGCTGTTCGTGATCTCGAAGCTCGAACGAGCCGTTCAGCTGTCCGCCGGAGGCTCCTCTCTCGAATCCCAGATCCTGATGGTGCCCTTCGTCGTGGTCATGATGGTCTTCCTCATCGTTCTCCTCGGCATCTTCCACTTCCGGGCGGAGATGGAGGGAAGCGTCGTGGAGGTCCGCGGCGCGTTCACGACGCGCAGGGTGGACCTCGCGCGGGCCCACGTCTGGCTGGACTCCTTCCCCGAGTGCTCAAGGGCCCGTGACCTCACCGGCCGCAGGCTCCCGTACCTCTACCTGTACGCCCAGGAGCGGGGCGGCCGCAAAGTCCTGCTGCGGCTGCGCGCGGCGCGCGCCTTCCTGCCGCCGCACGAGCTGGCGGCTCTCGCGGGCGCCATCGAGTCGGGCCACCGGACCGGACAGGACGCCGAGCAGGCCTCCCGGACGGCCGGCCTGCTCCGGCGCCTGAGCGCCGACCCCGCCGTCAAGGTCCCCTGAGGGCCCGGCCGCCAAGGTCCCCTGAGGCATGTCGTCAGGGGAACCACGCCCGCCTGGGACGGCGAGGGCGGCAGCCGGACCTCCGTGCTCTCTCAACCGGTGTGAAGGATCCGGAAGCGATCGGGTTCCGCCGGATCTCGATCAACGACTTGGATCGGCGTCCACGTCCATTGCCAAACGCTGATGCCGGGTGTGCGGGAGAACCGGATCTGCCCGCGGGTGCCTTCGACCGCGACGCGCGGCCAGGATTCGGCGGTGCGCGCCCGGTCCGCGCCGTGAGAACGCAGCGCGTCGGCGAGGACGGCGACCGTGTCGTAGCCCTCGAAAGCGACGAAGGAGGGCGTCTCGGCCAGCCGCTCGCGGAGGGCCGTCTCGACTCGTGCACCGAGTGGGCCGAGGCGCTCGGGCAGGTAGCGCAAGAACGGGATCGCGGCGCCGTCGTCCCCCAGCGACGTCGCCCATTCGGCGAACTCCGGCTGCCCGGCCGGAGCACCGATCATGATCTCGGCGAGGCGCTGGTCGCGGCGGACGGACCTGACGATCGACACCGCCGGCTCCGGATTGCCGACCAGAAGAAGGAGAGCCGTCGCCCGATTGCCGACGAGTTCGTCGCACACGGCCGTGGGGGCGAGCGCGCGCATGTCGAGTTCGGTGACGGTGCCGCCGCGTGCGGCGAGGTGGTCCCGCAGGATACGGGTCCCAGACGCCCAGTAGACACTCGGCTCTGCGGCTACGGCGATTCGACCGTGGCCCGCCCCGAGGAGGAAGTCCGCGTAGATCCGCCAGCCGCGGGATTGCGCCGGGGCGAGGCGCGCGACCCATTTCGTCGGCTGTTCGGTGAGCGCGTCGAGAACCGCCGACGAGCAGAGGAACGGCAGGCCGAGGGCGTCGGCCCTGGCGGCGGCGGCGCGAGCGACGACGCTGTGATACTCCCCCGCCAAGGCGGCCACGCCCAGGCCGGCCAATTCGTCCACGGCCGCCACGGCCCTCTGCGGATCGGCCGCGGTGTCCCGGACCACCAGCTCGAGTGGTCTTCCGGCGATCCCGCCGGCGTCGTTGACGTCGCGAACGGCCAGCTCGAGTCCGGCGAGCAGGTGCCGGCCCGCCTCGACCCAGCCAGGCCGAGTCAGCGGAACGAGAGCGCCGATCCGGACGGATGATCCGGCACTCCGCTCCGCTCCAGGTGGCGATGGTGGCGTATTCATGCGCTGGCGTCTCCCGCGTGACGATTCGGTCGCCGTTTGCCCGTATCGCAGAGTGGCAAGGCTCGATGGTACGCGTTCATCCCATCTCACCGCGGCGGGCGCACCTGGGTGACCATGCCGGACTCCCCGGTCCCCTGCTCGGATGGCTCCTCTCACGCCTGCAGCCCCGGTTCCCCCTGGGGACGGATCCCCAAACCGGGGCACAGGTCCTAGGGTTGGCCCGTGCTGCATCTACGCGTGATCAGTCCGCCGGAGCTGTCGGACGAGGTGCTGGAGGTGCTCGACGAGTGCGTCGGCGTCGTCAACATCGTGGTTTTCCCCGGTGCCGCGCGTTCCCCCGCCGGTGACCTCGTCCAGTTCGACATCGCCCGCGAGGCCGCCAACGAGGTGATCGAGCGGCTCCAGGAGCTCGGCCTGCACGCGGAGGGCTCGATCGCGGCCGAGGAGGTCGACCTGTCGATCTCGGAGGTGGCCGAGCGCGCCAAGGAGGAGGCGCCGGGCGACAGCGACGACGCGGTGGTCTGGGCGGAGTTCGCCCAGCGGGTCGACGAGGACACCCGGCTCACCTGGGCCTTCCTCGTGTTCCTCACGATCGCCACGCTGCTCGCGGCGATCGGCGTGATCGTCAACTCGCCGATCCTCATCGTCGGCGCGATGGTGCTGGGACCGGAGTTCGGCGCGATCGCGGCCGTCTGCTTCGGCCTGCTCCGTACCGACAGGGACCTCATCGGCCGCGCGGCCAGGACCCTGGTCCTGGGTTTCACCGCCGCCGTCGTGATCACCTTCGTCGGCGCGCTGGTCACACGGGGGCTCGGCTGGATCGGCGTGGGCACCCTGGCGACCGGGCACGAGGAGATCGAGTTCATCGTCAAGTACGACAGGTGGTCGTTCATCGTCGCGCTGCTCGCCGGGGCCGCCGGAGTGCTCTCGGTCACCGCGGGCAAGTCCTCGGCCCTGGTCGGCGTCTTCATCTCGGTCACCACGGTCCCCGCCGCCGGATACTTCGCGGTCGCCGCCGCGCTGGCCCGCTGGGGCGACATGGCCGCCTCGGCCATCCAGCTCGGGGTGAACGTCGCGGGCATGGTCATCTCCGGCGTGGTGACGCTTCTCATCCAGAAGGCCTACTGGTCCCGGTTCGGGATGAGGCTGCCGGCGCGCCCGGGTGGGAGTTAGCGGCTGAGAATTGCCCTTTCGGACGATGCGAGCCTCCTTCGTGTGACGGAGGTGCGCACCTGCGGCGACGGATAGTGTCCGAGCATGACTATCCTCGCCACCGAGGGACTAACCAGACGTTTCCCCCGGGTGACGGCGCTCGACCAGCTCACCGTCACCGTCGGCCCCGGTGTGACCGGCCTGGTCGGCGCCAACGGCGCGGGCAAATCCACGCTGATCAAGATCCTGCTCGGCCTGCTCGAACCCAGCGCGGGAAGCGCCCAGGTGCTGGGCATGGACGCGACGAGCAGGGGGGCGGAGATCCGCCGGGTCGTGGGTTACATGCCGGAGCACGACTGCCTGCCGCCCGACCTGTCCGCCACCGAGTTCACCGTGCACATGGCCCAGATGTCGGGCCTGCCGCGCACCGCGGCCCGCGAGCGCGCCGCCGACGTCCTGCGCCACGTCGGGCTGTACGAGGAGCGCTACCGGGCGATGGGCGGCTACTCCACCGGCATGAAGCAGCGCGTCAAGCTGGCCCAGGCCCTGGTGCACGACCCGCGCCTGGTCCTGCTGGACGAGCCCACCAACGGCCTCGACCCGCGGGGCCGCGACGAGATGCTCGCGCTGATCCGCAGGATCGGCTCCGAGTTCGGCATCAGCGTGCTGGTCACCTCCCACCTGCTGGGCGAGCTGGAGCGGGTATGCGACCACGTCATCGTGATCGACGGCGGCAAGCTGCTGCGTTCCTCGTCCATCGGGGAGTTCACCCAGATCACCCAGACCGTGACCGTCGAGGTCGAGGAGGGGCAGGACGCGCTGGCGGCCCGGCTGACCGAACTGGGCGAGACCGTCACCCCGCACGGCAGGCTGCTGCTCGTCCACGTCCGCGCGCCGGAGACCTTCGACGCACTCCGTGACGCCGTCTGCGAGCTCGACCTCTGCCTCGTGCGCGTGGAGCAGGGCCGCCAGCGCATCGAGGACGTCTTCAGGGAGCCGGTCAATGTCTGAACCCACGGGTGTCATCCACGACATCGGATACCGCCACTACGAGGGGCCGCGGCTCGGCCGCGGCCACGCCACCGCCGCGCTGACCGCGCACAGCCTGCGCGGGATCTTCGGGCTCGGCCGCACCGCCCGCTCGAAGATCATCCCCTTCGTGCTCCTGGGCGTCATGCTCCTGCCCGCGGTCGTCTCCATCGCGATCATGGCGCTGGCCCAGCAGGAGGGGATGCGCTACACCGAGTACGCCGTCGTCATGCAGGCCGTGCTCGCGATCTTCCTGGCCTCGCAGTCGCCGTACGCCGTCGCGCCGGACCTGCGCTTCCGGGTGCTGCCGCTCTACCTGTCGCGCCCGGTGACGATCTGGGACTACGTCGGGGCGAAGCTCGCGGCGATGACGACCGCCATGTTCCTGCTGCTGGCGGCGCCCCTCACCGTGCTCTACATCGGCGAGGTGGTCATCGACCTGCCCGGCGACACGCACACCGCCGAATACCTCACCTCCATGGCCGGCGCGGTCTGCTACGCGCTGCTGCTGGCCTGCCTCGGCGTGGCCATCGCCTCGTTCACCCCCAGGCGCGGCCTGGGCGTGGCCGCGGTCATCGCCTTCTACCTGCTCGCCTCCGCCACCTCGACCGTGCTGTTCGCGACGCTGGAGTCGATGGGCGACGACACCGCCGCCGCGTGGGCGTGGCTGATCAACCCGTTCTTCCTGGTGGACGCCGCCGTGCACGTCGGGATCTTCGGGGCGACACCCACCGCGGGCGTCATCTACCCGCCGGACGGCGGATCCCTCGTCGCGGGAGTGATCATGATCGCGCTGATCGCCCTGTCCGTCACGGCCCTGATCGCGCGCTACCGTAAGGCGGCCTCCCGATGAAGATCGAACTGGCCCAGGTGTCCCGCTGGTACGGCAACGTGGTCGCCGTCAACGACATCACCATGACCGTCGGCCCCGGCGTCACCGGGCTGCTCGGCCCCAACGGCGCGGGAAAGTCCACGCTGCTGCACATGATGGCCGGGTTCCTCGCCCCCTCGGGCGGCACCGTCACCCTCGACGGCGACCGCATCTGGCGCAACCACGAGATCTACCGCTCCATCGGCCTGGTCCCCGAGCGCGAGGCCGTCTACGGCTTCCTCACCGGCTGGCAGTTCGTGCTGTCCAGCGCGAGGCTGCACCGCCTGCCCAACCCCGACGACGCCGCGCGCAAGGCGCTCGCCCTGGTGGAGATGGAGAGCGCCAAGGACCGCAGGATCGAGACGTACTCCAAGGGCATGCGCCAGCGCGTCAAGGTGGCCGCGGCCCTCGTCCACGACCCGCAGGTCCTGCTGCTCGACGAGCCGTTCAACGGCATGGACCCGCGCCAGCGCCTGCACCTGATGGACCTGGTCCGCGCCATGGGCACCGCGGGCAAGACCATCCTGTTCAGCTCGCACATCCTGGAGGAGGTGGAGCGGGTCGCCCAGCACATCGAGGTGCTGGTGGCCGGACGCCACGCCGCCTCCGGGGACTTCCGCGAGATCCGCCGCCGGATGACCGACCGCCCGCACCTGTTCAGGGTCCGCTCCAGCGACGACCGCCGCCTGGCGTCCGCGCTGATCGCCGACGCCTCCTCGGGCTCGGTCTCGCTGACCGAGGCGGGCCTGGAGGTGCACGCCGTCGACTTCCGGCGCTTCACCCGGCTGCTGCCCAGGGTCGCCAAGGACGCGGACATCCGGATCCTGCAGGTCTCCCCCGCCGACGAAGACCTGGAGAGCGTCTTCTCCTACCTGATCAACAGGAGCAGCTGACCATGAACGGTGTCATCGCCGGAATCTCCTACCGGGCGCTCCTCGGCCGCCGCCGGATCTGGCTGCTGATCATGCTTCCCATGGTGCTGGTCGCCATGGCCGCCCTGCTGAGGTTCATCGGCGCCGCCGACGAGCGGACCGCGGTCACGCTCATGCAGACCTTCGCCATCGGCACCATGCTGCCGCTGCTCGGCCTGATCGCGGGGACCGGGGTGATCGCCCCCGAGATCGACGACGGCACGATCATCCACCTGCTGTCCAAGCCGATCTCCCGCCCGGTGATCGCCCGGACCAAGTTCGTGGTCGCCGCCTCGATGCTCGCGCTGTTCGCCGCCGTGCCGACCTTCGTCGCGGCCTACCTGCTGGTCAACCTCGAATCCGGTATCGCGTACGGCTTCGCGCTCGGCTCCCTCATCGGCGGGATCGCGTACGCGGCGGTGTTCATGCTGCTGGGCGTGCTGACCCGGCACGCGGTCACGATCGGCATCGTCTACGCGCTCGTCTGGGAGGGCGTGGTCGGCAACTTCGTGCCCGGCGCCCGCAGGTTCTCCATCCAGCAGTGGGCCCAGACGATCGCCGACCAGCTGTCGTCCTCCGCGTTCTTCTCCACCGAGATCACCCTCGGCTTCGCCGTCCCCGCCCTGGCCATCGTCACCGTCGGCGCGGTCGTCTGGGCGGGCAGGCGCCTGCGGAGCTTCTCCCTCACCGGCGACGAGTAGAGGCTCACGTGCGTCCCCTCCGGCAGGGGGCGCACGTGTACCGTTCGAATATGAAGCCGTACCTGCATGAGCTGCGCCTCACGGAGTTCAAGACGTTTCGCGACGCGACACTCCCGCTGGGCGGTATGACGGCGCTCATCGGCCGCAACAGCAGCGGGAAGTCGAACGCGCTCGACGGGCTTGAGGTGCTCTCCCGGCTGGCGGCCGGTACGGACATCGTGGACGCGCTCGACAGCAGGCGCGGCGACGAGGGGCCCCTCCGCGGGGGCATCGAAGGATGTCCCCCGCACGGGACGGACCGGTTCAGCCTGGGCTGCACGGTCTTCCCTCTCAGAAGCGAACCGAGCAGCTATTGGATCGTGCAGTTCGACGTCACGATCCAGGTCCGCCCCGAGCCGGAGATCGTCAGCGAAACGCTCTGGGGCATATCAGGCCACAAACGATCCACGAAAAACTGGCTGGAGCGGTTCCGTCACAAGTTGCTCGCGACCGAAAGCGCCTCGCCGGGGTCGGGCAGTATCGACGCCACCTGGTACACCGGCCGGCCCGGTCGCAGCCCGCGCGCCCCCTTCCGTTCCTCCCGGCTCCTGACCAGCCAGCTCGCTCTCCGGCTGGAGGGCAGGAACGAGAGGGAGCGCGCTGTCCTCACGGCGGCCGAGGACATGCTGGAAGCCTTGCGCGGCGTCTTCCATCTCGATCCCGTCCCGCACCTGATGAGGCAGTACGTCCCCGGTCGCGATATAAGGCTGCGCAGGACGGCGGAGAACCTCTCCGCCGTCATCGGGCACATGGCGACGCATGACACCGAGCGATTCCGGCAGCTTCTCACCCGGGTGCAGAACCTCGTCGAGCACGAGGTGACGGGCATCGAGGCCGTTCGTTCGGACCTGAACGATGTGATGCTCGCCCTGCGGGAAGGACCCGCGATCACCCCCGCACGCGAGATGAGCGACGGCCTGCTGAGGTTCACGGCCATCGCCACGACGCTGCTGCGGCAGGGACGCGATCTCGACCTGGGCGGGCGCGACACGAGTGATGACGGTAAATCGCCCATGCTGGTCATCGAGGAACTCGAGAACGGCCTCCACCCATCCCAGGCGACACAGGTGCTCGATCTCGTGAAGCAGGCGACCGTGGACAATTCCGCCCGCGTGATCTTCACCACGCACAGCCCCGCCCTGCTTTCCGCACTGAGTTCCGAGGATCACAAGAACGTCGTGGTGTGTTCCCGGGATCGCGCCACAGGCCTGTCGAACCTCCGTACACTTCCCGAAATCGACGGTTACCCTAGCCTGATGGCTCAGGGGGATCTCGGCACGATCATCACGTCGGGCCTGCTGGAGCAGGCACCGCCCCGAGAGCGTGACTTCAGCGAGTTCGACCGTCTGATGGGAATCGGCTGACGATGGTCCGCAGGGTCGAGTTCGTCGACACTTCGGTGCTCTGCAACATCCTCGACGTCCCCGGGAGGAACCAGGACCGGGAAAGCGTGCTGCGAGCGCTCCGGGACGAGAAACGATCATGCGATCTCATCCTGCCCGTCACCGCGGTGATCGAGACCGGCAACCACATCGCCCAACTCTCGGACGGCCGGCTCCGCAGGCAGCACGCCGACAAGCTGTCCGATCTCCTCGGACTCGTCATCACCGGGCAGGCGCCCTGGGTGCTGCACACCGTCGAATGGGGCGAGGGCTTCCTGCGGTCACTCCTGTCGGGAGCGGGAACGGGAACGCCGTTCTCCGACCACGTGATGGCCAAGCTGGGTCTGGGCGACCTCTGCATCCTGACCGAACGGGAGCTCTACCGCGCGAGGGTCGTCAATGTGGACGTCGGTATCTGGACCCTGGATGCGCAGCTTCGGTCACACTCCTGAGCAACGGAGTACGGGCCCCGTACTCCGTTGCTCTGAGTCGTCACGAAGGCGGCTGCCGCAGGTGGCGGCCGCGCCTGGAGCGGCGGAGGAACAGCAGCCCGACCAGCGCCAGGGCCAGCAGCCCGGCCCCCGCGCCCAGACCCACGTACCCCAGGCGGCTCGACACGGGGTGGGCTCTCACGTGCGCGGCCTCGGCCGCCGCCGCTCCGGCGGGCAACTGGTCGGAGTGGGTGGCACAGACGATCGGCCTGTCGCTTCCCTCGGTGTTCGCGCAGGCGATGCTGGCCAGGCGAAGGAGGTCCTCCGGGGTGGCCCCCACCTCCGCGACGGTGTGGAAGGTGGCGTCCTTACCGGGCGGCACGTCGGCGCTCCAGCGGACCTGCCCCTTCGAGGCCGAGCCCCCGCCGTCCGCCGAGACGAACCTGAGGCCGGCCGGCAGGGTCTGGGTGAGTTCGAGGTCGCGTACGCGGGTCGCCCCGGTGTTGCGCACGGTGACGGCGTAGGTGAGCCGGTCTCCCTCCTCGGCGGTGGTCCGGCCGTTGTCGATGCTGATGCTCAGGCTGGGTACGCCCCCGGTCACCGCCTTACTCGCTCTGCCCCCGGCGCCCCCGGGGTCCTCGGGATGCGGTTTGAGGGCGGCCGCCGCCGATGACGGTACGGCGAGGGCGACGGCCAGGGCCGCGCCGAGCCCGTAGCGGACCGCGGCGCGCAGCGTGCCGGTGGAAGGACGGATCATCGCGATCAGTGCCATGGATTTCTCCTTCACGTTGCTCGTGTACAGGGGGAGCCCACCCGGGCTTCCAGGGACGGCGCGGTGTCATTTGGCCGTCGCGACGTAGGTGAGCGTCCCTGAATAGGCGCCGACCTGGACGAAGGGGATGTAAGCCTCGAAGTCGGTGCCGATGGCGTCCCCGTTGGGGGCGGACGCAACCGGCTGGTCGTGGACGAGCACCGGGACGGTGGTCGAAAGGGGCTGGAAGGCCGTCGTGCCGCTCTCGCGCACGCGCAGGTTCCCGATCGGGATGGTGGAGTCGTTGCCGGGCTGGTCGGAGGTGAGCTCGGGGGACGCCGCCCGCACGGTGACGGTGTAGCCGTCGAAGCTGTTCGTGATGACCGTCATGGTCACGGCCTGGTTGTCGCGGACCGTCGAGTCCGGCTTGCCGGTCAGAGTGAAGGTGCTGGTCAGATCGACGAGGGTGATGCTGGTGGGGGTCACGGCGATCTGGACGGAACAGCCGGGGTCGGTGCCGCCGGCGGGGCAGGTGCTGCCGACGGTCGCCGAGGTGACCTGGTTGTCGAGGATCGCGTCGCCGGTGGTCTCGTGGGTGACGACCACGCTGAAGGTGACGACCGCGCTCGTCCCCACCGGTAGCGCCCCGGTCCAGCTGAGGACGCCGGCGGCGTAGGTGACGGTGCCGACGGTGGCGGTCGCGTCGCCCGCGTAGGTGGCGTCGTCGAGCAGCCCGGCCAGCGCGTCGGTGAACGCGGCCTCGGCGTACGGCGACTCCCCGGTGTTCGTGGCCGTGATCGTGTACTGGACGGTGACGGCCGCCACCACGTCACCGCTGTTGTCCGCGGTCTTGGTGATGGTGAGGCCGGGGGTCAGGACGGCGACAGTCGTGGTGCAGAGAGGGTCGTCTCCCCCCTCGGGACAGGTCGCCCCGGCCGTGACGGAGCTGACGGTGCTGGTCAGGATCTTGTCGCCCGGCGGCGGATAGACGGTGGTGACCGAGTAGGTGATCGTCGCGGTGTCCCCGATGGGCAGGGCGCCTCCCCAGCTGAGGGTGCCGGCGGCGTAGGTGACGGTGCCGACGGTGGCGGTCGCGTCGCCCGCGTAGACGGCGTCGTCGAGCACCCCGGCCAGCGGCTCGGTGAACGCGGCGCCGAGATAGTCGGTCTCGCCGGTGTTGACGAGGGTCACCGTGTACTGGACGGCCTCTCCGGCGACGACGGTGGCGGTGTCGGCGGTCTGTGTGATCGTGAGCTGCGGCACCAGGACGCGCACGAACGTCGTGCACGCCGGGTCGTTCCCGCCCACCGGGCAGGTGCTGCCCGGTGCGGTGGAGGACACGCCGCTGGTCAGTGCCTTGTCACCGGGGTCGGGGTCCTTCACCGTGACGGAGTAGGTGATCGTGGTGCTCGCGCCGGTCGCGAGGGATCCAACCCAGGTCAGTTTCGGCGCGGTGTAGTCGAAGACGCCGGTGGAGGCGCTCGCGTCGTTGTTGTAGACCGTGTCGGGGAACAGGCCGTCCAGCGCGGCGACGACGGAGGCGCCTGTGTAGTCCGTCTGCCCGGTGTTGGTGAGCGTGATCGTGTAGCCGATCGTGCCGCCGGGGGTCGTGGTCGCCGTGTCGGCGGTCATCACGATGCTCAGCGCGGGGATCAGGACGGTGACGGTCGCGCCGCAGGCCGGGTCCGTGCCGCCCACCGGGCAGGTGCTGCCGGGCACGGACGAGGAGATGACGCTGGTCATGCTCGTGTCGCCGGTATTGGGGTCGGCGGCCCTCACCGTGTAGGTGACGGTCGCGGTCGCCCCGACCTGCAGGTCACCGGTCCAGGTCAGTGTGGTTCCGGCGAGGCCGACCGCGCCGGTGGTGGCGGTCGCGTCGTCGTTGTAGGTGGCGGCGTCCAGCACCTCGGCCAGGGAGTTCACGACGCTCGCGCCGGAGTACGGGGTCTGGCCGGTGTTGGCGATCGTGATCGTGAACCGGGTGACGCCGCCCGGGGTCGTGGTCGCCCGGTCGGCGACGATGGAGGTGGTCAGTCCGGGCAGGAGGACCGCCACCGACGCGGCACAGGCCGGGGCGCTGCCACCCACCGGGCAGGTGCTGCCCGGCGCGGACGAGGCGGCGGTGTTGGCGAGCACCCGGTCGCCGGCGTCCGGGGTGTTGACGGTGACCGAGTAGCCGATGGTCACCGTCGCCCCGATCGCCAGGTCGCCGGTCCAGGTCAGGGTCTGCCCGGCGAGGCCGACCGTGCCGGTCGAGGCGGTCGCGTCGCCGTTGTAGGCGGCGTCGTCCAGCACCGCCGCCAGCGGGTCGGTGACGCTCACGCCGGTGTAGGCCGTCTGCCCGCTGTTGGTGGCGGTGATCGTGTAGCCGACCGTGCCGCCGGGGGTCGTGGTCACCGCGTTGGCCGTCTTGACGATGGTCAGCGCCGGGACGAGCACGGTGACGAGCGTCGTACACGCCGCGACGGTTCCGGTGGACGGGCAGGTGCTGCCCGGCGTGTCGGAGGAGACCCGGTTGTTGATCAGCTTGTCGCCGGGATCGGGGTTCAGCACGGTGACCGAGTAGGTGATCGTCGAGGTCGCGCCGATCGCGAGGTCGCCGGTCCAGGTCAGGTTGGAGCCGGTGAGGATGACGGTGCCGCTCGTGGCGCTCGCGTCACCGTTGTAGGAGGCGTCCGTGAGCACCCCCGTCAGGTCGTCGGTCGCGGTCGCTCCCGTGTACGGGGTCTGGCCGGTGTTGGCGACCGTGATCGTGTAGGTGATGGTCCCGCCGGGCGTGATCGTCGTCCGGTCCGCGCTCTTGGAGACGTCCAGGGCGGGGGTCAGCACGGTCACCGTCGAGGTGCAGGCCGGGTCGGTACCGGCGACGGGGCAGTTGTTCCCCGGGGTGGCCGAGGTCACGACAGCGGTGAGGGTCTTGTCCCCCGGGTCGGGGTTCAGCACCGTCACCGAGAAGGTCGCGACAGCGCTGGCGCCGACCGCCAGAGGGAACTCCCAGATCCCCACGTCGGCGCCGGAAAAGGAGAAGCCGCCCGCCGAGACCACCCCGTCGCCGTTGTAGACGGCGTCGTCCAGCACCCCCGCGAACAGTTCGTTCACCGCGACGTCGGCGTACGGCGTCTGACCGGTGTTCGTGACCGTGACCGTGTAGTTCACCACCTGGTTCGGGACGGCCGTGGTGACGTCCGCCACGTTCGTGATCGTGATCCTGGAGATCGGGACGTCGCTGAGGCAGCGGGTGTCGGTGCCGCCGGTCGGGCAGGTGCTGCCGGAGGTGGTGGAGGTGACGGCGTTGACCAGCCGCTCGTCGCCGGTGCCCAGGTCGTCGACCGTGACGCTGTAGGTGACCGTGACCGCCTGGCCGGGGTTGAGAGCTCCGGTCCAGGTCAGGTTGGGGCTGGTGAAGGTGACGTCACCCGTCGTGGCGCTCGCGTCCCCGTTGTAGGAGGCGTCGTCCAGCACCCCGGTCAGCGCGTCGGTGAACGTCGCCGCGGCGAAGGGCACCTGCCCGGTGTTGGTGGCGGTGATCGTGTAGGTGACCGCCGCCCCGGGGACGGCCGACGTGGCGCCGGGCGTCTTCACGAGCGTCAGGATCGGGGTGAGGACGAGGACGCTCACCTCGCACGCCGTGTTCGTGCTGGAAGGCGGGCAGGTGCTGCCGGCCTCGTTGGACACCACCTGGTTGGCCAGGAGCTTGTCACCCGTGGCGGGGTCGGTGGTGGTGACCGAGTAGGTGACGGTCGCGGTCGCCCCGACCGCCAGGTCTCCGGTCCAGGTCAGCGTGGTCCCGGCGAGGCCGACCACGCCGGAGGTGGCCGCCGCGTCGCCGTTGTAGGTCGCCTTGTCCAGCACGCTCGCCATCGCGTCGGTGACGACGGCGCCGGTGTACACGCTGTCCCCGGTGTTGGCGATCGTGATCGTGTAGGCCACGGGGCCGCCCGGGACGACCGTGCTCCGGTCGGCGACCTTGGTGATCGTCAGCCCCGGGGTCAGCACGGTGACCGTGTTGGTGCAGCCGGGCTCGGTCACCGCGGGGCAGCTGCTGCCCTGCACCGTGGAGAGCGTGGTGAGAGTGATCAGCTTGTCCCCCAGGTCGGGGTTGTTCACCGTGAGGCTGCCGGTCAGCGTGACGCTGCCGCCCACGGGGACGTCCCCGGTCCAGGTCAGCCCCGTCACCCCTCCCAGGCTCAGCGTCAGCGTCCCGGAGGTGGCGGTCTGGTCGCCGTTGGCGACGGCGTCGTCGGCGCCTTCGATCCCCCGGAACAGGACGCCGATTCCGAAGTAGGGCGTCTGCCCGGTGTTGGTGATCACCGTGGTGTAGTGGATCACATCGCCCGGCAGGTAGGCCAGCTTGTCGGACGAGGTCACGATGGCCAGGCTCGCCACGGTCACCGTCTCCGCGCAGCGGGGGTCGGTGCTTGCCACGCCGCAGTTGCCGCCCACCGAGTCCGAGACCAGGGCGTTGGTGAGGATCCCGTCGCCCGAGGCCGGCGGGTTCGCCGTCACCGAGTAGGTGACCGTGACCGACCCCTCGGCCGGAACGGTCCCGGTCCAGGTCAGGTCGGGTGCATCATAGGCGACGTCACCGCTGCCGGCCACGGCGTCGTTGTTGTAGGTCGCGTCGTCCAGCACCCCGGCCAGCGAATCGGTGAACGTCGCGTCGACGTAGGGCGTCAGCCCGCTGTTGCCGATCGTGACGATGTAGGTGACCGTCTCGCCCTGCGCGACCGAGGGGGTGCTCGCGGCCTTGTCGAACGTCAGCGTGGTGGCGTCGGTGACCGGGACGCTGTCGACGCAGCGCAGGTCGGTCCCGCCGGCCGGGCAGTTGTTGCCCGGGGTGGCTGAGGTGACGGTGTTCACCAGGTTCAGGTCACCGGTCACCGGGTTGTCGACGGTGGCCGTGTAGGAGACGGTCGCGCTCGCACCGGGCGCGAGATCCCCCGTCCAGATCAGGTCGGACCCGGTGAGGCCGACCGTTCCGCTCGTCGCGGTGGCGTCCGCGTTGTACGCGGCGTCGTCCAGCACCCCGGCCAGCGCGTCGGTGAACGTCGCCCCCGTGTAGGGGAGCGGCCCGGTGTTGGTGGCGACGATCGTGTAGGTGACCGTGGTCCCCGGCACCGCCGTCGTGGGGTTCGAGGTCTTGGTGATCCTCAGCGCGGGGACGAGCACGCCCACGGTGCTGGTGCACCGCGCGTCGCCGCTCGCCGGTGTGCAGTTGACGCCGGTGGTGGGCGAGGAGATCGTGTTGATCATCGCCTTGTCCCCGGGGTCGGGGTTGCGCACGGTGACCGTGTAGGCGATGGTCGCGCTCGCCCCGACCGCGAGGTTCCCGGTCCAGGTCAGCGTGGATCCGGCGTAGCTCACCGTACCTGTCGTGGCGGTGGCGTCCGCGTTGTAGACGGCGTCGTCCAGCACCCCGGCCAGCGGGTCGGTGAACGTCGCGCCGGTGTAGGGTGCCTGCCCCGAGTTGACGACGGTGATCGTGTAGCCGACGGTGCCTCCCTGGACGGTGACGGCCGTGTCGGCGGTCTTGGTGATCGTCAGGCCGGGGACGAGCACGTTGAGCGTGGCGGTGCAGCGGGGGTCAGAGCCGCCGGACGGGCAGTTGTTGCCCGGGGCGGCGGAGACGAGGGTGCCCGTGACGGTCCGGTCGCCGGTGGGCGGGTCCTTGAGCGTGAGGGTTCCGGTGACGGTGACGACTCCCCCGACGGGAATGTTCCCGGTCCAGGTGAGGCTCGTGGCGTTGAGCACGAGCGTCCCCGAGCTCGCGGTCTGGTCCCCGTTGGGGATGGCGTCGTCGAGGGTGCCGGCGGTGGGGGCGGAGACGGAGATCCCCGTGTAGGGAACCTGTCCCGTGTTGGTGAACGTGGCGTTGAGGGTGATCGTCGAGCCGGGGGTCGCCCCGGTCTGGGTGTAGCTCTGTTCCAGCACGAGACGCGCCACCGCCACCTGGACGGTGCAGCGCGGGTCGGTGCCCCCCGCCGGGCAGTTGCTCCCCGTGGTGGAGGAGACGGCGGTGCTGGAGAGCCGGGCGTTCCCGGTGACGGGGTTGTCGACCGTGACGGAGTAGGTGATCGTGGCGCTCGCGCCGACCGCCAGGTCGCCGGTCCAGTTCAGGTCGGAGCCGGTGAGGCCGACCGTTCCGCTCGTGGCGCTGGCGTCCCCGTTGTAGGCCGCGTCGTCCAGCACCCCGGCCAGCAGGTTGGTGACGGCGGCGCCGGCGTACGGCGTCTGCCCGGAGTTGGTGACGGTCACCGTGTAGTCGACGACGCCCCCGGGCGCCGTCGTGGCGGTGTTCGCGCTCGCGGCGATGGTCAGCTCCGGCACCAGGACGATCACCGTCGAGACGCACGCCGGGTTGGTGCTGCCCGCCGGGCAGGTGCTGCCCGGCGTGGACGACACCGCGACGTTGCGTATCAACCTGTCGCCGAGGACGGGGTCGTTCACGGTGACGGAGTAGGTGATCGTGGCGCTCGCGCCGACCGCCAGATCACCGCTCCAGGTCAGGTCGGACCCGGCGTAGGCGACCGTGCCGCTCGTCGCGGTCGCGTCGCCGTTGTAGGAGGTGTCGTTGAGCACCTGGGCCAGCTGGTTGACGACCTGGGCGCCGGTGTAGGCGCTCTGCCCGGTGTTGGTGACCGTCGTCGTGTAGGTGACCGTGCCGCCGGGGACGGCCGTCTGAGTGTCGGCGGTGTTCGTGATCGTCAGCCCCGGCACCAGGACGGTGACCACGCTGAAGCAGCCGGGCGCCGTCGCACCGACGGCCGGACAGGTGCTGCCCGGCGCGGCGGAGGTGAAGGAGCCACTCAAAACCTTGTCACCGGTGTCGGGATCGTTGACGGTCACCGAACCCGCGATGGTGACCGTCGCGCCGATCGCGATGTCCCCGGTCCACAGGAGCGAGCCGTCCGGGGTAACGTCGATGCTGCCCGAGCTCGTCACGATGTCACCGTTGTAGGTCGCGTCGTCGAACACGTCCGCGACGGTGAACACGGCGCTGATGCCCACGTAGGGGGTCTGCCCGGTGTTGACCATCGTGAGGGTGTACGGCACGACGCCACCCGGGGCCGCGGTGCTCGACGGGGTCGTGACGGTCATCGTCAGCTGCGGGACGAGGACCGTCACACTGCTGGAGCACCGGGCGTCGCCACCGCCCGACGGGCAGTTGCTACCGGTGGTGGCCGAGGTGAGTGCGTTGGTCAGCGTCTTGTTCCCGGTGCCGGGGTTGGCGACGGTCACCGAGTAGGTGATCGTGGCGCTCGCCCCGACGGCCAGGTTCCCTGTCCAGGTCAGCGTGGAGCCCGCGAAGCCGACCGAGCCGCTGGTCGCGGCGGCGTTCGCGTTGTAGGTCGCATCATCCAGCACCCCGGCCAGCGCGTCGGCGAACGTCGCGCCGGTGTACGGCGTCTGCCCCGAGTTGGTGACCGCGACCGTGTAGTTCACGACCGAACCGGGGGTCGTGGTCAGCGTGTCGGCCGTCTTGACGATCGTCAGACCGGGGACCAGGACCGTGATGACGCTGAAGCACCCGGGAGCCTGGTTGCCCACTGGGCAGTTGCTGCCAGGCGCGGTAGAGATCACGGAGGTTGTCAGGACTTTGTTGCCGGTGTCGGGATCCTTCACGGTGACCGAACCTGTGACGGTGACGGTCGCGCCGATGGCCAGGTCACCGGTCCAGGTGAAGGTGCCGTTCAGGTTGTTGACGACGGTACCCGACGTCGAGGCGAAGTCTCCGTTGCCCGTCGCGTCGTCCAGCACACCCACCATGGAAACGGTGAAACTCGTCCCGACGTACGGGGTCTGCCCGGTGTTGGAGACCGTCAACGTGTAGTTCACGACCGAACCGGGGGTGGCGTTGGCCACGTCCGTGCTGGTGTTGATCGTCAGTCCCGGAACCAGGACGGTGACGGTGGCGACGCACTGCGGGCCGGGGTTTCCCGGCGGGCAGGTGCTGCCGGGAGTGGCCGAGGAGACCGTGTTGGAGACGATCCTGTTGCCGGGGTCGGGGTTGCGCACCGTGGCCGAGTAGGTGATGCTCGCGCTCGCACCGGGCGCGAGGTTGCCGGTCCAGGTCAGGTTGGGGGCGGTGTACGACACGCTGCCGGTCGTCGCGACGGCGTCGGCGTTGTAGACGGCGTCGTCGAGCAGGCCGGCCAGCGCGTCGGTGAACGTCGCACCGGTGTACGGGGTCTGGCCGTTGTTCGTCACCGTGACCGTGTATCCGATGCTTCCCCCGGGAGTCGCCGTCGAGACGTTGGCGACCTTGACGATGGACAGCCCGGACACGGTCACGGTGGCCGAGCAGCGGGTGTCGAGGCCGCCGGCCGGGCAGGTGCTGCCGACCGTCGACGAGGTCACCGCGTTGGCCAGCACCTTGTTGCCGGTGTCGGGGTTGTTCACCGTGACCGAGTAGGTGATGGTCACGGTGGCGCCGGCCGCCACGTTGCCGGTCCAGGTCAGGGTCTGGCCGTTCAGGGACACCGAGCCGCCGCTCGCGGTCGCGTCGCCGTTGTAGGTCGCGTCGTCGAGGACGCCCGCCAGCGGGTCGTCCAGCGTCGCGCCGGTGAAGGCGGCGCTACCGGTGTTGTTCACGGTGATCGTGTAATTGACCGTGCCGCCCGGGACCGCCGAGGAGGCGCTGGCCGTCTTGACCATGACCAGGGCTCCGGCCGCGATCACCAGCGTCGCGGACCTGGTGTCCGCGAGGCCGCCTCCGTCGACCACCCGGAAGGTGACCGCGAAGCTGCCCATCACCGTCGGGGTGCCCGACAGCACACCGGTCGAGGCGTTCAACGTCAAACCCGGCGGCAGGCTGCCCGCGCTGACCGACCACGTGTAGGGCGCGACCCCTCCGCTGACGGTCAGCGGGACGCTGTAGGCGACCCCGACCTGTCCGGGCGGCGGCGCGGCGAACGTGAACGTCGGCAGTGCCGCGATCGTCACGCTCACCGTCCTGGTGCTGCTCTGGTTGAAGGCGTCGACCACCCTGACGGAGAAGGAGAAGACGCCGCCCAGCGTCGGGGTGCCCGACAGCACGCCGGTGGAGGTGTTCAGCGTCAGACCGGGGGGCAGGCTGCCCGCCGTGATCGACCACACGTACGGCGCGGTGCCTCCGGTGACGGTCAGCGGGATGCTGTAGGGGATGCTCACCTCGCCGTTGGGCGGCGCCGGGAACGTCAGCACCGGCAGCGGCGCGATGACCAGGGTGACCGCCCGGGTGGTGCTCACATTGCTCGCGTCCGTCACCTGCGCGGTGAAGGAATAGCTGCCCGCCGCCGTCGGGGTGCCCGACAGCACACCGGTCGAGGCGTTCAACGTCAAACCCGGCGGCAGGGCGCCCGCGCTGACCGACCACACGTACGGCGTCGTACCGCCGGTGACCGTCAGCGGGACGCTGTAGGCGACGTTCACCTCACCGGCCGGCGGCGGGGCGAAGGTGAAGGCGGGCGAGGCGTTGGGGACGACGGCGGCGGAGGGCAGGGACGCCGGGCCCGGGCCCGCCGCGTTCACGGCGGTGACGGTGAACGTGTACGAGGTGCCGGGGGTCAGGCCGACGACACGCTGGGTGGTCGCGGTGCCGGGGAACGTCTGGGTGGGCTGCGCGACGCCGCCGATGTAGGGCGTGACGACGTAGCTCGTGATGGCGCTGCCGTTGGTCGCCGGCGCCGTCCAGGTGAGATTCGCCGAGGAGGTGCCTGCGGTGGCCGCGGTGATGGTGGGCCGGCCGGGGACGTCGTAGGGGACGACCGCGTTGGAGGCGGGGCTGGCCGGGCCGGTGCCGACGGCGTTCACCGCGGTGACGGTGAAGGTGTAGGTCGCACCGGCGGTCAGCCCGGTCAGCGTCCTGCTGGTGGCCGAGGCGTCGAAGGACACCGGGGTCTGGGCCACGCCGTTGCGGGTCGGGGTCACGATGTAGCCGGTGATGGCGCTGCCGTTGGCCGCCGGCGCCGTCCAGTTCACCGTCGCGCTGGTCGTCCCGGCCACCGCGGTGGGCGCGACGGGCGCCGCGGGGGCGGAGGTGTAGGTGTAGGCGGCCTGCGCGTCCAGCCCCTCGGTGACGACGTTGACGTTCACCGCGGCGGCCGTGGTCCTGGCGGGCATGGAGGGGATGGTCAGGGTGCCGTCGCCGTTGTTGACGAAGCAGCCGGTGGTGACCCCCGAGGGGCACGGCAGCAGGACGACCGGGGTTCCCGCCTGCTGCTGGGCGGTGGTGCCGATCTCGATGGCGGTGGCGTTGGAGATGTTCGTCCCGCTCACGGTCACCACTCCGCCGCCGGAGATGGTGCCCGAGTTCGAGCTCAGGGTTATGCCGCCGGGCGTCGCCGGCAGCGTGCCGACGGTCGTCGTCGACAGGTAGGCCGGATTGGCGTCGTTGGACGACGCGGTGACCACGGTCCCGCTCTGGATCTGCGCCGGCGTGACGCCGGTCCCGGTGACGATGCCCACCACGGTGAGCGGCGGTAACGTCGTCCCGTCCGCGAACGGGGTGGCGAAGTTCGTGCAGGTTATGGAGCGCGACGACGGCGCCGAGCAGACCCACCCGGTGCCGTACGCCCCCACGGGCACCGTTCCGGCGGGCAGGGTCTGGGTGATCGTGATCGGCGTGGTCTCATCGAGACCCGCCGCGACACCCGCGACGACGCTGTAGGTCACGGGGTCGCCCGGCTGCAGCGTCGCGGCGTTGTAACTGGTCTGAGCGACGGTCAGCTCGGGAACCGCGCTGATCGTGGCGACCCTGGCGTTGTCGACCTCGTGGAAGTCGGTGATGCCGCCGGTGGAGGCCACCCAGCCGAACGCCAGCTGCCGGGGGATCCCGGCCGCGGTCAGCCAGCTCGCCGGGAACAGGCTCGTGGAGACCGCGGGGAGAGTGCCGGTCAATGTCCTGGACGTACCGTTCACCAGGGTGGTTATCACTCGGTAGCTGTTGGCCGGGATGGACATGCCGGCGGCGGTGGTGAGAACCGTGTTGGTGGGGTTGATACCGACCTGGACCGGGACGGCCCTGCGGGTGGTCGATCTCAGCCCGAGAACGGGGGCGCTCGTCGAGGTCGCCGTGCTGTTGATCGCGCAGTATCCGACGGTGCCGTTGCCCGGCCCGCGGACGACGACCTGGCCGGCCACCCGGACGCTGCCCGTCCCGATGTAGGCCGGGTTCGTGCAGCCGCTTCCCTGGTAGGCGCTGTTGCTGAAGTTTCCGTACACGTCGAAGCCGATGCCGAGATAGCCGTACGCCAGGCCGGGGAGGGAGGAGAACGAGGTGTAGCCGAGCGCACCGCCCGACTGGCCGATGTTGGCCGGAGGCGCGGACGTGGCGGGGTTCACCGCGGCCAGGACGAAGGTCATCCCGTCGGCCGCCGACCCGCCGTACTGGTAGGTGTTGAACGTGACGTCCAGCCCCTGCGAGGTCGGCACGCTGGCGGCGCCGAGGAGCCCACCGACCTTGGTGGTGACCGCGTCCGTCAGGCGCAGCTTGCCCGAGCCCTGAGCGTCCAAGTTGTTGTCACAGGTGTGCAGGGCGCCAGTGCTGGGGTTGCCGGAGGCGGTCAGGCACGCCATGTTCGTGCCGCCACTCGGCAGCGCGGGCAGCACCACGGCGCCGAGCCCGTTGGGCGTGTTGTTGTGGAAGGGCTGGTCGAACACGATCGTGCCGGCCGCCGACGCGGCCATGGGAGCCGGCGCGTTCAGCGCGCCGGCGGCCGCGCTCAGGACGAGCAGCTGGGCGAGTGCCCGCCTGTACCTCGACGGCGGGCCTCCGATCAGGCCCGTGCACCGGCCGGAACCACCGGACGCCCTCGCCGGGCGTGGCACGTCACCCATCACTGCCACCGGACGTACGCGGGCCGACCGTCCCCACCTGATCGGGGACGCCGCCGAGAACAGCGAGAAGCGAAAGCACGGCGCGGCACCCCTTCGATCGATCACGATTTCGGCGGCCTCGCGCCGCGTGGGCATCGTGACGACCGGAGTGACCGGACGGCCACCGGGGCTCGTGGCCATTCGGCACGATGAGCGGTTTCTTAGCGGGAATCCCACCCCAACCACTGAAAGTGTCTGATCAACGACTCAGAGTGTCAATCAATGAGAAGTGTGGCGTGGCGCCAGACAAGTTGGACACAACGGGTCACGAGAACGGGGCGCGTCGAGCGCGGCGGAACGGGTACCGCGCGAGCCGGGCGGTACCGGTTACGGAACCCTCGCGCAACGGCCGGTCACGGAGACCGGGGTGACCTACCGGACGCTGCGGACCGGACGCGAAGGCATACGTCGAAGCCGGGCGCCACAAAGGCCGGGTACAAGACGAAGCACGGCCCGCACCGGAGTGCGGGCCGTGCTTCGATCGTTCAGACGCAGGCCGTGCGGACGACGTCGGCCAGCCGGCCGGCCAGCTGCTCGGCCTGTTCCGCCGAGGCGGCCTCGACCATGACGCGGATCATCGGCTCGGTGCCACTGGGCCGGATCAGCACGCGCCCGGTCTCCCCCAGCTCCGACTCCGCGGCGCTGACCGCGGCGGCCAGCTCCGGAACCGAGGCCTTGGACCGGTCGACGTCCTTCACGTTGACCAGGACCTGCGGCAGACGGGTCATCACCGAGGCCAGCTCGGCCAGCGACTTCTTCTCCCGCGCCACGACCGCCAGCAGGTGCAGCGAGGTCAGCAGGCCGTCCCCGGTGGTGGCGTGGTCGAGCATCAGGACGTGGCCGGACTGCTCGCCGCCGAGGTTGTAACCGCCGGCCCTCATGGCCTCCAGGACGTAGCGGTCACCCACGGCGGTCTCGACGACGTCGACACCGGCGTTCTTGAGCGCGATCTTGAAGCCCAGGTTGGACATGACCGTGGCCACCACGGTGTCGCCGATCAGCTTGCCCTCGGCGTGCATGGCCATGGCCAGCACGGCCATGATCTGGTCGCCGTCGACGATCTCACCGGTGTGCGAGACGGCCAGGCAGCGGTCCGCGTCGCCGTCGTAGGCGATGCCCACGTCCGCGTTGCGGGAGACCACGATCTGCTGGAGCTTGTCCAGGTGGGTGGAGCCGACCCCCGCGTTGATGTTGAGACCGTCGGGGCGCGCCCCGATCGTCTCCACGGTGGCTCCGGCCCGCAGCAACGCCTCGGGAGCCACCATGTGGGCGGCGCCGTGGGCGCAGTCGAGGACCACGTTCAGGCCGTCGAGACGGCCGTTCACGGTCGACAGCACGTGGGACACGTAACGGTCGGCCTCACCGTACGCCTCGCGTACGCGGCCGACCGAGGCACCGACAGGACGCTCCCACTTCTCGCCGAGCCGCTGCTCGATCTCGTTCTCCACCGCGTCGGGCAGCTTGTAGCCGCCTCGGGTGAGGAACTTGATCCCGTTGTCGGGGGCGGGGTTGTGGGAGGCGGAGATCATCACGCCCATGTCGGCTCTGAGAGCCGTCGTCAGGTAAGCGACCGCCGGGGTGGGCAGCACGCCGAGCCGGAGAACGTCCACACCAGACGACGCGAGGCCGGCGACCACCGCGGCCTCCAGGAATTCTCCTGAAGCCCGAGGGTCCCGGCCCACGACGGCGACGGGACGGCCCCGCCGCCCGACGCTGGTATTGAACGCCCCGGCATCGCCGAGGACATGAGCCGCGGCCACGGACAGGTCCATGGCGAGCTCGGCCGTGAGGTCGCGTCCAGCGACCCCACGTACCCCGTCGGTGCCGAAAAGGCGCCCCAACGCTTAACGCTTGCTGTACTGCGGAGCCTTGCGGGCCTTCTTGAGGCCGTACTTCTTGCGCTCGGTGGCGCGGGCGTCACGGGTCAGGAAGCCGGCCTTCTTCAGCGGCGGGCGGTTGACCTCGACGTCCAGCGCGGTCAGCGCGCGGGAGAGACCCATGCGCAGGGCACCGGCCTGGCCGGTCACGCCGCCGCCGTTGATGCGGGCGATGACGTCGAACTGCTCCTCGGCACCGAGCACCACGAAGGGCTCGTTGACGATCTGCTGGTGCACCTTGTTCGGGAAGTAGTTCTCAAGCGTACGACCGTTGATCGTCCACTTGCCGGTGCCCGGCACGATGCGCACGCGGGCCACGGACTCCTTGCGGCGGCCCGTGCCGTACGAGTTGCCGGTGGTGATGGGCTTGCGGACGGCGACGTCGCCGCTGGCGGTGGACTCGGAGGTGTACTCGGAGGGGAACTCCTCCGCGGAGTACGCTTCCTGCTCGGCCTCGACGGCCGTCTCGACACCGGTGGACTCAGCCACGGTTCTCCTCTAACTTTCCTACTCGGCGTCGGCCATCGGCCAACGCTGCTGGCGACAAGCAGCTAGTGACTACTGGGCGATCTGGGTGAGCTCGAAAGACACCGGCTGCTGCGCCTGGTGCGGGTGCTCGGAACCGGCGTAGACCTTGAGCTTCTTGATCATCTTCCGGCCGAGGGCGTTCTTGGGCAGCATGCCCTTCACGGCCTTCTCGACGGCGCGGTCGGGACGCTTGTCCATGAGCTCGCCGTAGGTCATGGAGCGCAGACCGCCCGGGTAGCCCGAGTGGCGGTAGGCCTTCTTCTGCTCAAGCTTGTTACCGGTCAGCGCGACCTTGTCGGCGTTGATGACGATGACGAAGTCACCGGTGTCGACGTGGTTGGCGAAGGTCGGCTTGTGCTTACCGCGAAGCAGGATCGCGACGTGGCTGGCCAGCCGGCCAAGCACGATGTCGGTGGCGTCGATGATGTGCCACTGACGCTCGACTTCGGCAGGCTTGGGTGTGTACGTGCGCACGGTCGTATGCCTTCTTTGGTCGCGTCTTCGGCGCTGTCGGAGAGGACAGCAACATGGTCGGTAGGTGCGGGCACACGACAGCCCGGACCTTCCGTCTCCAGGAAAAGAGGAGATGACGCCGGACGCGCCGCGTATCGGTCTGCAAGAGGAGACCAATTCGCACACAACGAACTAGCAGGATACCGGCAAGGGAGAGTGCTTGCAAAACGACATGACTCTCCGCCGGTATCCCTGGCAGTCTACCCGCCCCCGGGCGGTGCCCGGGAACCGCCACGCGGGGCGAGGGGATCCGGCGGCCACCGCACGGGGTCGTCACCAGGGCTGGAACCCGGCGGCACGATCTCTCCCCGCACCCCCGGGGAAGGGCGCCGGACGGTGATCTCGGGGCCGCCGCGCCGGAACCTTCACGGAACGGTTCCAATATGTTCTCAGCATTCCCTTCTTCCTCACCGCAAACATCCCTATCTTTGATAGCGGTATGTGGCAGCTTCCTCACCCCGGGCATACCCAGCGAGCGCGCCTGCGTCGTATGGGGGTGTTCGCGTGCCTGCTGGCGGTTCTGCTGGTCGGCTTCATCATCGGCCGGGGCAGCCGTGACGAGAACGCCGCGGACCAGATCTACCTGAACGACACCGGGCCGGCGAGGCCCACACCCAGCGGCGCCCTGGCCGGGCAGGTCGAGCGCGCCCCGCTCGCCCGGGTCGCCCGCGCCGCCGTCGCCCCCACCGCCCCCCAGGACCGGCGCCCGCGTCCCACCCCGAGCACCGACGCGTCACCCGGCGGCTCCGGGAAGGACGGCCCCTCCCGATACCTGCTCAACGGCGACGGCGGCGACGGCGCCACCTCCGTCCTCGGCGCGATGGAGCGCGAGGTCGTCCGGCTCGTCAACGTCGAGCGCAGGCGGGCCGGGTGCGCGCCGCTCCGGATCGACAGGCGGCTGACCGCGTCGGCCAGGAGGCACTCGGCCGGGATGGCGGCCGCGGGAAGCCTCTCCCACAACTCCGCCGACGGCACGTCCCCCTGGGAGCGGATGGAGGCCACCGGCTACCGCGACGGCGGCGCGGAGAACATCGGGCGCGGCTACACCTCTCCCGACGAGGCGGTGCGCAGCTGGATGGGGACCAGCGGCCACCGGCGCAACATCCTCAACTGCGAGCTCATGGCCACCGGAGTCGGGGCCGTCCAGGGTCCCGACGGCCCCTGGTGGACCCAGGACTTCGGATACTCCTGAGCCAACCGGCTCCGATACCGGGCTACGCTCGGCGCATGGGTTTTCCCGTGGAGCCGCCGCGCCGCCCGCCTTACAACCGGCCTGACGCGTCGCCGCCCGCACAGGGCCAGCACTGGTTCGACGCCTCGCCGAACAACCGCGCCGCCGAGCCCCCCCAGCAGGCCTCCCGGCCCACCGGACCGCGGGAACGCCCCACGGAACCGCCCAGGGAACGACCTCGCCAGGAGATGTGGAGCCCGTACGACGAGGGGCCCCGCTCACGCCGCCCGATCTTCATCGCGGCCGGGGCGTTCGCCGCGCTGGTCGCCGCGGGCATCGGCCTGGCCGTGCTGGCCAACTCCGACCCCGACCCGGTGCCCGGCGCGACGGCCCCCACCGCCGAGGCCCCCCTGATACCGCCCGCCAACACCGCGGAGGGCAAGTTCGGCTTCGCCTCCTCCCGCGCCGGCGACCCGCACCTTCTCACCCTGAACGAGGTGTTCAAGCGCAAGAAGGTGAAGATCGGCGGGCAGACCTACCTGATGACCACGCGCAGGACCGACAAGAAGTGCGACAAGGCGGTGGTCGGGGAGAAGCTCCAGAAGGCCCTCATCGCGGCCAAGTGCAACCAGCTCCTGCGGGCCAGCTTCCGCGACGCCTCAGGGAAGATCATCGGCACCGTGGGAGTCGCCAACCTCAAGACGTCGGCGGGGGCGTCCAAGGTCGTCTCGGTCGGCTCCGGCAAGGAGCGGGAGGAATACCTCAAACCGCTCCCAGGTAAGGATAAGGTCACCAAACTTCTCGGCACCGGTGAGGCGTTCGTGGGCGAGTGGCGCCACGGGCACTACGCGGTGATGGTCTGGTTCCAGTACAAGGACGGCCACCTGCCGAAGAAGACCGAGGTCAAGAAGCTGAACCAGGCGGCCTTCGGCGCGGCGGACGCGACCGTCACCCCCGCCCTGGAGTCGCGATCACTGACCGGAAAACGCCCTTGACCATGGGGTCATACTGGCGTTTTGCGGCATGAATCCGGCAGACGATACGGCCATACCCGCATGACGATCTCCGGCTGTCGCTAGGCTGCGTCGTATGCGTGGCCAGGAATCCGGGTCCGAGCACCAACGTGAAGCCGAGGGTTCGGCAGCACCGGCGACGCCGCCGCCGAGTTTCGGCCAGCCCTCGCCCCACGTGCTGCGGACCGATCTCACAGGTGACGAGCAGCCCCACAGTCCTTCGGCGTGGCCGGAGGTGACCCCCGGGGCGGCTCAGCCATGGACGGTCCCCGGCGACGGGGCCCCCTACGACTGGTACGCCCAGCCGGAGGACGACCCGCCCGCCCCCTGGTCCGGCCCCTCGCACGCCGCGCCCCGGCCGGAGCCGCTCCCGTCTCCGGAGCCCTCCGGTCCCCCGCGGCCCGAGTTCTCCGCCGAGCCCTCCGATCCCGCCGGGCCCGGGTTCCCGCCCGGCCCCTCGGGGAGCGCCCGGCCGGATCTCCCCTCCGAGCTCTCAGGCCCGCGGCCCGAGCTCCCGGATCCGCGGCCCGGGTTCCCGCCCGCTCCCTCCGGCCCCGCCTGGTCGGAGTTCTCCCGGCCCGATCCGGCCCCTCCGGCGTGGATCAACTCCCCCACGCCCCCGGAGCCCTCCCCTCCCGCCTGGCCGGCCCCGCCGAACCCGGGCGACCCCTCGGGCCCGTCCTGGCCCGGCGCCCCCGCGTCGGACACGACCTCCCCCGCCTGGCCGCCCCCGCTCCCCGCCGAGGCCACCTCACCCGCCTGGCCCTCTCCCGCCGACCGCCCGTCCTCGCCCTGGCCCGGTGCCCCCGGATCCGCCGACGCCCTGGGCCCGTCCTGGCCCGGCGCCCCCGCGTCGGACGCCACCTCCCCCGCCTGGCCGCCCCCGCTCCGGGACGACTCCTCCTCCGCCTGGCCGACGGAACCGGCCGCCCCTTCGCGGCCCGGCGAGGCCGGCGAGGCCGGCGAGGCCGGCGAGGCCGAGCGCCACGAGCACGGGGGTTCCGCGCCGCGGAGCGACCAGCCGCTGTCCACCGCGCCCATCGTGCCGGGCGCGCCGCCCTGGCAGCCGCCGCCCGCCTTCACGGCCGCGGCCGCGGGCATGCAGGTCTGGCCCTCGTCCGGGCAGGAGGCCCCCTGGCCCGCCGCGACCGGCGAGCCGGTGTGGACCGACCCCGAGGAGAGCGCCGCCCGCCCGGGAGAGCCCGGCGACGTCGCCGTGTGGCCGCCGGACGCCACCCCCCATCAGGAGCCGGACGAGGGCGGCGACACCACGGTCGACGTCCGCGCCACCGGGCCCGCCGCGCCGGCGCACCCCGCGCCGGGGGACCTCCTGGAGGACGGCCACGGCCTCGCGCCCCGGCAGGACCCGCCCGCCCGGCAGGCTCCCGCGCAGCCCTCCGCCCCGCAGGTCTCCCCGCAGCAGAACCCCGCGGCCCCGCAGCTCTCTCCGCAACAGGCCCCCGCGCCCTCACCGGCCGGCCCGCCGGACGAGGCCCCTCCCGTCCTGTCCGGTCCCGCTCCGGCGGTTGTGCCCCCTGTGTCTCCCATGTCCGCACCCGTGGCGCAGCCCGTCACCCGGCCAGGCACACGACCGGGACCGGAGCCGGCCTCGCCGGTGCCCGCGCCTCCCCTCGACCAGGCCGCCCGCGACCGTACACCGTCCCAGGCCGCCGATCCCGGCCCGGAGGCGGCGCAGCCCTTCCCCTCCTCGGACCAGGCGACCCCGCCGGGCGGCATCCCCGTCGTCACCGGCGTCGCCCCGCCGTTCCCGGTCCTCCCGCCCCCGCCGGTGACCTCCGCGCCCGCGGGCGAGCCGACGGCGGTCCTCGGGACCGGCCCGGCGACGACGCGGGGGGCGTTCACCCCGCTCTCGGCGTTCACCCCCGAGCCACCGCCCCCCGCCCCCGCGCCGGCCCGCAGCAGGGCGAGTACGACGCTGATCGCGGCCGTGGTCGCGGTCGTGGTGGTCGGCATCGGCACCGGCGCCTTCTTCGCCTACCAGTCGTTCAGCGCCAAGCAGTCGGCGAACGCGACGGACCCGATTCCCAGCTCCGGAACCCTCGACCCCACCGACGACCTGGACATCACCGGCGAGCCCGAGCCGATCAACACCACGATGCTCAACTCCGAGAAGACCGACCCGGGCACGATGACCGTGGCCGCCGCCTTCGGCAAGAAGGTGTCCGTGGCCGGGACGACCTTCACCAGGGTCAAGACCGACGTCACCGAGCAGTGCCACAAGGCCGCGTCCGGCAAGTTCGCCGGCACCCTGCGCGACCAGGAGTGCCGCCGGGTGCTGCGGGCGACGTACGTGGACAGCAAGCGGCGATACGCCGTGACCACGGGGATCGCCGTGCTGCCCACCCGCGAGTCCGCGGTCGCGGCCGACAAGGCCAAGAATCTCGGCAGCAACCTCTGGTTCCGCGGCCTGCCCTCGGCCGCCGGCACGGGCGGCGAGCGGGTGCACATCGCGGGCGGCTACGCGGCCGGGATGGTGTGGGGCCGCTACATCGTGTTCAGCTACGCCACCTTCAGCGACGGGCACACACCGACCGCCAAGGAGAAGGGGCTGGGCAAGGTCAGCGGCGCCTTCCGCGACCAGACCGCGAAGGTCGTGGAGCGCCGCGTCACGAGCTGAGCGTCCGCACCCGGCGGGTCTCCGCGGCCCGCCGGGCGAGCTCCTCGGCGCCGGGATAGCGCACCTCCTCCAGGCAGAGCCCGTGCGCGGGCGCGACGTGCACCCCCGAGTCCCGTACGGCCCTCGCCAGCACCCCGCCCGGCCAGTCGACCGGGAGCCGCCCCTCACCGACGGGCAGCAGAGATCCGACGAGCGCCCGGACCATGGAGTGGCAGAACGCGTCGGCCGTCACCGTCGCGACGACGAGCCCGTCCTCGCGGGCCCAGTCGAGCCGCTGAAGCTCGCGGATCGTGGTCGCGCCCTCGCGTTTCTTGCAGAACGCGGCGAAGTCGTGCTCGCCGAGGAGGGCGGCGGCGGCCGCGTTCAGCCTGTCCACGTCGAGGGGCCTGTTGTACCAGACGACCTCGCGGCGCCGGAGCGGGTCGACCCCGCCCGGGGCATCGGAGATCCGGTAGGCGTACCGCCTCGACAGCGCCGAGAACCGCGCGTCGAAGCCCTCAGGAGCCGCCGTGACGAGACGCACACGCACATCGGGCGGCAGGACCCCGGCGAGTCTCCTGCGCATGGCAGAGAGCCTCTCGGCGAGCTCGGCCGCGGATCCCGGCTCCGGGCCCTCGCCCGCGCCCGCCCCCCGGCGGTCGCGGCCGTCCAGCGCGCCGAGCGCGCCGGGGTCCAGGTCGACGTGGGCCACCTGACCGCGGGCGTGCACGCCCGCGTCGGTCCGCCCGGCCACGGTCAGCGCCGGGGGCTCGGCGAGCCGCAGGATCCTGCCGAGCGCCTCCTCGATCTCCCCCTGGACCGTACGCCGCCCGGGCTGCTTGGCCCAGCCGGAGAAGTCGGTGCCGTCATAGGCGAGATCCAGCCTCAGCCGTACCACGATGGTTCCTTTCTGGAACTCTCACGGGCTCACGTGCTCACCTGGCCCCGGGCCTCCCGGGCATTCCCGGGAGAGCGTCCGGAGACCTTCCGGGAGACCGCCTGGAGAACGGAAAGGGCCCGGCGCCCCCCGCTGAGGAGGTGCCGGGCCCGTTCACGGGGCCTGAGAGATCAGGCGTTGTCCTTCTTGGCCTCGGTCTCCTCGGAGGGAGCCTCGGTCGTCTCCTCGGAGGCCTTCGTCTCCTCGGTGGTCTCGGCCTTGGCCTCGCCGGCCTCGCCGGCCTTGGTCTCCTCGACCTCGGCCTCCTTGGCCTCCTCCGCCTTGGGCGCGGTGGCCTTGGCGGCGGCCGGGGTCTGGCCGACCTTGACCGCGTTCAGCGGCTCGGACACCAGCTCGATCACGGCCATGGGGGCGGCGTCGCCCTTGCGGAGGCCGATCTTGGTGATCCGGGTGTAGCCACCGGGACGCTCGGCGAAGGTCGGGGCGATCTCGGTGAAGAGGTGGTGGACGACGCTCTTGTCCTTGACGATCGTCAGCACCTGGCGACGGTTGTGCATGTCGCCCTTCTTCGCCTTGGTGATCAGCTTCTCCGCCACCGGACGCAGACGCTTCGCCTTGGCCTCGGTGGTCTTGATCCGGCCGTGCTGGAACAGCTGGGTGGCGAGGTTCGCCAGGATCAGCCGCTCGTGGGCCGGGCTGCCGCCGAGACGGGCACCCTTGGTGGGCCTAGGCATAACGTTCTCCTTGGGAGTAAACCCGCCCCGGCCGTACGAGGTACCGGGGTCGGGCCGGGGGCCGGAGGGCCCCCGTCATCGTGAAACTCGGTGACACCTGAGGTGACGAGGGGTCACCCGGTGCCGCGGGACGTCCGCGAGACGCCGTGAGGCGTGACGCCGCGGGACGTCCCGGAACTCAGTACTGCTCGGTCTCGACGTAGGCGCTGTCGTCGTCGTCGTAGCCGCCGCCGGCCACCGCGCTCGGGTCGAACCCGGGCGGGGAGTCCTTGAGCGCGAGCGTCATCTCGTGCAGCTTCTGCTTGACCTCTTCGATGGACTTGGCACCGAAGTTCCTTATGTCGAGAAGGTCCTGCTCGCTGCGGGCCACGAGCTCGCCCACGGTGTGGATGCCCTCGCGCTTGAGGCAGTTGTAGGAGCGGACCGTGAGGTTCAGCTCCTCGATCGGCAGCGCCAGGTCGGCGGCGAGGGCCGCGTCCGTCGGCGACGGGCCGATGTCGATGCCCTCGGCCTCGACGTTCAGCTCGCGGGCGAGGCCGAACAGCTCGACGAGGGTCTTGCCGGCGGAGGCCACCGCGTCGCGGGGCTTCATGCACGGCTTGGTCTCGACGTCCAGGATCAGACGGTCGAAGTCGGTGCGCTGCTCGACTCGGGTCGCCTCGACCTTGTAGGTGACCTTGAGCACCGGCGAGTAGATGGAGTCGATCGGGATGCGGCCGATCTCCTGGCCCGGCTGCTTGTTCTGCGCGGCGGAGACGTAGCCGCGACCGCGCTCGACGGTCAGCTCCATCTCCAGCTTCGCCTTGCCGTTCAGGGTGGCGATGCGCAGCTCGGGGTTGTGCACCTCGACACCGGCCGGGGGCGCGATGTCGGCGGCGGTGACGTCACCGGGGCCCTGCTTGCGCAGGTACATCACCACGGGCTCGTCGTGCTCGGAGGAGACGACCAGGTCCTTGAGGTTCAGGATGATGTCGGTGACATCCTCCTTGACGCCCGGCACGGTGGTGAACTCGTGCAGCACACCCTCGATGCGGATGCTGGTCACGGCCGCGCCCGGGATGGACGACAGCAGCGTGCGGCGCAGCGAGTTGCCGATGGTGTAGCCGAAACCCGGCTCCAGCGGCTCGATGATGAACTTGGACCGGGTCTCCTCGAGGGACTCCTCAAGGAGGGAGGGACGCTGAGCGATCAGCATGGTGAGATCTCCCTTGCATGGCGGCGCCCGCTATTTGACGCCGCTCGAACAACAGCATAGGTGCCGTACGGCGGATCGCCGCACGGCACCTACAGGAGCCGCTACTTGGAGTAGAGCTCGACGATCAACTGCTCCTGGACCTGGGTGTCAATCTGCTGACGGACCGGGAGCTGGTGGACCAGGACGCGCAGCGCGTCCGGGACGACGCCCAGCCACGCCGGGTACGTCTTGTCACCGGCGGTGGCGCGGGCCACCTCGTAGGGCAGGAGGTTGCGCGACTTCTCGCGGACCTCGACGATGTCGTGCTCGCGCACGCGGTACGACGGGATGTCGACCTTCTTGCCGTTCACCAGGATGTGGCCGTGACGGACCTGCTGGCGGGCGGCGTCGCGCGACTCCGCGAAACCGGCGCGGTAGACCACGTTGTCGAGACGGCTCTCCAGGATCTGGAGGAGGTTCTCGCCGGTCTTGCCGGTCTTGCGGTTGGCTTCCTCGTAGTAGTTGTGGAACTGCTTCTCGAGGACGCCGTAGATGCGGCGGGTCTTCTGCTTCTCACGAAGCTGGAGCTGGTACTCAGACTCCTTGGGACGGCCGCGGCCGTGCTCACCCGGCGGGTAAGGACGGATCTCGATGGGGCACTTCGCGGACTCGCACTTCTTGCCCTTGAGGAAGAGCTTGGTCTTCTCCCTGCGGCAGAGCTTGCAGTCCGCACCCGTGTAACGAGCCATTTTCTATCTTCTCCTGGGCGTCAGACGCGACGGCGCTTGGGCGGACGGCAGCCGTTGTGCGGCACGGGGGTGACGTCCTGGATGGACCCGACCTCGAGGCCGGTCGCCTGCAGCGACCGGATCGCGGTCTCACGGCCGGAGCCGGGGCCCTTGACGAAGACATCGACCTTGCGCATGCCGTGCTCCATGGCGCGGCGGGCGGCGTTCTCCGCGGCCATCTGCGCCGCGAACGGGGTGGACTTACGAGAGCCCTTGAACCCGACGTGGCCGGCGCTGGCCCAGGAGATCACGTTCCCACTCGGGTCGGTGATCGAGACGATCGTGTTGTTGAACGTGCTCTTGATGTGGGCGTGCCCGTGAGCGACGTTCTTCTTTTCCTTGCGGCGCACCTTCTTGGGTGCACCCTGGCGGCTCTTAGGAGGCATTCTTTGCCTTCACTCCTGAGGTCTTCGGTCCTGCGGCTACGCGGACTACTTCTTACCGGGCTTCTTCTTGCCGGCCACGGTCTTCTTCTTGCCCTTACGGGTGCGTGCGTTGGTCTGCGTGCGCTGACCGTGCACGGGAAGGCCACGGCGGTGCCGAATGCCCTGGTAGCACTGAATCTCGATCTTGCGACGAATGTCGGCCTGAACTTCGCGACGGAGGTCACCCTCGATCTTGTAGTTCGCCTCGATGTAGTCGCGCAGCGGCACCAGCTCTTCGTCGGTCAGCTGGTGAACCCGCAGGTCGCCGTTGACGCCGGTGGCCTGAAGGGTTTCGAGCGCACGAGTGCGGCCGATTCCGAAAATGTAGGTGAGAGCGATCTCCAGCCGCTTGTCGCGGGGGAGGTCTACACCAACCAGGCGAGCCATGGTCGGGCATTCTCCTTCGTTATGGCGGAGGTCCTGCGCCTCACTTCCCCTCCCCATGCCCGGGGTGAGGGCCCCGGCCTCCGACCGGGGGTCTCCTGCGGGGTACGGCGCGAGCCGCCGGCGCAGGTGTGAGACACGATTACGTGAAAGCCCCACATGGATCGAGTCCGCCTCTTAGGAGCGGACTCTCACGGGGCCTTGTTTGGAGCGACTAACCCTGGCGCTGCTTGTGGCGCAGGTTGTCGCAGATCACCATGACGCGACCGTGCCGGCGAATCACCTTGCACTTGTCACAGATCTTCTTGACGCTCGGCTTGACCTTCATAGTCCTATTCGTCCCTCAGACGCGCTTACTTGTATCGGTAGACGATCCGCCCACGACTGAGGTCGTAGGGGCTCAGTTCGACGACAACCCTGTCGTCAGGAAGGATCCGGATGTAGTGCATCCGCATCCGCCCGCTGATGTGGGCCAGGACCTTATGGCCGTTGTCGAGTTGCACCCGGAACATCGCGTTCGGGAGCGACTCAACCACAGTGCCCTCGATCTCGATGGCGCCGTCTTTCTTGGCCATGTCCCTCGCGTTTCACTGATCGGTCGTCTGAGGCTTCGGAACACTAAGCAGCCGCGACCCAGCGCTTCGATGAGAGCGGCGGTTGCGACACCGCCGATGCGCAATGGTCATAGTGAACCGAAGAAGGAGTGTACGGCACCGGGCGAGGAAATGCGAAACACACGGCCGGTACCTTGACACAACCGCTACAAAGGATACCGCAGATCCCGAGCGGGACGGACGGCACGGCTCGACGCGCGAATACTCGTTTCCCCATTGTGGCACGTCCGGCCAGGTCAGGCCAGCATCCCGGGTCCCACTCCCCGCCCCCGATCCGCCACCGCGTCTCCCCCGATGCGCCGCCGATCCGCTCTCAGGCCGCTCTCGGTCCGTTCCAGGTCCGCCCCCGATCCCCGCGGCGGGGCTCCATCCGGGTGATCGCCTCCGTCAAGACCACCCGGCAAGCCCCCCGGGACCGGGAGCCCGCGTGAGCGTCCCCGTCGTCCCGTCTCCCCCTCGGCACCGAAAACCCCCGGGCACCGGAAAACCTCCGGGCACGGGAAAGCCCCCCGGCGACCCGGCGCCGGGGGGCTTGCTCGACCAACCTCATCGATCAACGTTTCCCGATCGACTTCTCTCGGCCGACGCTTCTCGACCAACACCCCTTGATCAACACCTCTCGGTCAACGTCCCGCCGAAGGGCCCCCGCCCTCACCGGATGACCTTGACCACTCGGATCGTCCCCCCGGAAGGAGTGGGGAGGGATCAGAAGGCGTCACCCCAGCGACCGCAGTCGTCGAACTTGTTGCCGCCCTCGCAGACCCGGATCTTGAAGTCGTCGAAGCCGTTGCTCTTCTTGAACCCGCCGAACTTGTTGAAGCCGGAGTTGCCGAAGGTGCTGAACACCTTGCTGTGCGAGCCGAACTTGTCGTGCCACTTGAACCACACGTAGCTGCGCTGGCGGTCGCGGTCGCGGTCGAACAGGTTGCCGTAGAACCAGTAGCGGCCACCGCTGCTGGTCCAGTAGCCCTTGAAGTAGGAGCGCTTGCCGAAGCTCTCGCCACCGCCGAAGCCCGAGTAGTACGGACCGAAGAAGTGCTTGCTCGACGTCTGCGCCTCCTGGACCGCGACGGCGGACCCGGCCGGGGCCTGCGAGGCCGAGGCCATCGCCGACGGGGCGGCGAGGACACCCGCGGCCAGCGAACCTGCCAGCGCCGCTCCGACCAGGGCTGCACGGATCTTGCTCATTGAATCTTCCTCCTGTGAACCGGGGTCCGGCTGTCCGGACACCGCTCACGTTAGGAAGATTCAATCCCTCCTTCTGCGGAGGAATACACACTCAACGCCCAGAGTGCACTATTACGGGTTCCGTCCTCGCCCCAGGACCGTGGCGACCGTCGTCACCAGCAACACCACACCCCACGGGCCCATGACCCACAGGGGCCACGGGTACGGGAAGTCGTCGCCGGTCACCCCGATGATGAGCCAGATCATCCAGTTGATGCCGCTGGCCGTCGCCCAGACGGACCAGGCGGCCATCAGGCCCTTGTCCTGCGCGCCCTTCACGCTGCTCGCCTTGGCGCGCTCAGGGGCCCGGGAGGGGGCCTCGGGGAGCCGGCGCAGGTCGACGTCCGGAAGGTCGGAGGTGAGGACGGCGAGCTCGCCGTACGTCTTGCTGGTGTAGAGCTGCTCCAGACGCTCGTCGAACTCCTCCGTGGTCAGGCGTCCCTGGGCGTAGTGCTCCCTCAGGACCGAGGCGACCTTGTCGCGATCTCCGTCAGAGGCTCGCATCTCCGGACCAGCCGCCATGTCACCACATCCGCTCGCCGGCGGGCCCGAATCAGCCCGCGTCTCCCAACAGGTCGGCAAGCCGCTCTTTCCCCCCGTCAAGGGCGGTCAATACCCAAGGTCCATTATGTGTCACGGCGACGCTGTGTTCGAAGTGTGCGGAGACCTTTCCGTCGATCGTGACCACGGTCCAGTCGTCGGCCAGCACCTTGGTCCTGTCCGTCCCGAGGTTGACCATCGGCTCGACGGCGAAGCACATGCCCGGCTCGAACTTCGGGCCCCGGCCGGGCTTGCCGTGGTTGGCCACCCACGGGTCCATGTGCATCTCGGTGCCGATGCCGTGGCCGCCGTACTCCTGCGGGATGCCGTAGCGCCCCTGGGAGCGGACGTACTTCTCCACCTCGTGGCCGATATCGGACAGATGGCGGCCCACGGTGAGCGCGGCGATGCCCCGCCACATGGCCTCCTCGGTGACCCGCATCAGCTCGGTCAGCTTGGGATCCACCTCGCCGACCGGGACCGTGACGGCCGAGTCGCCGTGCCAGCCGTCCAGGATGGCGCCACAGTCGATCGAGATGATGTCGCCCTCCCGCAGCGGGCGGCGGTCACTCGGGATGCCGTGGACGACCTCGTGGTTGACCGAGGCGCAGATCGTGGCGGGGAAGCCCTGGTAGCCCTTGAAGGAGGGGATCGCTCCCTCGTCCCTGATGGCCTTCTCCGCGATCGCGTCCAGGTCCAGGGGCGTCATGCCCGGCTGGACGCTCTCCCGCAGGAGCTGCAGGGTACGGCCGACCACGAGACCTGCCGCCCGCATCTTCTCCACCTGCTCGGGCGTCTTCATCTGGATTCCATGCTTGTTCTTCTTGAACACGTGCACACCCCCTGGGGTGGTTCAACGGGCGGTCCGGGAGCCCAATTCCCCCGATTCTGCCCTAAATGACAGCACGCCACCCATGAGAAACCCATGGGTGGCGTGCTCGGTGCTATCGCTTCGCTAGCCGATGAAGGGGTTCAGAGCCTCCATCGCGCGCTGGGTGACCTCTTCCACCGGACCGGTGGCGTCCACGCCGACCAGGATGCCCTCGTCGGCGTAGAAGGAGACCAGGGGAGCGGTCTGCTCCTGGTAGACCTCCAGGCGGTGCCTGACGGTCGCCTCCTTGTCGTCGTCCCGCTGATACAGCCGGCCGTTACAGGCGTCGCAGACGTCGTCCTTCTTGTCATCGAAGTCGACATGCCAGATGCGGCCGCACTGGCTGCAGGTCCGGCGTCCCGCGAGCCTGCGGACGACCTCCTCGTCGTCGACCACGAGCTCCAGGACGATGTCCAGACCGACCTCGAACTCGGCGAGGATCTTCTTCAGGATCTCGGCCTGGGGCACGTTCCTGGGGAAGCCGTCGAGCAGGAAACCGTCCTGCGCGTCTTTCTCGGCGAGGCGGTCGCGGACCATCGCGATGGTGACCTCGTCGGGTACGAGGTCGCCGCGGTCCATGTATTCCTTGGCAAGCTTGCCGAGCTCCGTGCCACCCGAGACATTGGCGCGGAAGATGTCACCTGTCGAAATCTTCGGGATCGACAGGTTCGATGCGACGAACTGGGCCTGTGTCCCCTTACCCGCTCCGGGGGGCCCGACCAGGACGAGGCGCACTACTTCAGGAAGCCTTCATAGTTGCGCTGCTGCAGCTGGCTCTCGATCTGCTTCACGGTGTCGAGGCCGACACCAACCATGATCAGAATGCTCGTCCCTCCGAACGGGAAGTTCTGACTCGCGCCGACGAGCGCCAGCGCGACGATCGGCACCATGGAGATCAGGCCCAGATACAGCGCGCCGGGAGCGGTGAGTCGTGTGAGCACGTAGTTCAAGTACTCAGCCGTCGGGCGACCCGGACGGATGCCCGGGATGAACCCACCGTACTTCTTCATGTTGTCGGCGACTTCAACGGGGTTGAAGGTAATCGACACGTAGAAGTACGTGAAGAAGACGATAAGCAGGAAGAAGGTGATCATGTACGTCGGGGTGGTCCCGCCGCCGCCGAACTCCTGCGAGATCCACTGGATGATCGGGTGCGGCTCTTCCTGGGTGTTGGAGAAGAGCGTCGTGATCAGCTGCGGAAGGTAGAGCAGCGAGGAGGCGAAGATGACCGGGATGATGCCGGCCTGGTTGACCTTCAGCGGGATGTAGGTCGACGTCCCGCCGTACATCCTGCGGCCGACCATGCGCTTGGCGTACTGCACCGGGATCCGGCGCTGTGCCTGCTCCACCATCACGACCAGGGCGATCATCGCGATACCGACGACGATGACCACGGCGAAGACGAAGCTGCCCTTCTGGCGGGCGATGTTCAGCAGCTCGGACGGGAAGACCGCGATGACCTGCGTGAAGATCAGGATGGACATGCCGTTGCCGATGCCGCGGTCGGTGATGAGCTCGCCCAGCCACATGACGACGGCGGTGCCGGCCGTCATGGTCAGCACCATCGTGACGATGGCGAAGACGTTGTCCTTGTCGAGGAGGATCTCCTCGCGGCACTGCGGGAACAGCTGGCCGCTGCGGGCCAGGGCCACGAAGGCGGTCGACTGCAGGACCGCCAGGCCGACCGTCAGGTAACGGGTGTACTGCGTGATCTTCGTCTGTCCGGCCTGCCCCTCCTTCTTGAGGGCTTCCAGGCGCGGGATGACCACGACGAGCAGCTGAAGAATGATGCTCGCGGTGATGTACGGCATGATGCCGAGGGCGAAGATTGAAAGTTTCAGAAGGGCGCCGCCGCTGAACAGCTGCACCATTCCGTAGATGTTGCCCGCGTCCCCCGCCTGCGCCTGGGTGAGACAACGGCTGATGTTCTCGGTATGCACACCCGGAGTCGGCAGGACCGACCCAAGTCGGAACAGCGCGATGATGCCCAAAGTGAAGAGCAACTTCTTACGCAGGTCCGGCGTACGGAACGCTCGGGTAAATGCGGTCAGCACGGTCCCTCCTGCGCGCCTGAAAGGCGAGGTCGGTCAGCGATGGTGCGGGGGTGTTCCATCTTTGCCATATCCAGTCAATGAGCCCACGGAAATGAGTCGAGGCCCACTGTCCAGCGAACTCTAACGCACTACGGGCGCGGGAGCCCATTACGAGCCCCCGCGCCGCGTGATGATAACGCCTACAGCTCGGAGACGGAGCCCCCGGCAGCGGCGATCTTGTCCTTGGCCTTGGCCGAGAAGGCGTGCGCCTCCACGTTCAACGCCACGGAGATGTCACCGGTTCCCAGAACCTTGACGAGCTGGTTCTTGCGAACCGCGCCCTTGGCGACGAGCGTGTCGACGGTGACGTCGCCACCGTCGGGGAACAGCTCGCCGAGCCGGTCAAGGTTGACGACCTGATAGGTCGTCTTGAACAGGGCGTTGGAGAAGCCCTTGAACTTGGGCAGGCGCCGCTGCAGCGGAACCTGGCCACCCTCGAAGCCGAGCGGGACCTTGTTCCTGGCCCTCGTGCCCTTGGTACCACGACCCGCGGTCTTGCCCTTGGACGCCTCGCCGCGGCCCTTGCGGACCTTCGACTTGTTGGCGCCGGGGGCCGGACGCAGGTGGTGGATGCGGAGCGGAGTGTTCTCTGCCATGTCTAGTCGACCTCTTCCACGGTGACGAGGTGCGTCACCACGGTGACCATGCCGCGGATCTCCGGGCGGTCCTCCTTGACAACGACGTCGCCGATTCGCTTCAGACCGAGCGAGCGCAGCGAGTCACGCTGGTTCTGCTTGCCACCGATCTTGGAACGGACCTGGGTAATCTTCAGGCGTGCCATGGACTAGCTCACCGCCTTCGCGGCCGCGGCCTCCGCGAGACCCTCGGCGCGAGCCTTGAGCATCCGCTTGGGGGCGACGTCCTCGATCGGGAGACCACGGCGGGCCGCGATCTCCTCGGGGCGGCTGAGGCCCTTCAGGGCCGCCACCGTGGCGTGCACGATGTTGATCGGGTTGTCCGAGCCGAGCGACTTGGACAGCACGTCGTGGATACCGGCGCACTCCAGCACGGCGCGCACCGGGCCACCGGCGATGACGCCGGTACCGGGCGAGGCCGGACGCAGGAAGACGACGCCCGCGGCCTCTTCGCCCTGCACGATGTGCGGGATGGTGCCCTGGATGCGGGGCACCTTGAAGAAGTGCTTCTTGGCCTCTTCGACACCCTTGGCGATCGCCGCGGGCACTTCCTTGGCCTTGCCGTAGCCGACGCCGACCATGCCGTTGCCGTCACCGACGATGACGAGGGCGGTGAAGCTGAAGCGACGACCACCCTTCACGACCTTGGCCACTCGGTTGATCTTCACAACGCGCTCGATGTACGAGACGCCCTTGTCAGCGTTTCCACCGCGGCGATCGTCACGACGACCGTCACGCCGCTCGCCACCGGCGGCGCCACCGCGACGCGGAGCTCCAGCCATTAGTGGTTCCTCTTCTCATTCGTAAGACGGGCCATCGGGTGCGATCCTGGATTGCGATCCTGGGACGGAGTCATCAGAACTCCAGTCCGCCTTCGCGTGCGCTGTCTGCCAGCGCCGCGATGCGGCCCGCGTAGCGGTTGCCACCCCGGTCGAACACAACCGCGGTGATCCCGGCTGCCTTGGCCCGCTGAGCGAGAAGCTCGCCGACCTGCTTGGCCTTGTCGGTCTTGGCGCCCTCCGCCGAGCGCAGGGAGGCGTCCATGGTGGACGCGCTCACCAGCGTGTGGCCCTGGGTGTCGTCGACGATCTGCACGAAGAGGTGCTTCGTGGAGCGGTTGACGACCAGGCGCGGACGCGTGGCCGTACCGGCCACCTTCTTGCGGACTCGGCCGTGGCGGCGGGCCCGCGAGACGGCGCGGGCGGCCGTGTGCTTGCCGAACGCAGTCTTGCCAGCCATGCCTACTTACCAGCCTTTCCGACCTTGCGGCGGATAACTTCACCCTGGTAGCGCACGCCCTTGCCCTTGTACGGGTCGGGCTTGCGCAACTTGCGGATGTTCGCGGCGATCTCGCCGACCTTCTGCTTGTCGATGCCGTCCACGTGGAACAGCGTCGGCCGCTCGACGCGGAAGGTGACACCCTCGGGGGCGTCGACGATCACCGGGTGGCTGAAGCCGAGAGCGAACTCGAGCTGAGTCGGGCTCTTGGCCTGCACGCGGTAACCGACGCCCACGATCTCCAGGGTCTTCGAGTAACCCTGGGTCACACCGGTCACCATGTTGGCGACCAGGGTGCGAGACAGGCCGTGCAGCGCACGGACCTTGTTCTCGTCGTTGGGACGGGTGACGTTCAGATTGCCGTCGTCACCCTTGGCGATCGCGATGGGTTCCGCGACCGTGTGTGAAAGCGTGCCCTTGGGACCCTTGACCGTGACGTCCCGGCCGTCGATGGCGACGTCCACTCCGTTCGGTACGGGGATGGGCAGCCGTCCGATTCTTGACATGCTGTTCGTTCTCCCCTCTTACCAAACGAAGGCGAGGACTTCCCCGCCCACTCCACGCTTGCCGGCCTGCTTGTCCGTCATGAGACCGCCGGACGTCGAGATGATCGCGACGCCCAGTCCGCCCAGGACTCGGGGCAGGTTGTCCTTCTTTGCATAAACCCGCAGGCCGGGCTTGGAAACCCGGCGCAGGCCCGCGAGGGACCGCTCACGGGTCGGCCCGAACTTCAGCTCCACCACGAGGTTCTTTCCGACCTTGGCGTCTTCGACGCTCCAGGACTGGATGTAACCCTCCTGCTGGAGGATCTCGGCGATGTGCGCCTTGATCTTCGAGTACGGCATCGCCACACTGTCGTGGTACGCCGAGTTCGCGTTTCGCAGACGCGTCAGCATGTCTGCGATCGGGTCCGTCATCGTCATGGCCGGTGGCCTTCCTCACCGCGGTTTCCACAGGGGACCTACGGTGCGGTCATGGGCGCCTGTAGTCGGCGCCCGGTGAATACGACTTCTATGTGCGGCCGGTGCCACGCGCGGGCCCGTGATCGCTCACGGGGCCGCGCGGAAGGCTACCAGCTCGACTTGGTGATGCCGGGCAGCTCGCCCCGGTGCGCCATCTCACGGAAGCAGATGCGGCACAGGCCGAACTTCCTGTAGACGGCGCGGGGACGACCACAGCGCGAGCACCGAGTGTACGCCCGGACCTCGAACTTGGCCTTGCGAGCAGCCTTGACCTTGAGCGACGTCTTCGCCATGATCAGGCCTCCTTGAACGGGAATCCGAGCTGCTTCAGCAGCGCCCGGCCCTGGTCGTCGGTCTTAGCGGTGGTCACGACCGTGATGTCCATACCACGCTGGCGGTCGACCTTGTCCTGGTCGATCTCGTGGAACATGACCTGCTCGGTGAGACCGAAGGTGTAGTTCCCGTTGCCGTCGAACTGCTTGGGCGACAGACCGCGGAAGTCACGGATGCGGGGCAGCGCCAGCGAGAGCAGCCGGTCGAGGAACTCCCACATGCGGTCACCGCGAAGCGTGACGTGCGCGCCGATCGGCATGCCCTCGCGCAGCTTGAACTGGGCGATGGACTTGCGGGCGCGGACGACCGCCGGCTTCTGGCCGGTGATCACGGTGAGGTCGCGGACGGCGCCTTCGATGAGCTTCGAGTCGCGCGCGGCCTCGCCGACGCCCATGTTCACCTTGATCTTGGTGATGGTGGGCACCAGCATGATGTTCTCGAACTCGAACTGCTCGTTCAGCTTCGCGATGATCTCTTCGCGGTAGCGCTGCTTGAGGCGCGGGAGGGCCCGCTGTCCGGTCTCGGTGGTGTTCGCGGTCATCAGTTGTCCTCACCCGTCTCCTCGGAAGCGGCCTTGGCCGACTCCTTCTTGGCGGGCTTGTCGTCCTTGGCAGGCTTCTCATCCTTGAGCTTCTTGACGTTGCTCACGTGGATGGGAGCCTCCATGGTCTGCACGCCACCGGTCTTGGCGCCGCGCGGACCCTGGTTGGTCTCCTTGGCGTGCTTCTTGACCATGTTGACGCCCTCGACCACCACGCGCTCGTCGCGCGGGTGGGCGGCGATCACACGACCCTTGGCACCCTTGTCCTTGCCGGCGATGACCAGGACGAGGTCACCCTTCTTCACATGAAGCTTCGGCATTACAACACCTCCGGCGCGAGCGAGATGATCCGCATGAACTTCTTGTCACGCAGCTCACGTCCGACGGGACCGAAGATGCGGGTGCCCCGGGGGTCACCGCTGTCCTTGATGATGACGGCGGCGTTCTCGTCGAAGCGGATGTAGGAACCGTCGGGACGGCGGCGCTCCTTGACGGTGCGGACGATGACGGCCTTGACCACATCGCCCTTCTTCACGGTGCCGCCGGGGATGGCGTCCTTGACCGTGGCGACGATGATGTCGCCGATTCCCGCGTAACGGCGGCCCGAGCCACCGAGAACACGGATGCAAAGGACTTCCTTCGCACCGGTGTTGTCGGCGACCTTGAGCCGCGACTCCTGCTGGATCACTTGAACTCCTGTTTGTCTCGCCGGTTCTCACCCGTGGGTGAGCCTTGCGGAACCTGATGGTCTTTTTCCCCCGGCGACAGCCCCTCTCAGGACCGCCACCGCAGGCGGGGCGAAGATCGCTTCGCCCCCTTGGACGCCGTCATGGGGGGTGACGGTGTCACCCCCCACGAGGCGCGTTGCCTACTTGGCCTTCTCGAGGATCTCGATGACCCGCCAGCGCTTGCTGGCGGACAGCGGCCGGGTCTCCATCAGGAGGACACGGTCGCCGACACCGCAGGTGTTGGCCTCGTCGTGCGCCTTGTACTTGGTCGTCCTGCGGATGACCTTGCCGTACAGGGGGTGCTTGACGCGGTCCTCGACAGCGACCACGACAGTCTTGTCCATCTTGTCACTGACGACCAGACCCTCACGGGTCTTGCGGTAGTTCCGCGTCTCGGTCGTGGTTTCCGTGGCCTCAGCCATCGATCGACTCCTTCTCTACCGTGACGATTCCGAGCTCCCGCTCGCGCATCACGGTGTAGATACGGGCGATCTCGCGGCGGACGGCACGCAACCGCCCGTGGCTCTCCAACTGGCCGGTCGCTGCCTGGAAGCGGAGGTTGAACAGCTCCTCCTTGGCTTCCTTCAGCTTCGTGACCAGGGTGTCCTGGTCTTCCACCCGCAGCTCACCGGCGGTCAGGCCCTTAGCCATCACGCCTCACCCACTTCACGCTTGACGAACCGGCACTTCATCGGCAGCTTGTGCATCGCACGACGCAGGGCTTCGCGAGCCACCGGCTCGGCGACACCCGACAGCTCGAACATGATGCGGCCGGGCTTGACGTTGGCGATCCACCACTCCGGCGAACCCTTACCGGAACCCATGCGGGTCTCGGCGGGCTTCTTCGTGAGGGGGCGGTCCGGATAGATGTTGATCCAGACCTTTCCACCACGCTTGATGTGACGGGTCATCGCGATACGAGCCGACTCGATCTGGCGGTTGGTCACGTAGGAGTGCTCAATCGCCTGAATGCCGAACTCGCCGAACACGACCCTGGTGCCACCCTTGGCGGCTCCGTGACGGTCGGGCCGGTGCTGCTTGCGGTGCTTGACCCTGCGCGGGATCAGCATGGTCAGCTCCCTTCAGCACCCGGCTGCGCAGCCGGGCCGGTCTCGGGGGCAGCCTGCGAGGCCGCCTCGTTCCTGGGGGCGGAGGCGCGGTCGCCACGGCCGGCACCGGCGCCACGACGGGCGCCACCGGCGCCGCCGCCACGACGGGGACGGTCGCCGCCACCGGCACCGGGGCCACGACGGTCGTCGCGGTCACGACGCTGGCCGGCACGAGCACCGGCGGCGGCCGCCTCGCGCTCGGCGCGGCTGGTCGGAGCCTCACCCTTGTAGATCCACACCTTCACGCCGATACGGCCGAAGGTGGTGCGGGCCTCGTACAGGCCGTAGTCGATGTCCGCGCGGAGGGTGTGCAGGGGCACGCGGCCCTCGCGGTAGAACTCCGAACGGGACATCTCGGCGCCGCCGAGACGACCGGAGCACTGCACCCGGATGCCCTTGGCACCGCTCTTCATCGCCGACTGCATCGCCTTGCGCATGGCACGGCGGAACGAGACACGGCTGGACAGCTGCTCGGCCACACCCTGGGCGACGAGCTGAGCGTCGATCTCAGGGTTCTTGACCTCGAGGATGTTCAGCTGGACCTGCTTCTTGGTCAGCTTCTCGAGGTCACCGCGGATCCGGTCCGCCTCGGCGCCGCGGCGGCCGATGACGATGCCCGGACGGGCGGTGTGAATGTCGACCTGTACCCGGTCGGTGGTCCGCTCGATCTCCACCTTGGAGATGCCGGCCCGCTCCATGCCCTTCTTGAGCATGCGGCGGATCGCCACATCCTCGGCAACGTACGACTTGTAGAGCTTGTCGGCATACCACCGGCTCTTGAAGTCGGTCGTGATGCCGAGGCGGAACCCGTGCGGGTTAACCTTCTGACCCACTAGCGGGTCCTCCCCTTCGGCTCGCGGGACTCCACGATCACGGTGATGTGGCTGGTCCGCTTGTTGATCCGATAGGCACGACCCTGAGCACGGGGACGAAACCGCTTCAGCGTCGGGCCCTCGTCGACCCAGGCACGGCTCACGAAGAGCGTGTCACGGTCGAGCTTGAAGTTGTGCTCCGCGTTGGCAATGGCGCTCGAGAGCACCTTGTACACGGTCTCGCTCGCCGACTGGGGAGCGAACTGCAGCACGGCCTGCGCCTCCGAAGCGGGCAGCCCGCGAATGAGGTCCACCACACGGCGGGCCTTCATGGGCGTGTGGCGCGCGAACCGCGCCTGAGCCCTGGCTTCCATCGCTTACTCCTCTTACCCTTCGTTTTGGTCGAGTCCGTCTCGCCTTGTGAGGCTCGACGTCCTCTTCCTGAGGCGCTTATCGCCGGCTGCGGCGGTCTTCCTTGACGTGGCTGCGGAAGGTTCGCGTCGGAGCGAACTCACCCAGCTTGTGGCCGATCATCGACTCGGTGACGAACACCGGGACGTGCTTGCGGCCGTCGTGAACGGCGATCGTGTGACCAAGCATGTCGGGCACGATCATGGAGCGCCGCGACCACGTCTTGATGACGTTTTTGGTGCCCTTCTCGTTCTGGACATCCACCTTCTTCTGAAGGTGGTCGTCCACGAAGGGACCCTTCTTAAGGCTACGTGGCATTTTGGCTGCTCCTACCGCTTCTTCCGCTTGGTACGACGGCGGATGATCAGCCGGTCGCTGGCCTTGTTCGCCGCACGGGTACGTCCCTCGGGCTTGCCCTTGGGGTTGACAGGGTGACGACCGCCGGAGGTCTTACCCTCACCACCACCGTGCGGGTGGTCGACCGGGTTCATCGCGACACCGCGGACGGTGGGGCGCTTGCCCTTCCACCGCATCCGGCCGGCCTTGCCCCAGTTGATGTTGGCCTGCTCGGCGTTGCCGACCTGGCCGATCGAGGCCCGGCAGCGAACATCGACCTGGCGCATCTCGCCGGAGGGCATACGCAGCGTGGCGTACTGGCCCTCCTTGGCGAGGAGCTGGATCTGCGCGCCGGCGGAACGGCCCAGCTTGGCGCCACCACCCGGACGGAGCTCCACCGCGTGGATGAAGGTACCGGTCGGGATGTTGCGCAGCGGGAGGCAGTTACCCGGCTTGATGTCGGCCGTGGGGCCGTTCTCGATGTTGTCGCCCTGCTTGAGGCCGGTGGGGCAGAGGATGTAGCGCTTCTCCCCGTCGGCGTAGTGCAGCAGCGCGATGCGGGACGTGCGGTTCGGGTCGTACTCGATGTGAGCGACCTTGGCCGGGATCCCGTCCTTGTCGTGACGCCGGAAATCGATGATCCGGTAGGCGCGCTTGTGGCCACCACCCTGGTGACGGGTGGTGACTCGGCCGTGGACGTTACGGCCACCCTTGCTGTGCAGGGGTGCAAGCAGCGACTTCTCGGGCGTGCTGCGCGTGATCTCGGCAAAGTCCGAGACGCTGGCGCCGCGGCGACCCGGGGTCGTCGGCTTGAGTTTACGGATGCCCATCTTTTTCGTTCATCCTTCGTCGGTTAATCCGGTCGAATGCCCCTCACCAGGCGGCGAGGGGCTTTCTCCCTGTACTTACTGAGCGAGCGCGTCAGCCGATCTGGCCGAAGATGTCAATCCGGTCGCCCTCGACCAGGCTGACGATGGCTCGCTTGGTGGCCGGGCGCTGGCCGTAGCCGAACCTGGTCCGCTTCCGCTTGCCCTGGCGGTTGATGGTGTTGACGCTGGCGACCTTGACACCGAAGATCTTCTCAACGGCGATCTTGACCTGCGTCTTGTTGGCCGTCTTCCGCACCAGGAACGTGTACTTGTTGTGCTCGTCGATCAGGCCGTAGCTCTTCTCGGAGACAACCGGCTTGATGATGATGTCGCGCGGGTCGGCGATCTTCTCCATCAGGCGTCTTCCTTCCCGCTCTTGCTCAGACGCGCCACGATCTGGTCGTAAGCGTCCTGAGTGAAGACGACGTCGTCGTAGCAGAGCACGTCGTAGGTGTTGAGCTGCCCGGCGTCCAGAAGGTGGACCTCGGGAGCGTTGCGCAGACTCAGCCAGCTGAGCTCGTCACCCTCGTCGACGACGACCAGGACGCTGCGGGCCTTGGTGAGCCTGCGAAGCGACTCGAGAGCCGCCTTGGTCTTCGGGGTCTCCCCCTCAACCAGACCGCTGACCACGTGAACGCGGCCGCCGGTCGCCCGGTCGGACAGGGCCCCGCGCAGGGCGGCGGCCTTCATCTTCTTGGGAGTCTTCTGGGAGTAGTCCCGCGGAACCGGGCCGTGGACGGTGCCACCGCCGGTGAACTGCGGGGCGCGGGTCGAACCCTGGCGGGCGCGGCCGGTGCCCTTCTGGCGGTACGGCTTCTTGCCGCCGCCTCGGACCTCACCGCGGGTCTTCGCCTTGTGGGTGCCCTGCCGGCGAGCGGCGAGCTGGGCCACGACGACCTGGTGGATCAGCGGGATGTTGACCTTCGTACCGAAGATGTCCTCCGGCAGGTCGACGGTGCCGGCCTTCTCACCGCGTACGTCGAGGACGTCAATGGTGCTCACTTGGCAGCCCCCTTCTTGGCGGCGGTGCGGACCAGGACCAGGCTGCCGTTGGCGCCGGGGATCGCACCCTTGATCAGGATGAGGCCCTTCTCGGCGTCCACGGCGTGAACCTTGAGGCTCTGGACGGTCGTGCGGACGTTGCCCATCCGGCCCGCCATGCGCACGCCCTTGAAGACGCGGCCGGGGGTGGCGCAGCCACCGATGGAACCGGGCGAGCGGTGCTTGCGCTGCGTACCGTGCGAGGCGCCGAGACCCTTGAAGCCGTGGCGCTTCATGACACCCGCGAAACCCTTGCCCTTGCTCTTGCCCGTCACGTCGACGAACTGGCCGGCCTCGAAGGTGTCGGCGAGGAGCTCCTGGCCCAGGGTGTAGTCGCTCGCGTCGTCGGTGCGGATCTCCGCGAAGTAACGGCGCGGGGTGATGTCGTGCTTGCGCAGGTAGTCGCCGAGCGGCTTGTTGACCTTCCGCGGGTCGACCTGGCCGAAGCCCAGCTGGACGGCGGTGTAGCCGTCCTTCTCGGCGGTGCGGACGCGGGTCACGACGCACGGGCCAGCCTCGACGACGGTCACCGGGACCATCCGGTTGTCCGCGTCGAAGACCTGGGTCATGCCGAGCTTCTTGCCCAGGACGCCCTTGATCTTGTTAGCCATGTCAGTGCGTTCCCTCAGAGCTTGATCGAGATGTCAACGCCGGCGGGAAGGTCGAGTCGCATGAGCGAGTCGACCGTCTTCGGCGTCGGGTCGATGATGTCAATCAGCCGCTTGTGCGTGCGCATCTCAAAGTGCTCGCGGCTGTCCTTGTACTTGTGCGGCGAGCGGATGACGCAGTACACGTTCTTCTCGGTCGGCAGCGGCACCGGGCCCGCGACCTTGGCGCCAGTCCTTGTCACCGTCTCGACGATCTTCTTGGCCGAGACGTCGATGACCTCGTGGTCATAGGCCTTGAGCCGAATGCGGATCTTCTGTCCCGCCATAATGGCCTCGGTGTCCTTCACTGTCGTCTGAAAAAGTTACGTGCGGCCTGTTGCCGCTGTGTCATGGCCGAGTCCGTCCGGGACGGTCCCGCCACGTCGTGCCGGAGCACGTCGCGCCCTGGGGCGGCGTTCTCCGCACATGCCCCACGTAGCAGACGCTGTGAGTCCGCGCTTTCTTCCGTGATCTGGCAATTAGTTCGGTCATCCTTCGGCCGAACCAACTGCGAGATCACGGTTCGTGGGGTCCTGCCGGGGTCCGCGCCCTGCGGCACGGTCCCCTCGTGGGGAGGCGGCCGGCCCTGCGTCGAGGGCCGACCGCCACTCCGCGATCGTACTACTTGATGATCTTCGTCACTCGACCCGCACCGACGGTGCGGCCACCCTCACGGATGGCGAACTTGAGACCGTCCTCCATCGCGATGGGCTGGATCAGCGCGACGTTCATCTCCGTGTTGTCGCCGGGCATGACCATCTCGGTGCCCTCGGGGAGGTTCACCACGCCGGTCACGTCGGTCGTACGGAAGTAGAACTGCGGGCGGTAGTTGTTGAAGAACGGGGTGTGGCGGCCGCCCTCGTCCTTGCTCAGGATGTAGACCTGGGCCTCGAACTCGGTGTGCGGGGTGGTCGTGCCCGGCTTGATGATGCACTGGCCGCGCTCGACGTCCTCGCGCTTGATGCCGCGCAGGAGCAGACCGACGTTGTCACCCGCCTGGCCCTCGTCGAGGAGCTTGCGGAACATCTCGACACCGGTGACCGTGGTGGTGGTCTTGGTCTCCTTGATGCCGATGATGTCGACGGTCTCGTTGACCTTGACGATGCCACGCTCGATACGGCCGGTGACGACCGTGCCGCGGCCGGTGATCGAGAAGACGTCCTCGATCGGCATCAGGAACGGCTTGTCGGTCTCACGGGTCGGCTCGGGGACGTTCTCGTCCACGGCGGTCATGAGCTCGATGATCGAGTCGCCCCACTTGGCGTCGCCCTCGAGCGCCTTCAGCGCCGAGACGCGGACGACCGGCAGGTCGTCGCCGGGGAACTCCTGGGCCGAGAGAAGCTCGCGGACCTCGAGCTCGACGAGCTCCAGGATCTCCTCGTCGTCCACCATGTCGGACTTGTTGAGGGCCACGACGATGTAGGGGACGCCGACCTGGCGGGCCAGGAGGACGTGCTCCTTCGTCTGCGGCATCGGACCGTCGGTGGCGGCGACCACGAGGATCGCACCGTCCATCTGAGCCGCACCGGTGATCATGTTCTTCACGTAGTCGGCGTGACCGGGGCAGTCCACGTGGGCGTAGTGGCGCTTCTCGGTCTGGTACTCGACGTGCGCGATGGAGATCGTGATACCACGAGCCTTCTCCTCGGGCGCCTTGTCGATCTTGTCGAACGGGGTCGCCTCGTTGAGGTTCGGGAAACGCTCGTGGAGCACCTTGGTGATCGCCGCGGTCAGAGTGGTCTTGCCGTGGTCGATGTGCCCAATGGTGCCGATGTTTACGTGCGGCTTGGTCCGCTCGAACTTGGCCTTGGCCACTGCTCTCTCCTTAGAGATTCTGACGTGACTTGCGTCTTCATATTCGGGCTTGGGGAGGCCGGCCCCTCTCGGAACCGGCCGGCGAGAGGTATCTCGCCCCGCACCCCTCCGGTAGCGGGGCGACGATCTCTCGCCTCCCGCACCCGGAACGGTGCTGAGCTACTCGCCCCGCACCTTCGCGACGATCTCCTTGGCGATGTGCGCAGGCACTTCCGCGTAGGAGTCGAACTGCATGCTGTAGCTCGCGCGTCCCTGCGTCTTGCTACGGAGGTCTCCCACGTAGCCGAACATCTCAGAGAGCGGCACGAGCGCCTTGATGATCCGGGCGCCGGAGCGCTCGTCCATCGCCTGGATCTGCCCGCGGCGACCGTTGAGGTCACCAATGACATCACCCATGTAGTCCTCGGGCGTGGTGACCTCAACGGCCATCATCGGCTCCAGGATTACGGCGTCCGCCTTGCGCGCGGCCTCCTTGAAGGCCATCGAGCCAGCGATCTTGAAGGCCATTTCGGACGAGTCCACCTCGTGGTAGGCACCGTCCTGCAGGGTGACCTTGACCCCGACCATGGGGTATCCGGCGAGAACACCGAACTCGGCCGCCTCCTGGGCGCCCGCGTCGACCGAGGGGATGTACTCCCTCGGGATACGGCCACCGGAGACCTTGTTCGAGAACTCGTAACCGTCGTTGCCCTCGCCCAGCGGCTCAATGTCAATGATGACCTTGGCGAACTGGCCGGAACCACCGGTCTGCTTCTTGTGGACGTAGTCGACCTTCTCCACCTTGCGGCGGATGGTCTCCCGGTAGGCCACCTGAGGCCGGCCGATGTTGGCCTCGACCTTGAACTCGCGGCGCATCCGGTCGACGAGGATCTCCAGGTGGAGCTCGCCCATACCCCAGATGACCGTCTGCCCGGTCTCGTCGTCACGACGGACCTGGAAGGACGGGTCCTCCTCGGCCAGACGCTGGATCGCGGTGCCCAGCTTCTCCTGGTCACCCTTGGTCTTGGGCTCGATGGCGACGCTGATGACCGGCGCCGGGAAGTTCATCGACTCCAGGACCACGGGGTGAGCCGGGTCCGACAGGGTGTCACCGGTGGTGGTGTCCTTCAGACCCATGACGGCGACGATCTGACCGGCCACGGCCGACGGGCGCTCTTCGCGCTTGTTGGCGTGCATCTGGTAGATCTTGCCGATCCGCTCCTTGCGGCCCTTCACCGAGTTGACCACGGCGGTGCCGGTCTCGAGCGTGCCCGAGTAGATGCGGATGTAGGTGAGACGGCCCAGGTGCTGGTCGCTCATGATCTTGAAGGCGAGCGCGGAGAAGGGCTCGTTCACGTCGGCGTGACGCTCGATGACCTCCTCCTCCTTGCCGACCGCGTGGCCCTTGAAGGCCGGGATGTCGATCGGGGCGGGGAGGTAGGCGACGATCGCGTCGAGAAGGGGCTGAACGCCCTTGTTCTTGAACGCGGTGCCGGTCAGGACCGGGTTGATGGCGCTGGCCAGCGTGGCGCGGCGGATGGCCGCGACCAGCTGCTCCTCGGTGGGCTCGACGCCCTCCAGGAAGAGCTCCATCAGCTCGTCGTCGTTCTCGGAGACCGTCTCGACGAGCTTGTCACGCCACTCGCGAGCGATCTCGGCGTGCTCGGCCGGGATGTCGACGGTCTCGTACATCTCGCCCTTGGCCGCCTCGGCGCTCCAGAGCAGACCCTTCATCTTGACCAGGTCGATGACGCCCTTGAAGTCGGCCTCGACGCCCCAGGGAAGCTGGATGACGGCGGGGGTCGCGTTCAGGCGGCTGATCATCATGTCGACGCAGCGGTGGAACTCCGCGCCGACCCGGTCCATCTTGTTGACGAAGCAGATCCTGGGCACTTCGTAGCGGTCGGCCTGACGCCAGACCGTCTCGGACTGCGGCTCGACACCGGCGACGCCGTCGAACACGGCGACGGCACCGTCGAGGACGCGGAGCGAGCGCTCCACCTCGATCGTGAAGTCCACGTGGCCCGGCGTGTCGATGATGTTGATCGTGTGGCCGAGCCATTCGCAGGTCGTGGCAGCGGAGGTGATGGTGATACCACGCTCCTGCTCCTGCTCCATCCAGTCCATCGTGGCTGCGCCCTCGTGGACCTCACCGATCTTGTAGTTGATACCGGTGTAGAACAGGATGCGCTCGGTCGTCGTGGTCTTGCCCGCGTCGATGTGGGCCATGATCCCGATGTTACGGACCTTGGCCAGGTCAAGAGCGGTCGTGGTGGCCACTTCTCTCGCGTCCTCGTCGTCTCGTCGAACCCGCTGTTACCAGCGGTAGTGGGCGAAGGCCTTGTTGGACTCGGCCATCTTGTGGGTGTCCTCGCGCTTCTTGACGCTTGCGCCGAGGCCGTTGCTGGCGTCGAGCAGTTCGTTCATGAGGCGCTCGGTCATGGTCTTCTCGCGGCGGGCGCGGGAGTACTGCACCAGCCAGCGCAGGGCCAGGGTGGTGCTGCGCGCCGCGCGCACCTCGACCGGGACCTGGTAGGTCGCGCCACCGACACGGCGGCTGCGGACCTCAAGGGTGGGCTTGACGTTGTCCAGCGCGCGCTTCAGGGTGACGACCGGGTCGTTGCCGGTCTTCTCCTTGGCGCCTTCGAGGGCGCCGTACACGATGGACTGGGCGATGGATCGCTTGCCGTCCAGGAGCACCTTGTTGATGAGCGCGGTGACCAGGGGCGAGTTGTGAACCGGGTCAGCCATGAGCTGACGACGGCCAGGAGAACCCTTGCGAGGCATTCCTACTTCTCCTTCTTCGCGCCGTAACGGCTACGGGCCTGCTTGCGGTTACGGACACCCTGGGTGTCGAGCGAGCCGCGGATGATCTTCTTCTTCGGGGTCGTGGTGTAAACGCGCATGCAGGTGCCGCGTCGCTGAGGGCTGGCCTTGAGCGCCGGGGTCTTGGTCTTGGTGACCTTGTCCTGGCGGCCCTTGCGGACCAGCTGCTGAATCGTGGGCACCGCGTCTCCGTTCGTGCTAGCCGGTAATTCGAATGTGATGCATTTTGCAGGTACTGCCGGTGTCATGACCTGCGGTTCTTTCATCCCCTCCGACCCACGCGGTCGGGCGTGTCGCGTAGGTTCCGCGCCACATCCCGTTTAAGGCCGGTCCGGTGGAGGAGGCCACGCGGCGCCTCTGCCGACTCCCCAGTGGGAAACCTGTCGACGCGCACGCATGAAGGCCCATGAAGACATGGGCACGAAGGAAAAGACTACCCAGCCCAACGCAACACGTCAAAACGGTTGCGCTCGCCAGGCGCCGGCGTTCGTGTCATGACTCCCGCGATCGGTTTCCGACCGACCGCTTCTGGGTCCGTGTCGAGTTTACCCGCCGCGAAGCACTTCTCCGGCCGTTCTCCGCATTAACGTACGGCTTTCGCCGCAACATTCCGGTCAAGAAAGGTCCACATCCCCAGCTACCGGGCCTGCGGGAAGGAAAAAGCGGCGGCCGAGGGGAAGGCGACGGCGCCCGGCCCCCTTCCGGGGACCGGGCGCCGCCCGTGACCACTCAGCGTTCGTACCGCTTAGCGGTTGTACTGCCCGAAGTCGTACTCCTCCAGCGGCACGGCCTCACCGGAGCCCGAACCGAAGGTGTAGTCGGCCGCGGAGCCGTCGTAACCGCCGACGGTGTACATGGCGGCCTTGGCCTCCTCGGTGGGCTCGACCCGGATGTTGCGGTACTGGGGCATGCCCGTACCGGCCGGGATGAGCTTTCCGATGATGACGTTCTCCTTGAGGCCGAGCAGCGAGTCCGACTTGGCGTGGATCGCCGCGTCGGTGAGCACTCGGGTCGTCTCCTGGAAGGACGCCGCGGACAGCCAAGACTCGGTGGCGAGCGAGGCCTTGGTGATGCCCATCAGCACCGGGCGTCCGGAGGCCGGCGTGCCGCCCTCCGCCACGCACTCGCGGTTGATCCGCTCGAAGCGCGGCCGCTCGACGAGCTCACCGGGCAGCATGTCGGCGTCGCCGGACTCCAGCACGTTCACGCGCTTGAGCATCTGCCGCACGATGATCTCGATGTGCTTGTCGTGGATCGACACGCCCTGCGAGCGGTAGACCTGCTGGACCTCCGCCACGAGGTGCAGCTGCACGGCCCGGGGGCCGAGGATGCGCAGCACCTCGTTGGGGTTGACCGCACCGGCGATCAGCTGCTGGCCGACCGTGACGCGCTGCCCGTCGGAGACCAGCATGCGCGACCGCATCGACACCGGGTACGCGACCTCCTCGGAACCGTCGTCCGGGACGATCACGATCTTCCGCGTCTTGTCGGTCTCGTCGATGCGGACCCGGCCCTCGGCCTCGCTGATCGGGGCGACACCCTTGGGGACGCGCGCCTCGAAGAGCTCCTGCACACGGGGCAGACCGTGGGTGATGTCGGCGCCCGCCACACCACCGGTGTGGAAGGTCCGCATCGTCAGCTGGGTGCCGGGCTCACCGATCGACTGGGCGGCGATGATGCCGACCGCCTCGCCGACGTCCACGAGCTTGCCGGTCGCGAGCGAGCGACCATAGCAGGTGGCGCAGACACCGATCTTGGCCTCGCAGACGAGCGCGCTGCGGGTCCTGACGGTCTCCACACCGGCCTCGACCAGCGCGGTGACGTGGATGTCGTTGATGTCGACGCCCACCGGCACGATGATCTTGCCGTCCACCTCCACGTCCTCGGCGAGGATGCGGCCGTGCACGTTGCTCTCGGCGTTCTCCGCCTTGACCAGGTTGCCCTGGGCGTCGCGCTCGCCGACGTGCAGCGGGACGCCGCGGTCGGTGCCGCAGTCGATCTCGCGGACGATGACGTCCTGCGCGACGTCCACCAGACGACGGGTCAGGTAACCCGAGTCGGCGGTCCGCAGCGCGGTGTCCGCCAGACCCTTCCGCTGGCCGTGGGTGGAGATGAAGTACTCCAGCACCGACAGACCCTCGCGGAACGAGGCCTTGATCGGACGCGGGATCGTCTCACCCTTGGTGTTGGACACCAGACCACGGATTCCGGAGATCTGCCGGACCTGCATCAGGTTTCCTCGGGCGCCCGACTGGACCATCATCCAGACCGGGTTGGTCTTCGGGAACGCCTTCTGCATGTCGTCGGTCACGTCACTGGTCGCGTGCGTCCAGATCTCGATGAGCTCCTGACGGCGCTCCTCGTCCGTGATCAGACCGCGCTCGTACTCACGCTGGACCTTGTCGGCCCTGCGCTCGTACGTCTCCATGATCTCGGCCTTGTTCGGCGGCGCGATGACGTCCTCGATGGAGATCGTCACACCGGCCCTGGTCGCCCAGTAGAAACCGGCGTCCTTGAGGGCGTCGAGCGCCGCGGCGACCTCGACCTTGGGGTACTTCTCGGCGAGCTCGTTGACGATGACCGACAGCTGCTTCTTGCCGACCTGCGAGTTCACGTACGGGTAGTTCGCCGGCAGGGTCTGGTTGAACAGGCACCGGCCCAGGGTGGTCTCCAGGCGGTAGCTGTCACCTGCCTCCCAGCCCTCGGGAGCGGCCCAGCCGCGGGGCGGCGGGACGTCGCCCTTCATCCGGATCTGGATCAGCGACTGGATGTCCAGCTCGCGGCGGTCGAAGGCCATGAGCGCCTCCGACACCGAGCCGAAGACCCGGCCCCTGCCGACACCGTTCTCGTCCTCGTCCTTGAGCGTGGTCAGCGAGTAGAGGCCGATGATCATGTCCTGGGTGGGCATGGTCACGGGCTTGCCGTCGGCCGGCTTGAGGATGTTGTTCGTCGACAGCATCAGGATGCGGGCCTCGGCCTGCGCCTCGGCCGACAGCGGCAGGTGCACGGCCATCTGGTCACCGTCGAAGTCCGCGTTGAACGCGGTGCAGACGAGCGGGTGGATCTGGATGGCCTTGCCCTCGACCAGCTGCGGCTCGAAGGCCTGGATGCCCAGGCGGTGCAGGGTCGGCGCGCGGTTGAGCAGCACGGGGTGCTCGGTGATGACCTCTTCGAGGACGTCCCACACGACCGGCCGGGCACGCTCGACCATCCGCTTGGCCGACTTGATGTTCTGCGCGTGGTTCAGGTCGACCAGGCGCTTCATCACGAACGGCTTGAAGAGCTCCAGCGCCATCTGCTTGGGCAGACCGCACTGGTGCAGCTTCAGCTGCGGGCCGACGACGATGACCGAACGGCCGGAGTAGTCGACTCGCTTGCCCAGCAGGTTCTGGCGGAACCGGCCCTGCTTGCCCTTCAGCATGTCGCTGAGGGACTTCAGGGGACGGTTGCCGGGACCGGTGACCGGGCGGCCGCGGCGGCCGTTGTCGAACAGCGCGTCGACGGCCTCCTGGAGCATCCGCTTCTCGTTGTTCACGATGATCTCGGGGGCACCGAGGTCGAGAAGCCGCTTGAGGCGGTTGTTCCGGTTGATCACCCGGCGGTACAGGTCGTTCAGGTCCGAGGTCGCGAACCGGCCACCGTCGAGCTGCACCATCGGGCGCAGGTCCGGCGGGATGACCGGGATGCAGTCGAGGACCATCCCGTTGGGCGAGTTGCGGGTGTTCAGGAACGCCGACACGACCTTGAGACGCTTGAGCGCGCGGGCCTTCTTCTGGCCCTTGCCGCTGCGGATCGTCTCGCGCAGGTTCTCGGCCTCGAGAGCGAGGTCGAAGTTGGTCAGACGCTCCTGGATGGCCTGGGCGCCCATGCCACCGCGGAAGTAGCGGCCGAAACGGTCGCGCATCTCGCGGTAGAGCAGCTCGTCGCCCTCGAGGTCCTGGACCTTGAGGTTCTTGAAGCGGCTCCAGACCTCGTCCAGCCGGTCCAGCTCGCGCTGGGCCCGGTCGCGCAGCTGCCGCATCTCGCGCTCGGCGCCCTCGCGGACCTTGCGGCGCTGGTCGCCCTTGGCGCCCGCGGCCTCAAGCTCGGCCAGGTCGGTCTCCAGCTTGCGCTGGCGAGCCTCGATGTCGGCGTCACGGCGCTGCTCGATGTGCTGCCGCTCGACGGAGATCTTCGCCTCGAGCGACGGCAGGTCACGCTCGCGCATTTCCTTGTCGACGTGCGTGATCATGTAGGCCGCGAAGTAGATGACCTTCTCGAGGTCCTTCGGGGCCAGGTCGAGCAGGTATCCCAGGCGGGACGGGACACCCTTGAAGTACCAGATGTGCGTGACGGGCGCGGCCAGCTCGATGTGGCCCATCCGCTCACGACGCACCTTGGCACGGGTCACCTCGACGCCACAGCGCTCACAGATGATGCCCTTGAAACGGACGCGCTTGTACTTACCGCAGTAGCACTCCCAGTCGCGGGTCGGACCGAAGATCTTCTCGCAGAAGAGTCCGTCCTTCTCGGGCTTGAGCGTCCGGTAGTTGATCGTTTCAGGCTTCTTCACCTCGCCGTGCGACCACTGGCGGATGTCGTCGGCGGTCGCGAGGCCGATCCGAAGCTCGTCGAAGAAGTTGACGTCGAGCACTATGTAATCCCCTCCTCAGCTTCTAGATCAGACCTCTTCGACGCTGCTCGGCTCACGCCGGGACAGGTCGATGCCGAGCTCCTCCGCGGCGCGGAAGACGTCCTCGTCGGTGTCGCGCATCTCGATGGACATGCCGTCGCTGGAGAGCACCTCGACGTTCAGGCACAGCGACTGCATTTCCTTGATGAGCACCTTGAATGACTCCGGGATGCCCGGCTCGGGAATGTTCTCGCCCTTGACGATCGCCTCGTAGACCTTCACGCGGCCCAGGACGTCGTCGGACTTGATGGTGAGCAGCTCCTGCAGGGCGTAGGCGGCGCCGTACGCCTCCAGGGCCCAGACCTCCATCTCACCGAAGCGCTGGCCACCGAACTGGGCCTTACCGCCGAGCGGCTGCTGGGTGATCATGGAGTAGGGGCCGGTCGAACGAGCGTGGATCTTGTCGTCGACCAGGTGGAGCAGCTTCAGGATGTAGATGTAGCCGACGGAGATCGGGTGCGGGAACGGCTCCCCGGAACGGCCGTCGAACAGCTGGGCCTTTCCGTTCGCGCCGACCATGCGCCCGCCGTCCCTGTTGACCAGGGTGTTGTCGAGCAGACCGATGATCTCTTCCTCGTTGGCACCGTCGAACACCGGCGTGGCCATGTTGGTGCGCGGCTCGACCTCTGCGAAGCCCTTGTCGCGCAGCCGCTCGGCCCATGCCTCCTGGATGCCGGTGATGTCCCACCCTCTGGCGGCGATCCACCCGAGGTGGGTCTCCAGGACCTGGCCGACGTTCATTCGGCCGGGCACGCCCAGCGGGTTGAGGATGATGTCGACGGCGGTGCCGTCCTCGAGGAACGGCATGTCCTCGACCGGAAGGATCTTGGAGATGACGCCCTTGTTGCCGTGCCGGCCGGCCAGCTTGTCGCCGTCGGTGATCTTACGCTTCTGGGCCACGTAGACGCGGACCAGCTCGTTGACGCCGGGGGGGAGCTCGTCGCCCTCCTCGCGGCTGAACACGCGGACGCCGATGACCTTGCCCTGCTCGCCGTGCGGCACCTTCAGGGAGGTGTCACGGACCTCGCGGGCCTTCTCACCGAAGATCGCGCGAAGCAGGCGCTCCTCGGGGGTGAGCTCGGTCTCGCCCTTGGGCGTGACCTTGCCGACGAGGATGTCGCCCGGGACGACCTCGGCGCCGATGCGGATGATGCCGCGCTCGTCGAGGTCGGCCAGGACCTCCTCGGAGACGTTCGGGATGTCCCGGGTGATCTCCTCGGGGCCCAGCTTGGTGTCGCGGGCGTCGACCTCGTGCTCCTCGATGTGGATCGAGGACAGGACGTCGTCCTGCACCAGGCGCTGGGAGAGGATGATCGCGTCCTCGTAGTTGTGGCCCTCCCACGGCATGAACGCCACGAGGAGGTTCTTGCCCAGGGCCATCTCGCCGTCGTCGGTGCAGGGACCGTCGGCGACGACCTGGTTCACCTCAATCCGGTCGCCTTCCTTGACGATCGGCTTCTGGTTGAAGCAGGTGCCCTGGTTGGAGCGCTTGAACTTGGCGACCCGGTAGGTCGTGCGGGTGCCGTCGTCGTTCATCACCGTGACGTAGTCGGCGGAGACCTCCTCGACCACGCCCGCCTTGTCGGCGGTGATGACGTCGCCGGCGTCGGTCGCGGCACGGTACTCCATGCCGGTGCCGACCAGCGGCGCCTCGCTCTTGAGCAGCGGCACCGACTGGCGCTGCATGTTGGAACCCATGAGCGCGCGGTTGGCGTCGTCGTGCTCCAGGAACGGGATCATCGCGGTCGCCACGGACACCATCTGGCGTGCCGAGACGTCCATGTAGTCGACCTCGTTGGCGCGCAGGGACTCGAACTCCCCGCCCTTCCTGCGGACGAGCACGCGCGGCTCGAGGAACGTTCCGTCGGAACCGATCGGCGTGTTCGCCTGGGCGATGACGTGCCGGTCCTCCTCGTCCGCGGTCAGGTAGTCGACCTGGTCGGTGACCCGGCCGTCGACGACCTTGCGGTAGGGGGTCTCGACGAAACCGAAGGAGTTGACCCGGCCGAAGGAGGCCAGCGAGCCGATCAGACCGATGTTCGGTCCTTCCGGCGTCTCGATCGGGCACATGCGGCCGTAGTGCGACGGGTGGACGTCACGGACCTCGAAGCCGGCCCGCTCACGGGACAGACCACCGGGGCCCAGCGCGGACAGACGACGCTTGTGCGTCAGGCCGGCCAGGGGGTTGGTCTGGTCCATGAACTGGGACAGCTGGGAGGTGCCGAAGAACTCCTTGATCGACGCCACGACCGGGCGGATGTTGATCAGGGTCTGCGGCGTGATCGCCTCGACGTCCTGGGTCGTCATCCGCTCGCGGACGACGCGCTCCATGCGGGCCAGGCCCAGGCGGACCTGGTTCTGGATGAGCTCGCCCACCGTGCGGAGACGGCGGTTGCCGAAGTGATCGATGTCGTCGGTCTCGACGACGATCTCACCGTTGGCGCCGGGCATCTCGACCTCGCCGGCGTGCAGCCGGACGATGTACTCGATGGTGGCGACGATGTCGTCCTCGGTGAGCGTGCCCTGGGTGATCTCGCTGTCGACCCCGAGCTTCTTGTTGATCTTGTATCGGCCGACCTTGGCGAGGTCGTAACGCTTGGAGTTGAAGTACAGGTTCTCCAGCAGCGTCTGCGCCGACTCCTTGGTCGGCGGCTCGCCCGGGCGCAGCTTGCGGTAGATGTCGAGCAGAGCGTCGTCCTGGCCGGCCGTGTGGTCCTTCTCCAGGGTGGCGCGCATGGACTCGTACTGGCCGAAACGCTCGAGGATCTGCTCGCTGGTCCAGCCGAGCGCCTTGAGCAGGACGGTGACGGCCTGCTTGCGCTTGCGGTCGATGCGGACACCGACGCTGTCACGCTTGTCGATCTCGAACTCGAGCCAGGCGCCCCGGGAGGGGATCACCTTGCATCCATAGAGGTCCTTGTCGGAGGTCTTGTCGACACTGCGGTCGAAGTAGACGCCCGGGGACCGGACCAGCTGGGAGACGACGACACGCTCGGTGCCGTTGATGATGAATGTGCCCTTGCCGGTCATGAGCGGGAAATCGCCCATGAACACGGTCTGGCTCTTGATCTCACCAGTGGTGTTATTGATGAACTCCGCCGTGACGAACATCGGGGCGGAGTAGGTCATGTCCTTGTCTTTGCACTCATCGACTGAGTACTTGGGCGGCTCGAACCGGTGATCGCGGAACGACAGGGACATGGTCCCGGAGAAGTCCTCGATGGGACTGATCTCCTCAAAGATCTCTTCGAGGCCCGACTGGGCCGGAACGTCCTTGCGCCCGGCCTGGCGAGCCGCCTCGACCCGCCCCTTCCACTTCTCGTTGCCGAGCAACCAGTCGAAGGACTCGGTCTGAAGAGCGAGAAGGTCAGGAACTTCTAGCGGCTCCTGAATTCGTGCGAAAGACACACGACGGGGACCGGCGGGTACGGCGAAGGCGTTGCGCGAGGCTGCCAACAGATGTCCTTCCGAGGGCTCGCGGCGGACTGACTACACGCACGCCAGACGACCATGCATCAGAGCACCAAAAGAAGCGGGTCGTCAAAGGGCAGCGCAAAGGGGCAGTGTAGCCGAACGGCATACACCTGTCCACTTCAGTCTCGCTGCAAGCTCCACGTTGGTCGCAGCATCGCCCGTCAGAGCCGAAACGTCAAGCCCGGGAGCTGACATTTCGGCCGGGAGATGGCCGAGACCTTGGGAGTTTTCCCCCCGGGTGACCTGCGTACACCACAAGGCCGGAGACGATGCCCGACCTGGTGCGGCTGACGCTGAGTCACCCGGCGGATCGAACGCTAGCCGAGGGATCGACTGACGATCGACGCTGCCATGGCCGATGTACCCAACCGCGTGCCCAACCTAAACCAAGCCTTTACTAACAATTGGGTAAAGCGACGCGCCGATCAAGGTGGCGGAGGGTCTCCGAGCAGCGTGGAGAGCTCCGAGACCAGCCAGCGGGAATCCTTCTTGACCATGATGAATCTGGCCCGGTTCTGGCTGACGACCCGGCGGGGCTCCTTCTCGCCCTCGGGGGTCCTGACGGTGCTCATGCTCATGAAGAGCAGCACCTCGACTCTGCCGAAGTCACCGGACTCCACCGACTCCACCCCGGCCCCGGTCACCGCGGCCTGCTGCACCGTCTTCTGCTTTCTCGCCTGCGCGGCCATGCTCCTGGCCAGCTGCCGGTAGTGCAGGCTGAGCGCCCCGGTGGTGTATCCACCCGCTCTTGCGAAATCCTGTTCGATCGTACGATAGTCGTACGACAGCATGTCGGGGGCGACCGCGCGGGCCGCGGCGAGCGCCTCCCGCCCCGCCGTCTCGTCCGCGCGCAACCGGCTCAGGTCGGTGAACATGATCCAGACGGCCGCCGCGAGCGCGAGCGCGACGGCGACCATGAGCCCGATCGCCAGCCGGGAGGCACGTCTCACAGCACCAGCTCCGCTTTGGACACCAGCCAGGCTCCCCCTACCTTGGTCACTTCCATGTTCCACCGGTAGAACCGCTCCTGCGGAGCGTCCTTGCTCCCGTCCCGCCGGACCACCGCGTCGCCCACCACCATCACCTGGGCTGTGCTCCCCCTCAGCGAGACCAGCCCTGAGGCCCGCAGCGCGCCTGTTTGGAGGATCTTGTCCTTGACCGTGCTCTTCTTGAGCTCCGCGGCGGTCCTGGCGTACTCGGCCCTGGCCGCGCCCGTGGAGGTGTCGAGGATGCGCCCGATGTCGTCGTCGACGCTCCTGTAGCCGACGGAGAGCAGATGAACGGCGTGGGCCCCCGCCGCCCGCAGCGCCGCCTGCCTGTCGTCAGCGGCCGTCTGGGCGTCGCGCAGGGCGGCCCCGACCCAGAACGCGGCGGCCAGCAACCCGGCGATCAGCAGTCCCAGCACCGGTCCGGCGATCCTGAGCGGGCGCCGGGAGCGGCGCGAGCGACGGGAGCGGGTGGCGTGCACTGCCATGCGTCTCTCCCATCGCACGGTCTGCGGAACGCGGGCCGGCGAGCGCGGCTGCTTCGCCGCCCGGGACGGCATGCTCCCCGATCGCCGGATCATAACCCGCCACGCGGATCCGCATAACGGCCTTCGCGCACATGCCCCGGGCCATTTCCCCCGGGCCCGCTCGACCGCGTACGAAACGGCCGGACGCGGAAACACGAAAAGAGACGCGGAAACACGAAAAGAGCGGGCCACCGGCACCAGGTGGACCCGCTCTTTTTCGATGAAACGAACTACTTGACGGTGACCGAAGCGCCGGCGCCCTCAAGGGCGGCCTTGGCCTTCTCGGCCTGCTCCTTGTTGACCTTGCCGTCGAAGACGGACTTGGGAGCGCCGTCAACGAGGTCCTTGGCCTCCTTGAGGCCCAGGCTCGTCAGGGCGCGGATCTCCTTGATGACCTGGATCTTCTTCTCGCCGGCGGCCTCGAGGACGACCTCGAACTCGTCCTGCTCCTCGACCTCTTCGACAGCGGCCGCACCGGGGGCGGCGGCGGCGACGGCGACGGGGGCAGCGGCCTTGACGTCGAAGGTCTCCTCGAAGAGCTTCACGAAGTCGGACAGCTCGAGGAGAGTCATCTCCTTGAAAGCGTCGAGCAGCTCGTCGGTGCTGAGCTTCGCCATGATGGTTCCTCCATACGGATCTGAACTACTAAAGAAAGTTGGGACCGCGGTTTGCGTTAATCCCCTGTGACCGCCTGCGCGGACCTACTCGCCGGCGCCTTCGCGCTTGGCGCGCAGGGCCTCGGCCAGCTGAGCCATGTTGGTGGGCAGCGCGTTGAAGACGGCGGCCGCGTGGCCCTGCTTCGCCTTCAGTGCGCCGGCCAGCTTCGCGAGGAGAACCTCACGCGACTCGAGGTCGGCAAGCTTGCTGATCTCGTCCGGCGTCATCGACCTGCCGTCGACGACACCGCCCTTGATGATCAGGAGGGGATTGGCCTTGGCGAAGTCACGCAGACTCTTGGCAGCCTCGACCACGTCGCCGTTGACGAACGCGATCGCCGACGGACCCGCGAGCAGGTCGTTGAGCTGGTTGAACCCGGCCTCGGTGGCCGCGATCTTGGTCAGCGTGTTCTTCACCACGGCGAACTTCGCATTCTCACCGAGGGAAACGCGCAGCTGCTTGAGCTGAGCGACGGTGAGACCGCGGTATTCGGTCAGAACGGCAGCATTGGAGCCGTCGAAGCTGCTCTTCAGCTCAGCGACAGCCGTTGCCTTTTCTGCCTTCGCCATGGGCCTCCTTCCAGATGTGCCGCCGGGGCAAAGGGCCCAGAAAAGCGAACAAGCCCCGGCGCAGGCGCACGGGGCTCACATGAGGAGGTTAGTCCAGATGAAAACTCACATCACAACCTACGCGGGCCGTCCACTGACGTGGATCCTTAAGTCGTCAGGCCATGCGGCTTGACGACGACCGGCGGTCTTCGGCGTTGACAGCTTACGTCCTCCCGTCCCGAATGCCAACTCGGAGTCCCCTGACGGGGACCCGTGGAAAAGGCTCGCGCCCCCGGCCGGTGGGCCGAGGGCGCGAATCTGGGGGAAACGTCAGTTTCCGCCGCGGTGCTCGGGCAGGTCGCCCACCTGGTCGGCGGGCGGGGCTGTGATCTCCACGGGCTCGTTGAAGCCCTTGAAGAGTGCCGTCAGGTTGAACGTCGCGTCCTTCTCGGAGCCGCTGAGCGTCACCTTGCGGGGCAGGCTCTGGGCGTCGGCCCAGAGGTCGAACTTCACGTTCTTGGCCTGCGAGAGCTGCTCCTGGAGCTTCTCGCGCTTGGCCGGGTCGATCAGCTGGGCGGCCTCGGCGACCGGGAAGGTGCCGCTGTAGTGCGTCGTGTCGACCCCGCCGACCGTCTCGGTGCCGACCGCCTTGACGTCCTTCGACGCGGTCAGCAGCTTGACGGTGCCCGCCAGGTCGAACTGCTGGGCCTGGTCCATGAACTTCCTGATCTCGGACTGCCCCTTGGCGTCGAGCTCGCTGAGCGACACCTTGGTCCACGGCTTGGTGGTGCCGGCGAACCTGTTGATGAGCTCGGACTTCACATAGACCGTGTCGCCCGACAGGATGGCCCGCGCCCCGCCGGGCACGTTCTGCCCGCCGAAGGTGATCGTGTCGAGCCTGATGTCCGTGGCCAGCTGGGGCTTGCTCTGGTAGAGCATGCTGCCCTGGACCTTGCCCGCGCCCTTCTCGCCGCCGCTGGCGTCGAGAACCACGTCCGCGGAGTAGGAGGTGACCTCCTGGGCCTTCTGCGCGCTCTGCTGCACCGCGTCCGCCGCGGCGAGCTTGATGTTTCCGAGGGAGCTGGTGCCCTGTGCACCGCATCCCGCGACCGCGACGAGCGCGGCCGCTCCCAGTGCAAGTGCGGGAGCCAATCGGCGCATTTCGTCTTCCACCCTTTCGTTCCCCCGATGATCCTGATATAGACACTACGCGTCGGCAAAGCCGGGCGCGTCGTCCGGGAGAACGAAGAAAGGCCTCAACCGAATGGCCATTCGGTTGAGGCCTTCCGCGGAAGACGTCTGGTATCAGGCGTCGAGCTCGGCGGTCAGCGCCCGCGTCTGGTTGGGGTCGACCTGGATGCCGGGGCCCATGGACGTGGAGAAGACGACCTTCTTGACGTAGCGTCCCTTGGCCGCGGACGGCTTGAGGCGCAGCACCTCGTCGAGGGCGGCGGCGTAGTTCTCGATGAGCTGGCGCTCACCGAAGGACACCTTGCCGATGATGAAGTGCAGGTTCGCGTGCCGGTCGACACGGAACTCGATCTTGCCGCCCTTGATGTCGGTGACGGCCTTGCCGACGGCCGGGGTCACGGTGCCGGTCTTGGGGTTCGGCATCAGGCCACGGGGGCCGAGCACGCGGCCCAGACGGCCGACCTTGCCCATGAGGTCCGGGGTGGCGACGACGGCGTCGAAGTCGAGGCGGCCCTTGGCGACCTCGTCGATCAGCTCATCGGCACCGACGATGTCGGCACCCGCGGCGCGAGCCTCCTCGGCACGGTCACCGGTCGCGAAGACCAGGACCCGGGCGGTCTTGCCGGTGCCGTGCGGGAGGTTGACGGTGCCACGGACCATCTGGTCGGCCTTGCGGGGGTCGACACCCAGCCGCAGGGCCACCTCGACGGTGGCGTCGAACTTGGCGACGCTGGTGTCCTTGGCCAGCTTGGCCGCCTGGGCCGGGCTGTACAGGGTCTCGCGGTCGACCTGCGCCGCCGCGGCGCGGTATCCCTTGCTGCGCTTCATGTGATCACTCCTGTGGATCCGAGTGTTCGTGGTGCGGGCCAGCGCCTGGCCCCTCCACTTACTTCGATGTCTGGTGGTCGGCGCGATCGAGATCGCGCTCGCCGCCGGTCCCCGCCGGTCTCGCGGATGCGGTTCGCCGCCGCGAGGTCGCCGCCGAGTCCGTACGGCGGATGGTGCTAGTCGACGATCGTGATGCCCATCGACCGGGCGGTGCCGGCGATGATCTTCTCGGCCGCCGCGACGTCGTTGGCGTTGAGGTCCTGCATCTTGGTCTCGGCGATCTGGCGCAGCTGCTCCTTGGTGAGCTTGCCCACCTTGTCCTTCTGCGGGACGGCCGAACCCTTGGCGACACCGGCGGCCTTCTTGATCAGCTCAGGCGCCGGGGGCGTCTTCGTGACGAAGGTGAAGGTGCGGTCCTCGTAGATGGTGATCTCGACGGGGATGATGTTGCCGCGCTGGGCCTCGGTGGCAGCGTTGTACTGCTTCACGAAGTCCATGATGTTGACGCCGTGCGGACCGAGGGCGGTACCGACCGGCGGCGCGGGCGTGGCCTGGCCGGCGGGGAGCTGGACCTTGACCAGCGCGGCGAACTTCTTCTTAGGAGGCATGCTTCTCTCCGGGTCCTTGCTTCTCTGAACGATGTTCCAGATCCCCGCGACCGCGGGGCTCACGGCAAGTGCGCATTGGCCAGTGCCGCGAACGTGGAACCATCCCCGCGACCGCGGGGCAGACTGATGAAGTCTACGCGACCGGTTTAGATTTTCGAGACCTGGTTGAACGAGAGCTCGACCGGGGTCTCGCGACCGAAGATCGACACGAGCACCTTGAGCTTCTGCGACTCGGCGCTGATCTCGCTGACCGTGGCGGGCAGCGTGGCGAACGGGCCGTCCATGACGGTGACGGACTCGCCGACCTCGAAGTCGACCGTCGCGGCGGAGGCCTTCGCGGTGGACTTCTTGACCTCTTCCGAGGGCTCCGGCGCGAGCAGCTTGGCGACCTCTTCGAGGCTCAGCGGGCTCGGCTTGTTGGAAAGGCCAACGAAACCGGTCACGCCGGGCGTGTTACGCACCGCGGACCAGGACTCGTCGGTGAGCTCCATCCGGACCAGCACGTAGCCGGGCAGCACCCGCTCCTTGACCAGCTGGCGCTTGCCGCTCTTGATCTCGGTCACGTGGTGGGTGGGCACCTCGACTTGGAAGATGTAGTCCTCCATGTTGAGGGACTGCGTGCGGGTCTCGATGTTCGACTTCACCCGGTTCTCGTAGCCGGCGTAGGAGTGGATGACGTACCACTCGCCGAACAGGCTCCGCAGGTGCCGCTTGAACTCCTCGACCGGGTCGACGTCGGGAAGGACGTCACCGTCCTCGTCGACGGCGCCGGCCGGGGCCTGCTCGGCCTCGGTTTCGGCGTCGGCGTCGGTCTCGGCGTCGACGTCCTGCCCGTCGGACTCGTCAAACGAATCCTCGGTGACGTCGACGGCCTTCTCCAGCTCGTCCTCGCGCTCTTCGCGGGGCTCGCCGGCCGACTGTGCAGACTCGGACACGGTGCTCTTTCTCTTTTCGTCGATGGCTGATGGACTCGTCCGCGGGGCTGCTCGCCCGCTGGAGACCGCGGCTCAGGCTCCGCCGAAGATTCTCAGCACGCCCTCGGTGAACAGCGCGTCCAAAGCCGACACGATCCCGACCATGATCAGAACGAAGACCAGGACGATGATGGTGTACGAAATGAGGTCCTTGCGCGTAGGCCAGATGACCTTACGCAGCTCGGCGACTACCTGACGGTAGAAAAGGGCGGGAGAAGTGCGCTTAGTCTTCTTCTCACCGCTCGGCTTGTCTGCGGTTTCGCCGCGCGTGTCGATCGCCACAGTCCTCACCTGAATCCATCGAGTCCAACGCACATAAGCGGCGCGCTGGACGCCTGATGCGCGGACCGCTCCTAGCAGGGCACGAGGGACTCGAACCCCCAACCGCCGGTTTTGGAGACCGGTGCGCTACCAATTGCGCTAGTGCCCTAAGACATGAACCACCATACATCGGTTGGACCGAAGTTTGTCCGTGGCTCACGGTCTTGACCGCCGGTTCACGCATGCGGCGGAAAGACCATGCCGGAGTCTACGTGTGAATGGCCACCGCGTCGAACCGACAGGCGATCGCCCAGGTCAGGGACTTTTCCCGGTGCTCGTACGGCTTGCGGGGAGGAACGTCCGCATGGTGGATATGCGGCGGAAACATCGGCACAGGTCTGTAACCATGGAGGTATGACCCGTCCTCGCATCTCAGCGCGCATCTCCGCGATCTCCGAGTCCGCCACGCTCGCCGTGGACGCCAAGGCCAAGGCGATGAAGGCGGCGGGCCGCCCGGTCATCGGCTTCGGCGCCGGTGAGCCGGACTTCGCGACTCCCGGCTACATCGTCGAGGCGGCCGTCGAGGCGTGCCGGAACCCCCGGTTCCACAAGTACACCCCGGCCGGCGGCCTTCCCGAGCTGAAGCAGGCCGTCGCCGACAAGACGCTCCGCGACTCCGGCTACCGGGTGGACGCGGCCCAGGTCCTGATCACCAACGGCGGCAAGCAGGCCGTCTACGAGGCGTTCGCCACGCTGCTCGACCCGGGCGACGAGGTCCTGGTGGTCGCCCCGTACTGGACGACCTACCCCGAGGCGATCAAGCTCGCCGGCGGCGTCCAGGTCGACGTGGTGACCGACGAGACCACCGGCTACCTGGCGAGCGTGGAGCAGCTGGAGGCGGCGCGCACCGACCGTACCAAGATCCTCCTCTTCGTCTCGCCGTCCAACCCGACCGGCGCGGTGTACACCCCCGAGCAGGTCGCGGAGATCGGCCGCTGGGCCGTCGAGCACGACCTGTGGGTCGTCACGGACGAGATCTACGAGCACCTCACGTACGGCGACGCCACGTTCGCGAGCATCGCCACCGTGGTCCCCGAGCTGGGCGACAAGGTCGTGGTCCTGAACGGCGTCGCCAAGACCTACGCGATGACCGGCTGGCGGGTGGGCTGGCTGATCGGCCCCAAGGACGTCGTCAAGGCCGCGTCCAACCTGCAGTCGCACGCCACCTCCAACGTCTCCAACGTCGCCCAGGCCGCCGCGCTGGCCGCCGTCACCGGCGACCTGTCGGCCGTGGCGGAGATGCGCGGCGCCTTCGACCGGCGCCGCCGGACCATGGTCAGGATGCTCAACGAGATCCCGGGCGTGCTCTGCCCCGAGCCGCTGGGCGCGTTCTACGCCTACCCGTCGGTCAAGGCGCTGCTGGGCAAGGAGTTCGGCGGCAGGCGCCCGGCGACCTCCGCCGAGCTGGCCGAGATCATCCTGGAGGAGGCCGAGGTGGCGGTCGTCCCCGGTGAGGCCTTCGGCACCCCGGGCTACTTCCGCCTGTCCTACGCGCTCGGCGACGACGACCTCGCCGAGGGCGTGAGCCGCCTCGCCAAGTTCCTCGGCCAGGCCGGCTGAGCACGACGGCTCCCCGGCCGGCCGGGCGCGACCTCCGTACGCGCCGGGCGGGATCGGCCTCCCGGGGCGTGGGCCGCGGCGCCCCTCAAAGCGGTCACACTCCCGCGGGGCATGGGCCGCGGCGCCCTCGAGGCGGTCAGTCCCGCAGGGCGTAGGTCACGGCGCCCTCGAAGTGGGAGGCCGCGCCCTCGTTGAAGGCCCGCGCGTAGGCGACCTCGCCGATCAGGCACACCGCGCGGGCCCCGACGGCCTCGCGGAGCGCGGTCAGGGTGTCGGCCTCGGCGGCGGGCGGCCCGAAGGTGGTCCAGATGCGCTGCGCGGCTCCCAGGAGCCAGGCCGCGCGGTGGCCGTCCTCCGTGGCGGCGGCGATCCTGGCGAGCTGGTCGATGGCGAGGACGCTGCCGACCGGGTCCCGCAGCCGCCATTTGACCTCCAGCGCGGCCCTGGCCGCCGCGGAGGCCTCCGCGATGTCTCCCCGGCCGAAGAGGGCCAGGGAGAGGACGTAGTCGTCCATGGCGCGCTGTGACAGCTCCCCTCGCACCTCGTGGCGGGAGCGCGCCTCGCGCAGGATCCTCACCGCCTCGTCGAAGTCGCCGCCGAACGTGGCGGTCAGCGCGAGGAAGGAGGGCAGGAAGAGCGTCCCCGGCGAGGTGGGGCCCAGCCCGGCGGCCACGCGCAGCGCGTACGCCCGCGCGCTCTCCAGGTCCAGGTCACCGGTGAACAGGCGGGCCTCGGCGAGGGCGAGGAGGGCGTGTGCCTCGGCGTCGGCGTCACCGTGCCGCCGGGCGCTCTCGACGCCCTCCTCGGCCCTGCCGCGTGCCAGGGACATGTCTCCCCGGATGAGCGCGAGATGGGCGGCGACCCAGAGCGGCCTGGACCTGGCCCGGTCGGTGACGGGGGCGGCGGCCAGGGCGCGGTCGAGATAGTGGCGGCCCTCGCGGACGAGCCCCAGATGGCACCAGAGCACCCACAGGGCCCCGGCCAGTTCCAGGGCGCCGTGGTGGTCGCCCGTGGCGAGGCAGCGGTCGAGGGCCGCGCGGATGTTGGGCAGTTCCCCGCGCGCCCAGCAGGCCCATTCGAGCTGGTCCGGGCCGTACCATTCGGCGCCCATGCGCCGGGCGGTGGACAGGTAGTGGTCGCGGTACCTGCGGGTCATCAGGCCGCTCTCGCCCAGCTCGGCGAGCCAGCCCCGCCCGTAGTCCCTGATGGTGTCGAGCAGGCGGTACCGGCCCCCCACGCGGGCGACGACGGATTTGGCCGCGAGCGTGGCGAGGACGCCGGGGACGTCGGGCAGGCGCTCGTCCTCGCACACGCCGCGCGCCGCCTCCGTGTCGAAGGCGGCGGGGAAGACCGACAGGCGGGCCCAGAGCAGGCGTTCGGCGGGCGTGCACAGCTCGTGGCTCCAGCCCGCGGCGGTGCGGAGGGTGTGGTGGCGGACGGGGAGCCCCTCACCGTCGGCCAGCAGCTTGAAATGGATGTCGAGCTGGTCGGCGAGCTGGGTCGCCGACAGGCCGCGCATGTGGCTGGCGGCCAGCTCGATGGCGAGCGGCATGCCGTCGAGCCGGCGGCAGAGCCTGGCGACGGCCATCATGGCCCGCTCGTCCGTGCGCAGCCCGGGGGCCACGGCCCTGGCGCGGTCGAGGAAGAGGCTCGGCGCGTCGTGGTCGGCGAGGTCGGCGGCCTCGGGCGGGGGGACGGGGAAGGGCTCGACGACCATGACGACCTCCAGCGGCAGGCCGAGCTCCTGGCGGCTGGTCACGATGATCTGGACATCGGGCGCGCCGGTCAGGACTGCGACGACCATGGCCGCGCAGGACTCGATCAGGTGTTCGCAGGTGTCGAGGACGATGAGGAGACGCCGGTCGGCGAGATACTCGATGAGGGACTCCAGGGCGGGGCGTTCGGCCTGGGTGTGCAGGCCGAACACTCCGGCGACGCCGTGGATGAGCAGGCCGCCGTCGCTCTCCGCGGAGAGCTCGGCCACCCAGACGCCGTCGGGGTAGTCGTCTCGAACGTTCCGCGCGGCCCGCAGGGCCAGCCTCGTCTTGCCGACGCCCCCGGGGCCGCGCAGGGTGAGCAGGCGCGTCCGGGTGAGGAGTTTCGCGATCTCGTCGAGCTCGGTGGCGCGGCCGACGAAACTGTTCATCTCGGCCGGCAGATTGCCGCAGCGCGTCAAGAAAAGTCTCCCTGGAGTGCGTGTTCCACGGCTTGGCGCAGGCTGATCGAACCTCCCCGCGCCTCCAGCCGGTCGAACTCCGCCCTGCCCAGGCGCCCGCGCAGCCTCAGCTCGGCCGCGCGGATCCGGCTCGCGATCATGGGCGAGCGGCTGGGCGGGACACCGGCGGTCTTCCACGCGGCGGCGGACGCCCCGAACATGGCGGCGGCGAAGGTGTCGTCGGCGCACGCCTCGGCGATCACGACGAACACCTCCAGCGCCTCCATGAGGGAGATGCTGTCGCCGAACAGGCGTGCCCCGCGCAGGGAGGCGCAGGCGAACTCGACGGCCGAGGCGGTGTTGCCGAGGGCGTGCTCGGCCTGGGCCAGGAGGAGGTCGAGGCGGATGAGCGTCCAGTAGTCGCCGCAGGACTCGCAGAGCTCGCGTCCCTCGCGCAGGACGGCGACGGCCTGGTCGTGGTGGTCGCCGAGCATCATGGCGGTGGCGACCACGGTGTAGGTGGGCAGGAAGCCGGGGAAGACGTTGCCGGTGGAGCGGTGGCGCACCCGGGCGTGCTTGATGAGCCGCAGCGCCTCGACCACGTCGCCCCTGACGACGGCCAGGTGGGCCTGGAACTGGCTGACGTAGGCCGTGGCGTAGCCGTCGGCGTCCTCGGCGGCGCATTCGGTGAGGATGCGCTCGGCGCGTTCGAGGTCGCCTCGCTGGATCGAGACCCAGGCGTGCACCCAGAGGGCCTTGACCCGCTCGGGGCTGGGGGTGGGGTCGAGATCGAGGCCGCGCTGGAGGAGGTCGTCGCCGGGTGCCTGCATGCCGCAGCACGCCCACAGGAACCACAGGTTGCCGACCAGGTCGAGGCCCTTGCGGTATTCCGGTGGCCGGGAGTAGCAGTATTCGATGGCGCCGCGCATGTTGCCGCATTCGAGGACCAGCCTGCGGTACCACTCCAGCTGGCGGCCCTGCCAGCTCATCTCGGCGCGGGCGGACAGCGCGAGGAAGTGGTCGCGGTGGCGGCGCTGGGTCTCGTCGGTCTCGCCGAGCCGGTCCAGCCAGACCACGCCGAACTCGCGGACGGTGTTGAGGAGGCGGTAGCGGACCCCGCCCTCGCCCTCCTCGCGGACGAGGACGGACTTGTCGAGCAGGCCGAGCAGCCCGTCGAGGACGTCCTTGACGGCGAGGGCGCCGCCGGCGCAGACCTCCTCGGCGGCCTCGATGTCGAAGGTGCCGGCGAAGACCGAGGCCCGCGCCCACAGGAGGCGCTCCTGCGGGGTGCAGAGCTCGTGGCTCCAGCCGAGGGCGACGCGCATGGAGCTGTGCCGCCGGGGAGCGGCGGCCCGCCCGCGCGGGGTGGCGCCGGCCCTCTCGGCGTGGATCTCGCGCTCGGCCGCGGGCGTCGTACGGCCTTCGAGGGCCGCGGCGAGCTCGTCGGGGGAGGTCACGTGGCCGTCGAAGGCGGCGAGCCCGGCGGTGGAGATCGGGCGGCCGTCGAGAGTGGCGGCGAGCCCGTCGAGGGTGCCGGGGCCGCCAGGGGTGCCGTCGGCCACGGCGAGCCGGATCGCCAGCGGCAGGTTGTCGAGGCGCCGGCAGAGCTCGGCCGGATCGGTGCCGCCGAGCCTGTCACCGGCGAGGGTGGTGATCAGGTGGACGGCGTCGGCGTCGGGCAGGCCGCCGACCGGGTAGAGGTGCTCGCCGGGCAGGCCCAGCCGCTGCCTGCTGGTGGTCAGGACGCGCAGTCCCTCGACCGAGCGGAGCAGCAGGCCGACCAGGATGCCCGCGGTGCCGACGACGCGGTCGCAGGTGTCGAGGACGAGGAGGGTCCGGCGCGCGAGGAACTCGTCGACCAGGGCCCGCAGCGCGGGGACGCCGGGTTTGCGGCGGGTGCCGATCGCGCCGGCGAGCGTCTCGGCCAGGGAGTCGAGGTCGGCGGGGGCCTCCGACAGCTCCACGACGTGGACGCCGCCGGAAAACGCGGGTTCGAGGGTGCGGGCCAGCCGCAGGGCGAGACAGGTCTTCCCGACCCCCGCGGGGCCGGTCAGCGTGACGTGTCTGACCCTTTCGAGCAGCGCGGATACGTCGGCGAGTTCCGTTTCCCTGCCGACGAAGACGTCTGCTTCCATGGCAGCCCCAGCGTCCTGACAACGTGTGCCTCCACGGTCGCACGGAGACGTGGTCCGCTGAAAGCCCGTTTCCTAAATTTCCTCGATATAACAGGGGATCGAATATGGATGGGGGTGCCCCGAACCCGGTAACCCCCGCCCGAAATAACACCTTAAAACCTATAAATAGGCAATTGGGAAAACCGCGAGAAACACCGGGGAGGATGGCGGGGGCCTGCGCGTTCCTGACCAGGTCCTCGGCGCCGTGCGGTGACGCGCCACGGACCGGGACCGCGGCGGCGCCGTACCCCGTACGGCAGGGGCCGTACCCCGTACGGCGGGGAACCCGTCGAAGGCCGCCTCGTCTCCTTCCGCCGCCGGCGAGGCCCCTCCCGCCCTCCCCGGCACGCGAACGGATCGTCAGGTCGAGGCCAAAAACCGCGGGGCCGTCGATCGGGGCCGCCCGGGGTACGGCACCATATTGAAATGCCACGTCCCCTCAGCGAACTGCCCAAGGCGCACCTGCACCTGCACTTCACCGGCTCCATGCGTCACTCGACCCTCGTCGAGCTCGCCCGCGAGCACGGGTTACACCTTCCCGACGCGCTCGAGGAGGACTGGCCGCCCCAGCTGCGCGCGACCGACGAGCGGGGCTGGTTCCGCTTCCAGCGGCTGTACGACATCGCGCGCTCGGTCCTGCAGCGGGAGAGCGACGTCTACCGGCTGCTGCGCGAGGCCGCCGAGGACGAGGCCGCCGAGGGGTCGCGCTGGCTGGAGATCCAGATCGACCCCTCCGGGTACGCGTCGAGATTCGGCGGGCTCACCTCGGCCATGGAGCTGATGCTCGACGCGACGCGCAGGGCCGCGGACCACGCGGGGATAGGGATCGCCGTCGTGGTGGCCGCCAACCGCACCCGCCACCCCCTCGACGCCAAGACGCTCGCCCGCCTCGCCACGCACTACATGGACCAGGGCGTGGTCGGGTTCGGGCTCTCCAACGACGAGCGGCGCGGACGGGCCCGCGACTTCGACGGGGCCTTCCGGCTGGCCAAGCGCGCCGGGCTGCTGGCGGTGCCGCACGGCGGGGAGCTGCTGGGCGCGGCCAGCGTGGCCGAGTGCGTCGACGTGCTGGACGCCGACCGGGTCGGGCACGGGGTGCGGGCGGCCGAGTCGCCCAGGCTCATGGAGCGCCTCGCGGCCCGGGGGATCACCTGCGAGGTCTGCCCGACGTCCAACGTCGGTCTCGGGGTGGCCGAGCGCGCCGAGGACGTGCCGCTGCGGCGCCTGTTCGAGGCGGGGGTGCCGATCGCGCTGGGCGCCGACGACCCGCTGCTGTTCGGCGCCAGGCTGCTGCCCCAGTACGAGCTCGCCAGGCAGGTGTACGGCTTCTCCGACCCGGAACTGGCCGAGCTGGCCCGCCAGTCGGTACGGGCGTCGGCGGCTCCGGACGGCGTGCGCGAGAAGCTTCTCCAGGAGATCGACGACTGGCTGGCGCCGGAGGGCTGAGCGGGCGATCCCCGGCTCCGACGCGCCACGCGAACCGCCGGCCGCCAGGTGTCCGGCCGGCGGACCCGAGCGGGCGATCCCCGGCCGCGACGCGCCGCGCCACGCGGCCGGTCGGCCACCAACGCGCCGGGTCGGCGTCAGCGGACCGAGCGGGCGATCTCCAGGGCGCGGCCGAGCTCCCCGACGCCCTCCAGGCGCAGGCCGACCCGCCCCCGCTGCCAGATGAGGGTGGGCCCGGCCGGACGAGGACGGATCGCGGCCTGGCCGCCGCTCCTGGGCAGATAGGTGAGGCCGTGGTGGACCGGGATCCACTGCGCCCGCGAGGCGCCCACGCTGGTCTCCTGCGGCCAGGGCGGGCCGAGCTCCTTGCGGAAGACGAGATGGAGGCTACCGTCGTACTCGTCCAGTCTCAGGCCGGGCCAGAACAGTGACACCACCCTGCCGCCGTCACTCGTTCTGACCTCTGTGGGAGCGCCGAGCGCGGCCGGGAGGGAGATCGGGAACGCCACCTGTTCCCGGGCCCGCTCCAGGGTGACCCGCCGCTCGCCGGGCAGCGGCTGGGGCACCCCCGAGGGGAGCGGCCCCGGGCCGCCGGTCCTGAACTCGACCCCCGCGAAGCGCAGGATCTCCGCGACCGCCGCCCTTCCCGCGGGCGTCGCCCCCAGCAGCAGGGCGACGAGGATCGCGACGGCGGCGACCGCCGCCCGCCGGCGTGCCCGGCCGCCGTCCCGCAGCGTCTCCCACCCGCGCCGGAGCGCGCCGGGGACACCGGGGACACCGGGGACCGCGGGGACCGCGGGCGCCTCGGGGACACGCGTCCCGGGAGCGGCGGTTCCAGGGGCCGTCGCCGGTGTCTCGGGGACGGGTGTGCCAGGGGCCGGAGTCTCGGTGACCGGCGTCTCAGGGGCCGGGGTCTCGGTGACCGGCGTCCCGGAGGCGAGGGGTGATTCGAGGCGGGCCCGTACGGCCCGCGCGACGTCGGCGGGGGGCGGGGACGGGACGTCGAGGGACTCGCCGAGGGCGAGGAGCCGGGCTTCGAGGTCGTCAGGTGAGGTCACGGGCCACCTCCTCGCGCAGACGGGCCAGGCCGCGGGAGGTCCGCGACTTGACGGTACCGACGGGAAGGTCGAGCACCTGGGCGGTCTCGGCCTCCGACAGCTGTAGGAAGTACCGGCAGACCACGGTCTCGCGTTCCCGTTCGGGCAGCGTACGCACCGCGTCGAGGAGCCGCGCCCTCCGGTCGGTCGCCACCGCCGCCTCCTCGGGCCCCTCGCCCGGCTCGGGAACGGCGTCCGTGAGCCGCGCGGCCAGCCTGTCGCGGCGTCCGCGGGAGCGGGTCAGGTTGTGCGTCTCGTTGGCCACGATCCGCAGCAGCCAGGGGCGGAAGTGCGCGTCCCTGCGAAAGGAGGCCAGGTGGCGGTGTGCCTTGACGAACGCCTCCTGGACCACGTCCTCGGCCTCGTCGGCGGCCCCGAGCATGGCCGCGGTGCGGTGCGCGATCGCGCTGTAGCGGGTGACCAGCACCTCGTAGGCGTCCAGATCACCGGCCAGCGATCGGGTGATCGCCTCGTCGTCGTCCGTCGGGGGCTCCTTCACGGATGTCGTGAGAGATTCCACCGCATACGAGCCGTTTGCGGAAGCCCCTGTCCGCGGGCGCGCTGAATCGCCCGCCGGGGGCGGGTGGCCTTCAGGGGCGCCTTCGGCGGTCAGTGGAGGGCATAGGCGACCGCCGCGTCCGGGTCGGCCTCGTAGCCCTCGGCGAAGACCGCGTCATAGGTCTCGTCGCCGAGCAGCTGCCTGGCCGTCCGCTCGGCGACGGTCCTCGGCTCGGACATGCCCTCCGAGCCGAAGCCCGTGAGCCCGAAGGTGGCCCACAGCCGCACCCCCGCCCCCTGGAGCCTGGCCGTGCGCCGGCCGTCGCCCTCGACCGCGGCGATCACCGCGAGCTGGTCGACCGCGAGCGCCACCCCGGTGGCGTCGCGCAGGCGCCACTTGACGTCGAGCGACTGGCGGGCGGCCTCCGCCGCCTCGGCCACCCTGCCGAGACCCAGCTGGGCGATGGACAGGACGTAGTCGCCGCAGGCACGGGCCCAGCGCTCGCCGCGCGCGTCACAGAGCCGCTGCACCTCCTTGAGCACCGAGACCGCCCTGTCGAACTCGCCGCGCCAGGTGACCGCCATCGCCGCGGTCACCAGGGCGAGGGGTTCGCTGACCGTGGCGGCCTCGGCCCGGCGGAAGTACTCGCGGACGAGCTCGACGCGGGGTTCGACGTCCTCCAGGGCGCCGGAGCACAGGGAGCTGCTGGCCAGCCGGAGCTGGGCGTGCCCGGCCGCCGCGTAGTCGCCCCAGTCGAGGGCCGCCGACAGCGCCGCCTCCGCCCGGCGGCGGCCCAGCTCCAGCTCTCCCCTGGCGATGGCCACGCAGCCGTCGGCCCACAGGAGCCGGGGCAGCCCGGGATCGGTGACGGGAGCCGCCTCGATCGCCCGCGTCATGTGGTAGCGGCCCTCGTTCAGCCGGCCCAGGCAGAACCAGAGGATCCAGAGCGTCCCGGCGAGCTCGACGGACGTCGGGGAGTCGGGGTCGAGGGCGAGGCGGAGGTCGGTCATGGAGAAGGCGAGCCTGGCGGCCCACTCCTCCTGCCCGGGGCCGTACCAGTCGGCCTCGGCCCTGCGCGCCAGGTCGAGGTAGTGGTAGCGGTGCCGCCGCACCAGCCGGGCCTCCTCGCCGAGCAGGGCGAGCCGCTCCCTGCCGTACTCCCTGACCGTGGCGGGCAGCCGGTAGCCGCCGGGCACGCGGACGAGGAGGAACCTCTCCGCCAGGCTCGCCAGCAGGCCCGGTACGTCGTCCAGGTGCTCGTCGCCGCACACCCACTCGGCGGCGGCCGTGTCGAAGCCTCCCGCGAAGACCGAGAGCCTGGCCCAGAGCAGGCGTTCCCGCGGGGCGCACAGCTCGTGGCTCCAGCCGATCGCGGCGCGCGCGATCCGGTGGCGGGGGATCCGCGCCCGGCCGTGGAGGACCTCGAAGTGGTCGTCCAGGTGATCGGCGAGCCGCTCCACCGGCAGGGATCCCAGCCATCCGGCGGCCAGCTCGACGGCGAGCGGTACGCCGTCCAGCCGCCGGCAGATCCTGGCCGCGGCCTCCGTACCGGCCCGGGTCGTCTCCAGGCCGGGCGCCGCGATCCCGGCCCGATCGAGGAAGAGGCGAAGCGCGTCGTTCTCCTCCGGTTTCTCCAGCTCCTTTGGCTCCTTTGGGGGCTCCTTCTCCGGCTCCGACCTTTCCGTTCCCGCCCTCTCCGGCGTCCTCTCCGCCCCCGGACCCTCCGGCGCCGTGGTCAGCGGCTCCGTACCCTCCGGCGCCGTGCCTTGCGTCCATCGGGCGACCGCCCCCGGGCCGGGTGCCGCGAAGGGCTCGACGGGGAGCAGCGTCTCCTGCGGCAGTCCGAGCGGCCGGCGGGAGGTCGCGATGATCCGTACGCCGGGTGCCGCCGCCAGGATCTCCGTGACGAGGTCGCGGCAGGCAGGCAGGAGGTGCTCGCAGGCGTCGAGGATCAGCAGGAGTCTCCTGCCCGCGAGGAACTCGACGAGCGTCCCGGTCTGCGACCGCGCGGACCGCTCCGGGAGGCCGAGGACGGCCGCGACCGTGTGGGCGAGCAGATCGCCGTTGCGCTCGCCGGAGAGCTCCACCAGCCAGGTGCCGTCGGGGTGGTGCTCCTGCCGCTCCCGCGCGGCCCTGACCGCTATTCGCGACTTGCCGATGCCCCCGGCACCGGTGACCGTGGTCAGCGGCGTGCCGGCCAGGAGCTCCAGCAGCCGCCGCACCTCGCGTTCCCTGCCGATGAAGCCATTCGTCTCCGCGGGCAGGTTCCCGCGCCACCATTGGGTCTGTTCCATCGATTCGTGCTCCTTTATCCGCTCACCGTGAATCGCACCCTTTCCAAATCACGAACCGGCCGGACCGCCATTTCCCAGGGGGGTTTCCTTGTCCCCCGGTGCAAATCTCCCCGCCGGGTCGAGGCCGAACTTCCCCCGTACGGCGTGAACCGTGGAAATGCTGGTGCTTTATCGCTGATTCGGCGGAGCCGGTAATCAGGGTGGGGCACGGGGCGCGCCGCCCGGCGGATCCGGCCGATGCTCGCCGCCGAAAGGGCTCGTCAGGGAGGGGCGACACCGGCCGTGAAGCGTTTGAGGGGCCGCCGCGAGGGAAGCGCCACTAGACTCTGGCTGTCCCTGGCCGTGGCCTCGCCGCGGCCTTTCCGTAAGCGAGCTGGACGGAACCGCATGTCTGGGTATGACCGCGTAGTGCAACCCGCGGCCGGTGACGAGGCCCTGGAGAACCACCTGGGTGGGGACGAGGCCAAGAACTACCGGCAGTACGAGCTCGACATGGTCGCCCCGCACGTGGGCCGGTCCATGCTGGAGATCGGCTCCGGGCTTGGCCACTTCGCCGAGGCGTTCCTGCCTCGCCTCGACCGGCTGGTGGTCAGCGACTTCGACCCCTACTGCGTGGAGCAGCTGCAGAAGCGTTTCGAGGGCCGCGACGACATCGACGTGCTCCAGTTCGGCCTGCCGACCGAGATCCCGATCGGTGAGAAGGTCGACACCGTCGTGATGATGAACGTCCTGGAGCACATCGAGGACGACGTCGAGGCCCTGCGCTCCCTCGCCAAGGTCACCCTCCCCGGCGGCCGGATCGTCATCTGGGTGCCCGGCTACATGCAGCTGTACGGAGACTTCGACCGCAAGGTCGGCCACGTCACCCGATACACCCCCGCCACCCTGCGCAGCACGGTCTCCAAGGCGGGCCTGGACATCGACGTGCTCAAGCCGATCAACTTCCTGGGCGGCATCGCCTGGTGGGCCGCCGTCCGCCGCGGAGGCGTCGGCTACCCCGACCCCCGTCTGGTCAAGATCTACGACCGCACGGTCGTGCCCCTGACCCGCTTCATCGAGCGCTTCGTCCGCCCGCCGTTCGGGCAGACCGTCTTCTGCGTCGCCCGCGTACCCAAGTAGTCCCGGGCGAGCGCCCCGTAGCCCACAGCGCCTCCCTAGCCCACATCGCCCGCAGTGCCCACAGTGCCCACGGTGACCCGCGCGCGGTGTCGCTCCCGAAAAGGAGCGGCACCGCGCGCGGCCTTTTCACGGCTCTACGGTTCCACTGCTCTCAGGGAATTCCCAGGATCCTCCTTCGAAGATCACAGCTCGAGACGATTGCCTGATCGGCGTCTCCCCGTCGGGAGACGTTCCCGGAAGGACCACCATGAAGAGGAAACTGGCACTCGGCGCCGCGGCCATTACGGCGTCGATCATGCTGACGGGCTCCACCGCCTGGGCGACCGGCACGGCTCCCCCGGTGCCGACCGGCGTGACCGCCATCGCCGACCAGCTGCTCAAGGCCGACTCCACGCTTCGCGGGCCGCGGCTGCGCTCCCACTACAACCTGTGGGTGGTCGGCATCCACGGACGGGCCACCGTCAGGGACAAGAAGTCGGCGTTCATCGACTACACCTGGCAGCGAGGTGTGATCACCGCCAAGGGTGAGAACAAGCTGACCGTCAAGAGCAAGGACGGCCTCGTCTGGAACTGGAACCTCGACACCTCCACGAGGTTCCGCAGGCTCGGCGCCCGCGCCGACCTGACCAAGCTGGTCGTCGGGGACGGGGTCTTCGTGATCGGCGTCCCCACCTCGACCGACCCGACGGCCGCCGCGGTGTTCGTACCGCGTGACCGCGCCCTCCTGGACCCGCCGGTCACCACTCCGGGGAGCTGACCGGAGGCTCCGGAGGCCCGGCGGAAGCTGACCGTGAAGCGGTGGGATCACCGAGATGCGCCGGAATTCCACCGCTTCGCGGCGGCCTCCAATTGAGGACTAACAGCTATGAACTGGGACGAAGTACGGATCGGTAGGCAAGAATGGGGCCTCCATGAACGAGCGCACCATCCTCGTCGTCGAGGACGACCCCAACATCCGTGACATCGTCGAGGTCGCCCTGCGCTTCCACGGCTTCGGGGTGACGGGCGTGGCGACCGGCGGGCAGGCCCTCGACGCGGTGGAGGGCGGCTCCCCCGCGCTGATCGTGCTCGACGTGATGCTTCCCGACGTCGACGGTTTCGAGGTGTGCCGGAGGATCAGGGCCGCGGGCCTGCACACCCCGGTGATCTTCCTGACGGCCAGGGACACCTCCACCGACACCGTGCGCGGTCTCACTCTGGGCGGCGACGACTACGTCACCAAGCCCTTCTCCGTCGAGGCCCTCGTCGCCCGCGTGCGGGCGGTGCTCCGCAGGACGGCCGTCTCCGACGACCTCGGCGGGACGCTCAGGGTGGCGGACCTGGAACTCGACGAGTCACGCTGGGAGGCGCGGCGGGCCGGAGTCGCTCTGGACCTCTCCCCCACCGAGTTCCGGCTGCTCGCCTTCCTGATGGAACATCCCGGACTTGTCCTGACGAAGCGTCAGTTGCTGGAACACGTCTGGGGCTACGGGGGTTCGTCGCAGGTCGTCGAGACCTACATCTCCTATCTGCGCCGCAAGCTCGACCCGCTCGGCCCACCGCTGATCCACACCCAGCGCGGAGTCGGGTACGCGCTGCGCCCGCCCCGGGGCACCTGATGTCGCTCAGGGCACGACTGCTCGCGGGCCTGCTCGCGGTGAGCACGGCCCTGCTGGTGATGCTGTCCATCGTGAGCGTCCTCGTCCTGCGCGGGCACCTGATGGAAAGACTCGACGGGCAGCTGCGGGCGGCCACCGCGACCGCCGCCAAGCGGATCGTCGCCGCCCCCGGCGGCCAGCTCGCGCAGACCCTGACCGGGTCCACCTACGCCGTGGCCGCGATGAACCTCAACTCGGGCCGGGCCAGGCTCGTCAACGGGGACGCGCCCGCCGCCGCGACCGTACCGCGGCTGGTGGAGAGCCTCGGTGCCGCCCGTCTGAAGGCCCAGGCCAAGAGCGGGGAGGCGTTCGTCCTCGACACGACGGGCGACCAGCGCATGATCGCGCGGGTGGCCGAGGCCAGGCAGGGCAACCGGCTGGTGGTCGTCGCCGTCCCGCTGGAGTCCGTCGAGGCCCCGATCCGGCGGCTCGTCATCGCCGAACTGCTCACCGGCGGCGCGCTGATCCTGGTGCTGGCGCTCGCCGGCCGCGCCCTGATCACCAGGGGGCTCTCACCGCTGGCCAGGATCGCCGGGGCGGCGTACCGGATGGCCGGGGAGGGCGACCTGTCGGTCCGGATGCCCGAGGGCCCCTCGGAGGTCGGACGGATCGGCACGGCCGTGAACCTGCTGCTCGACCGGATCGCGGAGGCCTTCAGGGATCGCTGGGCGTCGGAGGAGCGCGTCCGCCGCTTCGCCGCCGACGCCTCGCACGAGCTGCGGACCCCGCTGTCCACCATCCGGGGGTACGCCGAGCTCTACCGGACCGGGGCGCTGCGCGCCGAGGACATGCCCAGGATCATGGGCAGGATCGAGGACGAGGCCACCCGGATGGGTGATCTCGTCAGCCAGATGCTCGACCTCGCCCGCCTGGACAGGAACGCCGGGCTCCAGCTCACCGAGACCGATCTGGCCTCGGTGGCGCGCGACGTGAGCGCGGACTGCACGGCCATCGAGCCGGAGTCGCCGATCGTCGTGGACGCCCCGGAGTCGCTGACCGTCACCGCCGACGAGGCGAGGATCAGGCAGGTCCTCGTCAACCTCCTGGCGAACGTGCGGGCGCACACCCCCACGGGGACGACGGCCACCGTGCGGGTCGCGCGGCGGCCGTCCGGCGGTGCGGTGATCGAGGTCTCCGACGACGGCCCCGGGATGTCCGCCGAGCAGGTGGACAGGGCCTTCGACCGCTTTCACCGGGGCGGGGAGCGGACGCCCGACGGTGCCGGGCTGGGACTGTCGATCGTCAAGGCGATCGCCGACGCGCACGGCGGCGGCTGCTGGATCACCTCGGCCCCCGGAGAGGGCACCCGCGTTCACGTCGAGCTTCCCGAGCGCCCCGTCCCCGCGGGGCCGGCCGGTCTCGCCGGGTGAGCGCGGCCCTGAACCGGCGGCGAACAAATCGGTTGCACGCCTCGGTGGACAGCCGTATGTTCGACCGCATGTGGACTAACTCCTAGGAGCCGGCGTCGATCGGTCCTCGCCGATCCGCCCGCACTCAGCCCTCTGGCCCCGTTCGTCCGACGCGGCAGCTGAGTCGTCCGACCCGGGATCTCACCGCGTCGTCACATTCTTCAAGGAGTCCATATGCGAATTCACGCTGCTCACGAACTCGCGCAGAAGCGCGGCGGGAAGTCCAAGACCGCCAGAACCACCAAGACCGCCAAGCCCCGCACCCCGCTCCCCGAGCACGTCGTGCCCCCGGCGCCCCGGCACCTGCCGATGCCCCCGGCGCCGATGAGGCCGACCCACCAGCCGCGCCGGATCCCCGGCAAGGGCGGCCGCTGACCCGCGGGCCCCGTCGCGAAAACGCGAAAGGCCCCGGTCCTGGAATCCAGGACCGGGGCCTTCCCCACCTCACGGACGCCCCGTGAACACTCAAATGCCCCGGGTGCCCCGGGGCGCCGGCGTCACAGACGCTCGATGATCGTGACGTTGGCCTGGCCGCCGCCCTCGCACATCGTCTGCAGCCCGTACCGGCCGCCGGTCCGCTCCAGCTCGTGCAGGAGCTTGGTCATCAGGATCGCGCCGGTGCCGCCCAGCGGGTGGCCCAGGGCGATCGCGCCGCCGTTCGGGTTGACCTTCGCCGGGTCGGCGCCCAGGTCGTTGATCCACGCCAGCGGGACGGGGGCGAACGCCTCGTTGATCTCGGTGACGTCGATGTCGTCGATCGACAGGCCCGCCCTCTTCAGCGCCTTCTGCGTCGCCGGGATCGGCGCGGTCAGCATGTAGACCGGGTCGTCGCCGGTGAGCGCCAGGGTGACGATGCGCGCCCGGGGGGTCAGGTTGTGGTCGTGGACGGCCTGCTCGGAGGCGATCAGGATCGCTCCCGAGCCGTCGGAGATCTGCGAGGAGGTGGCGGCCGTGATCATGCCGTCGGGCTTCAGCGTCTTCAGCGACGCCATCTTCTCCAGCGTGGTGTCCGGGCGCGGGCCCTCGTCGTCCTCGACACCGTTGATCGGGGCGATCTGGTCCTTGAAGTAGCCGTTCGCGACGGCCTTCGAGGCCCGCTGGTGGCTCTCGTACGCGAACAGCTCCAGCTCCTCGCGCTTGAGACCCCACTTCTCGCACATGAGCTCCGCGCCGCGGAACTGGGAGATCTCCTGCTTGCCGTACCGCTCCACCCACTTCTCCCCGAACGGGAAGGGCATGCCCTTCTCCAGGGCGGCGGTGATGCTCGACCCCATGGGGACGATGCTCATGGATTCCACCCCGGCGGCCACGACGAGGTCCTGGGTGCCGGAGAGCACCCCCTGGGCCGCGAAGTGGATCGACTGCTGGGAGGAGCCGCACTGGCGGTCGATGGTCACGCCGGCGACGCTCTCCGGAAGGCCCGCCGACAGCCACGCGTTGCGCGCGATGTCCATGCTCTGCGGGCCGAACTGCATGACACAGCCCATGATCACGTCTTCGACCGCGGACGGGTCGACGCCCGTACGCTCGACGAGCGCGCCGAGGGTGTGCGCGGCCAGATCGGTGGGGTGGACGGTGGACAGACCGCCCTTCTTCTTGCCGACGGGGGTGCGGACCGCCCCGACGATGTACGCCTCTGCCACAGTGCCTCCTGCTTGCGGAACCGAGCTGCCTGCGAAACCGAGCAATGTTCGGTTAGTAGGAGGTTACAACAGAACTTTCGCCCGCGCCCTGGACGGGAGCGGCGCGCACGGCGGCGAGGATGATCGCGTCTTTCCCCGAACACCGAAGGAACCCGAGACCCGGCCCCGGCCCGAGCGGCCCGTTCAGGCCTTCTTCGTGCTCGTCATGGTCGCGTAGGCGATGACGTTGTCGGTGTAGTGGCCGGTCGCGCGGTTGTAGGTGCCGCCGCAGGTGATCAGGTGCAGCTGGGGGGTCGGCGACCGGCCGTACACCCGCTGGGTCGGGAACACCGACTTCTCCGCCTGCTCCAGGCCGCCCACGGTGTAGACGGCGATGATCCCGTCCTTGCGGTGCACCTCGATGACGTCGCCGTTGCGGATCTCGTCGAGGCGGCTGAACACCGCGCTTCCCGAGCGCGTGTCCTTGTGCCCGAGCATGATCGCGGGACCCGCCTCGCCGGGGGTGGGTCCCGAGCGGTACCAGCCGACCAGGTTCGGGTTGCCGACCGGCGGTACCTCGATGGCGCCCTTCCTGTCGAGCCCGACGGACCTGACCGGCGCGTTGACCCCGAGCCGCGGGATGACCAGGCGCACCGGGGACGAGGGCTGCATGGCCGGGGCCGCGGGCAGGCTGGGCAGGGGCGGCGGCGCGGTCGGGGGCGCCTGGAAGTAGGGGTTCGCCGGTGCCGCCGCCAGGTCGCGGGGCGGCAGCGTGGTGCGCTGGTCGGCCAGACCGTACTCCTCGGGCGAGGCCAGCATGTAGAGCAGGCCCACCAGCACCGTGACCACCCCGGCGATCCCGGCGAGGATGAGCACCGACCGCATCATCCGGCCGCCGGGGGGCTCCTCGTACGGCGGGCCGTACTGCTGGTGGGGGCCCGGCGGCGGGTACGGCGGCTGGACGGGGACCGGCCGGTAGTGCGGCGGCGGCCCCGGAGGCGGCCAGCCGCCCGGCGGCGGCGGGGTGGTCATCCGGCCACCCCGATCAGCCGCGACCGGCGGTGCGACGCCGCAGCACGAGCCCGCCGATTCCGGCGAGGGCCACCGTCAGCACACCGCTGAACATGATCATCCGAGCGTCGGGACCGGCGTCACCGCCGCCGCCCGTGGAGGCGGCGCCCTTGGGGGTCTCGTCGATCTGCTCGTCGGAGTCGGGGTCGGGTACCGGGTCGGCGGTCCTGGTCCGGGTGACGGTGATGGTCGGCGTGGGGGTCGCGCTGGCACTGGCGCTGGGGCTGGCACTGGCGCTCGGGCTGGCACTGGCACTGGCACTCGGGCTGGCGCTGGGGCTGCCCGTCCCCACGGTCACCCGCAGCGCGGCGGCGGAGACCTGGGCGGACGCCTGGGCGTCGACCACGAGGTCGCAGTTCAGCAGCTCGGTGGGGGAGGTTCCCGCCGCGGAGTCGAGGAACACGGTGAAGGAGTCGGGCTTGAAAACCACGACGCCGGTCGCGCTAGGAGTCACAGTGACCATCAGCGTCGGCAGGGTGAGCGGCTGGCCAGCCGTCATCGTCGCGGCTGGAGCGGTGGCGGCGAGCGAGCGAAGGTCGGAGGGAGTCGCGAGGACCGCCGCGGGAGTGGCGTCGATCCGCATGTCCGCGTCGATGACGAGAGACAGGGGCGTGGTGACGGCCACCGGCGCGGTGAGGGGGGTGGGCGGGGCGACCTTCCATGTCGCCATGATGGGCGAGTTCGTCACTCCCGCCGCCGGACCGGTGAGGTCCATCTGGAGCGTGTATGTCGCCGCCGCCCCACCGGGGGGCGTGCAGGTGTAGGCCACCGGTTTGGGGGCGGCGTAGATGGAGGCGAGCGCGGGAAACGCACCGAAGATGCCTGCGCCCGCCGTAGCGATCACAGCCGTCTTGACCGCGACGCGCAGCCGCGTCTTGGACTTCAGCACAGTTTCTCCTCGTTCCAGCTTGATCGACCGGTCTCACACCGGCCGCCGAGGCTTACAGGTTGCGGTCAAGGTTCGGCATAGATCCTACGAACACAGACCGCGCCACGCGAGCAAGTCGGCTAAACGGACACAAATTCCCATCTATCCCACAGCAAACGACACCGTACATCGGTAAAGCCCGTCATGGCAGGTCGGGTCGTGCCCCGGCCGGACGAGGAACGCGCGGAAGACACCTCCCGGAGCCCGTCCGAGACTCCCGCCGCGAATCCGGCCGCCCGGCAGGCGGGCGGCCCGGGGTTGGCAATCAGTGTCCGGATATATGGAAAAAACCAGGTCAAAACTGGTGTCGCCCCACTTAAAGATCACCCTACGGAACCCCCACCGGGCAGGGTGGAACCTACGGTGGGCCCGATTCGGACGCTCCGAATATCTGTTTGGGTTGTTGAGATATTTCATCGACACACCCACCGTGGTCATCGGCCCGTTCATCTGACCGGGGCCTCGCGTTCGCCCGCGAGGTCGCCGCGCGGGCTGGACGGCGTCCGGCGACTCGACCGGTTCCCGTTCGGGAAGGATTCGGTGGAAGGCGTGCGAACGGGTATACGGGGCATGAAGAGCATCACCGCGCCCTCGGCCCGGTGGGTCGCGAGGATCACTTCGCCGCCCCGCGGGTGCGAGGACTCCCCGGCGGCACGCCGCGTCGTCCGAAGGGTTCCGCCGAACGCCTTCGCCGAACAGCGACGATCATCCCCGGGCTCTCCGGTAAGCCTTCCCCCGCCCGGCCGCGAGCACCTTCCGGGGCTCTCCCCCAGCGGATGGATCAGCGATCACCTTGAGGTTTCCCCATTGGAAGGATTGAGATGAGCACGCCGGTTGCATCGCGGGCGCGCGGCGGGCAGGTGCCCCGCCGGAGGATCCCGGCGAAATGGATCGCCGTCGCCCTGGCGGTGGCGCTCCTGGCGGCCATCGGGTTCAGCACCCAGTACCGCTCGGCGGAGTCCGTCGCGGCGGCGGGTCCCCGGCGTTTCGACCCGGCCGCGTACGGAGCGCGGACGTACGAGGACAAGGTCGTGCCCGCGATCGAGAGGAAGGCCGTCGAGCTGCCCGTACTGGTGAAGGCCATGAACGCCGACGCGGAGGCGGCCGGGAAGCAGTACGGCGTCCGGCACGGCAACGGCCCCTACACCTTCGCGGTCGAGGGCGTCGGCACGGCCGGGACGGTGAGGTCGGGACTGATGCACGTGACCGTCCCCGGCCTTCCCCCCGACACCCGGGTCTCACTACAGGTCGGTCCGATCATCAACGGCACGGCACTGCGGGACGCGGTGGGGTTCATCACCTTCGGGCAGTTCCTCGACCAGGTGGAGTACGCCGACGCCGCCACCGCGCTGAACGACCAGATGCGGGAGAAACTTCTCAAGAATTTGGACGTGCCCCGGCTGGAGGGCAAGAAGATCTCCTTCGTCGGGGCCTTCAGCTTCCTCACCCCCTCCGTCGTGACCATCACCCCGGTCTCGATCAAGGAGATCGCGTGAGGACCCCGACCACCACCGTCCTGAGCGCTCGCGACGTCACCAAGGTGTACGGCGACACGCACGTGCTCCGGGACGTCGACTTCGACGTCGCCGCCGGCCGGGTGACCGCGCTGTTCGGCGAGAACGGGGCCGGCAAGTCGACCCTGATGAGGATCCTCTCCGGGATCGAGCACCCCACCACCGGCCATGTCGAGCTCGACGGGGAGCCCGTCAGGTTCGCGTCGCCCCGCGACGCCGCCGACCAGGGCGTCGCGATCGTCCACCAGGGGCTCAACCTCTGCCCCAACCTGAGCATCCAGGACAACCTGTTCCTGGCCAGGGAGATCCGCGGGGGCCGCTGGGTGATCGACCGCTCGTCCCAGCGGGCCACCGCCGCGGCGGTCCTCCACAGCCTGGAGGAGTATCTGGATCCCGACCGGCTGGTCGGTGACCTGACTCCGGGCGAGCAGCAGATCGTCGAGATCTCGCGGGCGCTCCTCCAGGAGGCGCGGGTACTGATCATGGACGAGCCCACCTCGGCGCTCACCGCCCCGGAGGTCAAGGCCCTGTTCCGGGTCATCAAGGAGCTGGCCTCGAACGGCGTGGCGATCGTCTACGTCTCCGCGCACCTGGAGGAGGCGCTGGAGATCGCCGACGACGTCGCCGTACTGCGTGACGGGCGGCTGGTCGCCACGGCTGACGCCGACAACGTCGGCGTTCGGTGGGTCGTGGAGCGGATGACCGACCGCGACCAGGGCGACCGGTTCCCGCGCTGTGCCGCGGTCGCCGGGGAGGAACTGCTGACCCTGCGCGACCTCGTGGTGGCCGACCCGGCCAACCCGGGCCGCCTCGCCGTCGACGGCCTCTCCCTGGCCGTGAGGGAGGGCGAAATCGTGGGGATCTACGGGCTGACGGGCTCGGGCCGCACCGAGTTGCTGGAGGCGCTCGCCGGCCGGATCCCCTCGCAGTCGGGCCGCATCCTGCTCTCCGGCACCCCGCTGGAGCGCGCGGGGATCCGCGACCGGGTCGGCCTGGGCATGGTCCTGGTCCCAGGGAACCGGCGGCGCGACGGCCTCGTCCAGACAATGTCGGTCGGGGAGAACCTCTCCCTGGCCGGGCTGGGCGCGTTCGTCCGGCGGCTGCTCCTCTGCCGTGACCGCGAGCGGGACGCCGTCTGCCGGATGATCACCGACATCACCGTCGGGACGGGCGGCACGGAGGCGTCGGTCGCGTCGCTGAGCGGCGGCGACCAGCAGAAGGTGGTGATCGGCAGGGCGCTGCTGACCGCCCCGCGGGTACTCCTGCTGGACGAACCCTCGCGCGGCATCGACGTCGGTGCCAGGACGGACATCTTCGAGCTCATCGCGGCACAGGCGGAACGCGGCCTGGCCGTCCTCTTCACCACGTCGGACGCCGAGGAGGCCCTACGCGTCCCCGACCGCCTGCTGGTGCTCGCCCGCGGGGTCCTCGTCGGCGAGTTCCGGCGCGGCACGACGACCCGGGAGGAGCTGCTGAAGGTCTCGAGCGGCAGCACCTCCACCGACATGGACATCGCCCCTGACATCGATCGGGACACCGGCACGAGCACGGCCAGGGACGGTGCGGGGTGACACCTCGGGAAACGCCCCCCGCACCGGCGCCGCCAGGTCACTCTCCGCCGGGGAAGGCCACAGCCGAGGCCCGCCGCCTCTCCCTGGTGAACGGTCTGTTCGAGCTGCGGGCGCTCATCGCGCTCGTGGCCATGATCGTGGTCTTCGGCCTGCTGTCGGACACGCTCCTCTCCGCGCCGAACCTTCTCATGGTGGCCAAGCACATCGCGATCAACGCGGTGATCGCGCTCGGCGTGCTGCTGGTCGTCGTCAGGGGCGGCATCGATCTGTCGGTGGGCTCGATCGCCGGGCTCTCCGGGGTCGTCGCCGGCGAGTTGCTCGAAGGACTCGAACTCGGGTTCGCCGACGCCTTCGCCTACCCGCCCGTGTGGGGCGTGATCGTGCTCTGCGTCGCGGTCGGCATGCTCGTCGGCCTGGTGAACGGCGTCGTCATCACCCGGTTCAAGGTGCCGCCGTTCATCGCGACGTTCGGCATGCTGTACGTGGCGCGGGGAATCGCGCTGCTGATCTCCGACGGCTCGACCTATCCCAATCTGGACGGCAACCCCGAGCTGGGCAACACCGGCTTCGAGGTCCTCGGCAACGGACGCCCGCTCGGCCTCCCGGTGGCGATCTGGATCGCGATCCTCCTCGCCGTCGCCGTCGCGCTGGTGCTCACCAAGACGCCCTTCGGACGGTGGCTGTACGCCGCGGGCGGCAACGAGCGGGCCGCGGAGCTCTCCGGGGTCCCGATCGACCGCGTCAGGACGGCCGTGTACGTGATCTCCGGTGGCTGCGCCGCGCTCGCGGGTCTCGTCGTCGCCTCGGAGCTGGCCTCGGCAACGCCGCTGGCCGGTGAGACGTACGAGCTCAACGCGATCACCGCGGTGATCCTCGGCGGCGCCGCGCTGGGCGGGGGGCTCGGCACGGTGCGAGGCGCTCTCATCGGGGCCTGTGTCGTCGGCCTTCTCGCCGAGAGCCTGGTGCTCATGGGCGTGTCGGAGTTCTGGCAGATCGTCATCAAGGGAACCGTGCTCGTTCTCGTCGTCATGCTGGACCAGGGCCGGCGGCGGTTCCAGCGGCGCGGGGCCACCGCGTCGGCGATGGCCGCCGGCAGGCGACCGGGCTGACGCGGCCGTACGGCCGCGTCAGCCCGGGGCGGGGCCAGGGCTCAGGCCCCGCCCCCAGCCGCCCCCAGCCGCCCCCAGCCGCCCCCGGCCGCCCCCGACCACCGCGGCCACCGGTTCGTGCCAGGCCGGGGTGTCACCGGTCTTGGCGGCCCCTTGGTTCCCCCGTGATTCTCGAAGCACCACGATTGCCGCTTCTTTTGGATTTTCAGATTAATCACAAATCCCCCCATCATTGGGGAATTGACAGGATAAACGCATGGCAGTCGAAGCGTTCAGCAGCGAGATCACGCTGCGCATCAACGGTGCCGACCACTCCGTCTCCCTGGACAACCGGGTGACCCTCCTGGACGCGTTACGGGAGCATCTCGGGCTGACCGGGACGAAGAAGGGATGCGACCACGGGCAGTGCGGGGCGTGCACGGTCCTGCTGGACGGCCGCCGGGTGAACAGCTGCCTGACGCTCGCGGTCATGGCCGCCGGGCAGGACATCGTCACCATCGAGGGGGTGGCCGGCCTGGCCGGCGCGAACGATCTGCACCCCGTCCAGCAGGCGTTCCTCGATCACGACGGCTTCCAGTGCGGCTACTGCACGCCGGGCCAGATCTGCTCGGCCATCGGCGCGCTCGACGAGGCGGAACGAGGCTGGCCGAGCCACGTCACCGAGGACGTCACCGCGGGCGTCGCCTCCAGCGGCGCCCTGGACGCCGAGGAGGTCCGCGAACGGATGAGCGGCAACCTCTGCCGCTGCGGGGCGTACGCCGGAATCGTCGAAGCCGTCCTCGACGCGGCCGGCGGGGGAAGCCCGGACCCGGTTCTCTCCGGATGGAATCCCGGGAGCGCGCGATGAGGCCCTTCACCTACGAGCGCGCCACCGACCCCGGCGCCGCCGCCACCGCCGTCCTCGGCGGCACCGGCACGATGTTCCTGGCCGGCGGTACCAACCTCGTGGACCTGATGAAGCTCGGCGTGGTCGAGCCGGCGACGCTGGTGGACATCACCCGGCTGCCGTACGACCGGATCGAGCACCGGGCCGACGGCGGCGTGCTCATCGGCGCGATGGTGCGCAACAGCGACCTGTCCGGCGACCGGGGCATCAGGGAACGTTTTCCCGCGCTCTCCCAGTCGGTGCTGGCCGGGGCCTCCGGGCAGCTGCGGTCGATGGCCACCACCGGCGGAAACCTGCTGCAGCGCACCCGCTGCCCGTACTTCCAGGACGTCACCAAGCCGTGCAACAAGCGCGAGCCGGATACCGGCTGCTCGGCGATCGGCGGCGACCACCGCGACCTGGGGGTGATCGGCACCTCCGTCGCGTGCGTGGCCACCAACCCCTCCGACATGGCGGTGGCGATGGCCGCCCTCGACGCCGTGGTGCACATCAGGCTCGCGGGAGGCGACGAGCGGGCGGTCCCGCTCTCCCGCTTCTACCTGCTGCCCGGCGACACGCCGGACCGGGAGACGGTGCTGGAGCCCGGTGACCTGATCACCGGGATCGAGCTGCCCCCGCCCCCGGACGGCGCGGCGATGCTGTACCGCAAGGTCCGCGACCGCTGGTCCTACGCGTTCGCGGTGGTCTCGGTCGCGGCGGTGGTCGCGACGGAGGCCGACGGCTCGCTGCGGGAGATCCGGCTGGCGCTGGGCGGGGTGGCCCCCGTGCCGTGGCGGGCCCGGGAGGCCGAGAGGATGCTGGCCGGCCACCGGCCGACCAGGACGCTGCTGCTGGCGGCCGCGGATGCGGAGTTCATGGCGGCGCGCCCCCTCCCGCGGAACGAGTTCAAGATCGGACTGGCCGGCGACCTGATCGCGGCGAGCGTCCGAGATCTCACGAAACCGACGGGGTCCACGGGGAACGGCTTCACTCGGGAGGAGCGGGGATGACCACTCTCGACAAGGTGGTGGGCGGGGCGCCGGTCAGGATCGAGGGACGCGACAAGGTCACCGGCGTGGCCCGCTACGCGTACGAGTACCCCGTACCGGACGCCGTCTACGTCTGGCCGGTGCAGTCCACGATCGTCCGGGGGCGGGTGCGCTCCGTCGACGGCGCCGCCGCGCTGGCCCTGCCGGGGGTGATCGCCGTGCTGGACAGCGGCAACGTCTCCCGGCTGCGTCCCGTGCAGGACGCCGAGCTGGCCGTCCTGCAGTCGGCCGACGTCGCCTACCGGGGGCAGATCGTCGCGGCCGTGGTCGCGAACACCCTGGAGGGGGCCCGCGAGGCGGCGTCGGCCGTGCGCGTGGACTACGAGGAGGAGGAGTACGAGGTCGTGCTGGATCCCGGAAGCCCGCGGATCTCCTTTCCGGAGAAGGTCAACGCGGGTTTGACGGGGACGGTCGAGTGGGGTGACGCCGAGAGCGCCCTGGCGGCGGCGCCGGTCGGCGTGGACGCCGCCTACACGACCCCGACCGAGCACTCCACCCCGATGGAGCCGCACGCCACGATCGCGTTCTGGGAGGGCGAGACCCTGACGCTCTACAACGCCGACCAGGCACCGTGGGTGTCGGCGACCGCGATCGCCCAGCTGTTCGGCCTTCCCGAGAGCGCGGTGAGCGTCGTCGCGGACCACGTCGGCGGCGGTTTCGGGTCGAAGGCGGCGACCCGCCCGCCGACCGTGCTGGCGGCGCTGGCCGCCCGCGCCGTCAGGCGACCGGTCAAGGTGGCGATGACCCGGCAGCAGATGTTCGCGCTCGTCAGCTACCGGACACCCACCGTGCAGCGCGTACGCCTGGGGGCCGAGCGCGACGGCAGGCTGACCGCGGTGTGGCACGACGCGCTCCAGCAGAGCTCGAAGCTCGTCGAGTACACCGAGCAGACGGTCTCGCCCAGCCGCGTCATGTATGCGACGCCCAACAGCCACACCGTCCACCGGCTCCTGCGGCTGGACGTGCCGACCCCCTCGTGGATGCGCGCTCCCGGCGAGGCTCCGGGGATGTTCGCCCTGGAGTCGGCGATGGACGAGCTGGCGTACGCCCTCGGGATGGACCCCGTCCAGCTGCGGATCGTCAACGAGCCTTCGGCCGACCCCGAGTCGGGACTCCCGTTCAGCAGCCGCAACCTGGTCGCCTGCCTGCGTGAGGGGTCGGCACGCTTCGGCTGGGCCGGGCGCGACCCCACGCCGGGCGTCCGCGAGGACGGCCGGTGGCTCGTCGGGACCGGCGTCGCGTCGTCGACCTACCCCGTCTACACCAGGGCGTCCACCGCGGCCGCCTATGCCGAGCCCACGGGCAGGTTCGTGGTCGAGATCGCCGCGGTCGACATCGGCACCGGCGCCCGCACCGCGCTCACCCAGGTCGCCGCCGACGAGCTCGGCGTGCCGATGGACCGGGTCACGGTCAGAGTGGGCCGCAGCGTCTTCGGCCCCGCGGCACTCGCCGGGGGGTCCATGGGCACCTCCTCCTGGAGCTGGGCGGTGAGCAAGGCCTGCCGGGCGCTGGTCAAGGATCTCGACGAGCGGTCCGGCGTGGTCCCCCCGGAGGGCCTGGGGGCACGGGCGGACACCGCCGAGGACCTCGCCGTGTGGAAGCGTTTCTCACGCCACTCGTTCGGGGCGCAGTTCGCCGAGGTCAAGGTGAACCTCGACAGCGGACAGGTCCGTGTCGAGCGGCTGCTGGGGGTCTTCGCGTGCGGCCGGATCATCAATGCCAGGACGGCGCGCTCGCAGTTCCTCGGCGGCATGACGATGGGGATCTCCATGGCCCTGCACGAGGCCCTGGAGCTGGACCCCCGGTTCGGCGACTTCGTCAACCACGACCTGGCCGGGTACCACATCGCGGCGAACGCCGACGTCCGCGGGATCGAGGCCCACTGGATCGACGAGCAGGACGACGAGCTCAACCCGGTCGGTGCCAAGGGCATCGGCGAGGTGGGGATCGTCGGCACCGCCGCGGCGATCGCCAACGCCGTCTTCCACGCCACCGGCTTCCGGCAGCGGGACCTGCCGATCACCCTTGAGCGGGTACGGGCGGCCATGCGGGCCGGATGACGGGGGGCGCGTCGACCGACCGGACCCGGCGCGCGCAGGTCCTCGCCGCCACCCGGCGGCGCCACGCGAGATCCGACCGGCGCGCGTCAGCCTCTGGTGCGAAGCCGGTCCCGTACGGCCGTCAGCCTCTGGTGCGAAGCTGGTCCCGTACGGCGCGCGCCAGGCCGGGGTCGTCGGCGATCACCCCGTCCACTTTGAGCCTGCACAGGTGCTTCAGCCACCTCCTCACCTCTTCGGTGGCGCGCCCGCCGGAGGTGTCGCCCCTGAGTTCCGCCCGGAGCCGCGCGGCGAGCTTGCGAACCGTCGTGGCGTGGACCAGGAGCCCTTCTTCCTGGGCGTTCCTGACCAGCGCGGCAGGCGAAACCGGCCTGCCGTCGAGACCTCCGGGATCACCGGGACCGATCCGCTTGGTGACCACCCCGATGCCGTCGGCGTACTCGGCGACCTCCCGCAGCCCCTCCGGGGTGACCATGTCGTCATAGGTGAGCGGGTCACCGGTGCTCGCGAGGTCGTACGGGGCGCCGGTGGCGCCGACGAACTGGATGAGCCGCAGCCGCGTGAGGGGACGCAACCGCTTGAGGTTCCTGGTCTCGAAGGACTGGATGAAGGCCGGGTCCCGCTCGTCGTCCCAGCCGTACCGCGCGAAGGTCTCCAGCAACGGCTCCTCCAGCGGCAACCCGATCGAGGCGAAGTAGGAGGGGAACTTGGTCTCGGCGTAGACGCCGACCCCGTGCTTCTGCGCGAGCTGGACCACCTCGTCGAGCGTCGGGATCCGCTCTGTCCCGTCGTAGGCGGTGTTGTCCCGCCGCTCCTTGGGGAAGCGCTCCCTGGCGCGGAGGGTACGCAGTTCCTCCAGGGTGAAGTCCTCGGTGAACCAGCCGGTGTGCCGGATGCCGTTGATGACCTTGGACGTCCTGCGGTCGGCGAACTCGGGATGTCTGGCGATGTCGGTGGTCGCCGAGAGTTCGTTCTCGTGCCGGGCGACCAGCACGTGGTCCTTGGTCGAGACGAGATCGGGCTCGATGTAGTCGGTGCCCATCGAGATGGCGACCGTGTACGCGAGAAGCGTGTGCTCGGGACGGAACGCGCTGGCTCCACGGTGTGCGATGACGATCGGCGCGACCTCGTGGCGGCCGAAATGCCTGGCCTCCGGGTTCGCGGCATGTCCGGCCGCCGAACTCACGGACCGTCCGTCCGTGGAGCTCGCGGGCCGCTTGGCCGTCGAGGCAGCGGATCCTTCGTCCGCGGGACTCGCGGATCGCGTGCCCGTCGAATCAGCGTGGTGGAGGGCACCGATCGCGGCGACCCCTATGAGTACGGCCAGCACACCGGCCCGCGCCTTGCTCACCTGTGTACACCCCTCGCTCTGCTTCAGCGGGGGAGACACATTCGCATAAACGGCTATACCCGGACCGGACATACGATTAACGATCAGAAGCGATTCTGACTGAGATAAGAGCACATGACCATCTCCTGAGGCATTTCCCCGGATGTGTCCCGGTATTGTCGGCCACAAAAAAAGAGTGAGCGATCAATCACTCACTCCTCGGGGCGGGAAGGGGAAACCCGGGTCAACAGGCGGCTACGCGTCCCTGTTCCCGGGCCTGGTCTCGGCCTCACATCCCCGCATCCGCCTCAGGCGGCGATCCCGGCACCATACGGACCTCGGACGGCGAACCGGTGGCTCACCGGCCCCGAACTCGGACGGCGAACCGGCCCTCCACCCGTCCCGGCCGCCGAACGGGCACCGTACCGGCTCCCGGCGACGGGCGGGTGTCCTCGCATCATCGCCCGCGCCCGCTCCGTCCCTCACCCGACCAGCCGTTTCCGTGCCGGTGTCCCCGCCGGTATCCGTACCTGTGACGATGGCGCCGCTCGCCTTGCCCGGCCCACGCCGGCCGCGCGAACTCCCGATCCCGATGGCGCCGGGCGTCGGACCCGTGCCGCCCGAGCCCGTCGCCCCCGCGCCATCCGGCCTCCGGACCTCTCCGCCAGAACCCCTGGTCCCTGTCGCGCCCGAACTCCCGGTCCCTGTCGCGCCAGAACCCCTGGTCTCCGTCACGCCCGAACTCCCGATCTCTGTCGCGCCAGAACCCCTGGTCTCCGTCACGCCCGAACTCCCGATCTCTGTCGCGCCCGGATCTCGGCCCCTCGTCGCGCTCGCCGCCCGGACCGCGCCGCCCGAACCCGAGGTCGCCGTGGCGTTCCCGCCCCGGGTCCCATCGCCCGGCCGCCCTGGCCCGGTGCCGCCCGCCGTCCGAATTTCTCGGCCGCCCGAAGCCCCAGTTCCCCTTGCGCTCGATGCTCGTCCTCGAGCGCTCGGCCGTCCGTCCCCCGTTGCCCCAGTTCTTGGTCGTCCAGCCCCCGGCATGCTTCGGCGTCGAGTGCGCGGGACGCTTGGCACCCCAGCCCGAGGATCGCTCGTTTCCCGACTTCGGGTGCTGGACCGCGCCGAGAGCGGCGACCCCTATGAGTACGGCCACGACCCCGGCCCGCACGATGCTCACCTGGGCACACCCCCGCCTTCTGATCATTCGGGGGGTTGTCTCCTGTTGTACAACTCCCTACCCGGATCGCCGGGGAGGCTAACGATCAGCGACGGGCGACGAAGGGGCCGTGACCTGCCGGTCCGGCGAGCACCGCGCTCGATTCGGGGAGCACCGCGCCCGGCTCGCGGGCCAGACGGTACGGCGAGGTCAGGCGGTGCGGTCAGGCGCGACGGGTCTTCGACAGGGTCGCGTAGACGATGATGTTGTCGGTGTAGTGACCGGTCCTGCTGTTGTAGACACCACCGCAGGTGATCAGCCGCAGGGTCGCCTCACCGGTGTTGCCGTAGACCCGCTTCGACGGGAAGGCCGCCTTGCTGACCTGTTCCACCCCGTCGACCGTGAACTCCGCGAGACTTCCGTCGGACCGGGAGACCTTGATCTTGTCCCCGCGCTTGACCTCCTTCAGCCGGCTGAAGACGGCGGCGCCTTTCTTGGTGTTCACATGCCCGAGCACCACCGAGGGCCCCTGCTGCCCGGGAATCGGGCCGTGCTTGTACCAGCCCGCCTGGTTGGGCCTGCTCAGCGGAGGCGTCTGGATCTCCCGCTTGGAGTCGACGCCGAGCGCCATCAGCGGGGCCAGCACGCCGATCTTCGGGATGGCCAGCCGCCGGGGCTTCACGCCGTCGCTCTTCAACGGCTCCGGAGGCATGACCACCGGCAGCGGCGGCGCCGCCGTGGGCGCGGCGGCCGTCAGAGGGGCGTCGAGCCCGCCCGGCCCCACGGAGGAAGGCGTCACTCCCGCCGGCTGCTGGCCGGCGGCCGGGACCTCCTGGATCTGGATGTTGCTGTCCGCCGCCTGTGGCACGGGCGGGCCGTACGGCTCCTCCTCCAGCGCCGGAGTCAGGTACGCGAGCAGACCCGCCATGATCGCGGCCACCCCGCCGAGCGACCCGGCCACGAGGAGCCCGGCCATCAGCATGCTCCCCTTGGGCTTGGGAGCCGGGCCCCGGCCCTGATAGGGGTCGGGACCGCCCTGCACGGGTCCTTGATACATCCGGCGCCTCCTTCAGCTGTCCCTCTGGCCGCGCGCGTGTGCCGCCCGCCGCCTCATCAAGACCACACCGCCCAGTGCGCTTCCCGTCACCATCGCCGTGCCCGCGCCGAGAAGCCCCAGCCCGGAGCCTCCCTGAGGAGCCTCACCGGTCTGCGCCCCGCCGCTGGGGGTGATGATCACCTGCGGCGCGGTGGGGGTGGGCCTGGTGGGGGTGACGGTGGCGGTCACGGTCAGGGTCGGCTTGGGCGTCGAGGTGGTCGTGCTCCTGGTGGTGCTGTTCGTCCCGCCGTCCTGGTTGCCGTTCTGGTTGCCGTTCGAGCTCGGGGTGGGCGTGGGCGTGGCGGTGGGGGTGACCGTGGGAGTGACGGTGGGGGTGATCGTGGGGGTGAAGGAAGGGTCCGGGGTCTCGGAGATCGACGGGCTGGGCGAAGAGGATCCGCCCGGCTCGGAGATGGTGACGTTCACCGAGACCGGCGCGCTGACGAGCGTGCAGGTGGCCCGGTAATCGGCCGGCGGGTTCGCCAGCTCCTTCGTGATCACCCGGAAGGCGTCGACCTGCGCGAACTTGCCGGCCTCCAGGTTCGTGACCTTGATGGTGTGCTCGCCGTACTTGAGGCCGTTGAACCTCCACAGCGTGAGCCCGCCCTGGTGCGCGGCGTTCGTCGGCGTGCCGTCGGGGTTCTTCGATGCGTCGATGGATGACGGCGTGGCGTCCTGGTTGTCGATTTTGAACCCGACCTGCCCCGCCTCCGTGCTGCGCCGGGCGATGTACTCGATCCCGGTGCCGGTGAACGTGAAGGTGGCGAAGGAGTTGACCTTGTCCGTACGGTGCAGGTCGCGGCCGTAGTCGCCGATGCTCAGCGGCTCGTCGTCCAGCTCGTACCAGTCGCCCGCCCCGTGGTAGCTCACCTGGGGGTCGTCGTTGTTGACCATGACCTCACCGGCCGGAGGCATGAAGTCCACAAACAGCTTCCGGGGGCTGACATTGACCGTGCCCGCCTGGGCGAGGTGGGCGGAGTCGGAGATCCCCTCGGGGAGCTTCAGGATCTTTCCCGGCTGCAGCTTGCCCGGCTGTTCGACGAAGCCCTTGGGCTGCAGCTCACCGACCCAGCTCCCGGAGAGCTGCACGTTCCCGGTGACGAAAACCTTACCCCCCGGGCCGAAGTAGCCCGGGGAGCCGAACCGGGCCGGGGTGCCGTTCTTGTAGTTGAGGGCCCAGCCGATGTTGAGCGGCTCCCCGACCGTGAGCGTGGTGGGAATCGACACCTTGGTCCGGAGGTTCACCACGCTGCCTCCCAGGGCGATCCCGCCCGTACAGCTGTAGTCGACCACGAGTTCGGCATTGCTGGCACCGGACGCACCGGTGGGCAGCGCGACCAGCGCGCCGCCGACAAGGCACAGGGCCGAAACCGCGAGAGACCTACGGAGCCCAGATCGCCACCGAACCACCACACACTCCGATCACGAAGGCTGCCGTCAACAGGCATACCCATAGCACACCGAGGGTAGATCGTACGGTTTCTACCATCTTCGCCGCAGCGAGATCGCGGGTGGATCCGAAGACCGTGGCGCACTTGTGATCTGGATGTACCTCTCCATACCTCTACACATCGCACGAATGCGCCGGGTCCGGGTGTACCTGCTGGTAACAGAATCGTATTCTGTGTCACGAGTCGTCATGAGCCGTCGCGAGTCCTAGGAGGCACACCATGCAGCGAGACCTCTTCGAGGAGGAGCACCAGCTCTTCCGGGAGACCGTGCGCGAGTTCCTGGCCCGCGAGGTGGCGCCCCACCACGACCAGTGGGAGAAGGACGGCATCGTCCCCCGCGAGGTGTGGAAGAAGGCCGGAGAGATCGGGATGTTCGGCTTCGGGGTGCCCGAGGAGTTCGGCGGAGCCGGAATCACGGACTTCCGCTACAACGCGGTGATCGTCGAGGAGGTCATCGCGATCGGCGCGTCCGGCCTGGGCTACTCGCTGCACAACGACGTGATGGCGCCGTACTTCGTGGACCTCACCAACGACGAGCAGAAGGCCCGCTGGCTGCCCGGGTTCACCTCCGGCGAGCTGATCACGGCCGTCGCGATGAGCGAGCCCGGCGCGGGCAGCGACTTGCAGGGCATCAGGACGACCGCCGTGCGCGACGGCGACCACTACGTGGTCAACGGCCAGAAGACCTTCATCACCAACGGCATCAACTCCGACCTGGTCGTCACGGTCGCGAAGACCGACCCGGCGGCGGGCGCCAGGGGGATCTCGCTGCTCGTCGTCGAGCGGGGCATGGAGGGCTTCACCCGGGGTCGCAACCTGGAGAAGATCGGCATGCACGCCCAGGACACGGCGGAGCTGTTCTTCGACAACGTCAGGGTCCCCGCGGCCAACCTGTTGGGCCCCGAGGAGGGGCAGGGCTTCTTCCAGCTCATGGCCAACCTGCCGCAGGAGCGCCTGTCGATCGCGGTGATGGCCGTGGCGGCGGCGGAGACGGTCCTGCGGACGACCATCGAGTACTGCAAGAGCCGCACCGCCTTCGGCCGGAACATCGGCAGCTTCCAGAACACCCGGTTCGTGCTGGCCGAGCTGGACACCGAGGTGGACATCGCCCGCCTCTACGTGGACAAGTGCATCCTGGCCCTCAACGCCGGGGAGCTCACCGCCGTGGACGCCGCCAAGGCGAAGTGGTGGACCACGGAGCTGCAGACCAAGGTCATCGACCGCTGTCTCCAGCTGCACGGCGGCTACGGCTACATGATGGAGTACCCCGTGGCCAAGGCCTGGGTCGACAGCCGCGTCCAGACCATCTACGGCGGCACCACCGAGATCATGAAGGAGATCATCGGCCGCTCCTTCGGTTTCTGAGACCGGCCTCCGACACGGCTTTTCGAGACCGTCTTCCGAGATCGGCCTCTCGACCGGCCTTCCAGTCCGGCTTCTGGGCCGTCCTCCACGAGGCGCCGCCCAGGCAGCAGAGGACAAGGGACGAGAGACAGCCCCGCGAGACACCGCCGTCCGCGCACTACCGAGACGGCGGTTCCCCGCGATCAGCCGGATCCTCACTCCTCGGTGATGTCCTCGATCTGCACGGCCACCCCGTCCTTGATCGTCACCTTGGCGAAAAGGGCGCCGCCCTTCTCGATCGCCTTCTGCAACTGCTCCACCGAGCAGCTGTACGGGGCCTCCCCCTCCTCGCAGACCAGCCCCCGCGCGTCGCGCACGACCGTGTACGGCAGCAGGAGGGCTCTCACCTCCCGGTCGCTCTCGGAGGTCACCGTGATCCCGTCCACCCCGCGCTGGGCGATCTGCCCCCTTATCGTGGCGTCGACGTCCCGGCTCCCGGAAAAACTCACCGATGGTGACGCCGTGACGAGGGCGTCGTCGTCCGCCGACGCGGAAGTGGACGGAGAGGGCGTAGAGGACGGAGAGGGAGTGGCGGAGGCCACGGGGGACGGGGAGGCGGTCACGGTAACGGTGGCCGTGGCGGTCGCCGACGCGCCGGACGCTCCGGGCGCGGCACTCCCGCCCGAACATGCGGAGAGGCCTGCGCCCAGAACTGCCACCAGCAGGGCACGCGTTACCTTCGATGTTCTGTTCACGAAAGGTAACGATCCCATGGGTTGGGGATTGCGGTTACCGGCCGCACAGGCGGTCCCGCCGACGCATACTGGTCAGCGGAGACTCCCCCGAGGTGGTGACGATGGACAGCGGGCTGATTCTGCTGATCTTCCTGGCGTTCCTGTTCGCCTGGGGCCTGAACCGGGTGCGCCGCGCCCTCCGGTTCGGCCCGGTCGCCTACCTCGGCGTCATGATCGTGTTCGTCATCGCGATGCTCGCCATCTGGGGACAGACCATCCGCTGACTTCTTCCGCCGGGCCCGGACGTCCTGAGGACGAAGCACCTCCGAGCCGGCCACCCCCGGACGCCCGCCCCCGGGACCGTACGACGCCCCTACCGGGATCCCTCCAGCAGCACGCTCGTGACCAGCTCCGGGTCGTCGGTCATCGGCAGATGCCCGCAGCCCTTGAGCAGCTTCACCCGCTGCCCCGACCACCTGGCCGCCCGGACGGCCTGCCGGCGCGGGAGCAGCCGGTCGTGCTCGCCCCAGGCGATCGTGACCGGCGCCTTCGGCGGCGCGGGAGGCATCAGCCCCGCGAACGAGGCGAGGGTCTCGTCGAAACCGGAGGAGTCCCCGAGCGACTGGAGGGCGGCGAGCAGCGCCTCGGGCGTGAGCCTCACCGGATGGGCGACCAGGACACCGGCGCAGAGGATGCGGCCCAGCGGATCTTCCGCGAGGGCGGCGGCCCGCCCGGGGGGAAGACGGCGAGCGGAGACCCTGATGGCGCGGAGGACGGCTCGCGTGTAAGCGAGCTCGCTGCGGTTCCAGAATCCGGCGGGAGAGAGCGCGGTGGCCGAGCGGACCACCCCGCGCGAGGCCAGTTCGAGGGCGACGTAACCGCCCAGGGAGCTGCCCGCCACGTGAGGGTCGCGCAGGCCGAGCACCGCGAAGAAGGACTCGATCGCGTCGGCCAGGCTTTCCGCCGTGTACGGCGTGCCGGGCGGCAGCGGCGGCGAGACGCCGAACCCCGGGAAGTCGACGGCGATCACGTCCCGCTCGGCGGCGAGCCTGTCGAGCACTGGCAGCCATGCCTGCCAGTGATGCCCGATCCCGTGCAGCAGGACCAGCGGGGAACCCGTCCCGCGCCGTTCGAACGCCAGCTCCATACCCCCGAGTCAACCACCGATCGGGGAGGTGTTCCAGCTCTGCCGCGTCCGGCTCAGCGTGACCTGGTGGGGATCTCGAACCAGACTGCCTTGCCCTCCTTGGTGGGGCGGGAACCCCAGCGCTTGGCGAGCTGGTCGACGAGGTAGAGACCCCGTCCGCCCTCGTCGTTCTCCCCCGCGCTGCGGATGCGCGGCAGCCGGAGATCCTGGTCGAAGACCTCGACCCAGACGGACTCCCTGCCCCGGCGGAGCCTGAGCGTGAACTCCTTCTCGTTGACGATCTCGTCTTCGAAGCCGGGGACGTCCCAGGACTCGTCGAACGGCAGCGGAGGGCCGTCCATCGTCAGCTCCCTGCGCGGGATGCTGGCGGTGGCGGCGTGCAGCACGACGTTGGTGACGACCTCGGAGACCAGCAGGCAGGCGAGCTCGGCGCGCTCCTCGGGGACGTTCCAGCCGATGAACGCCTCCGATGCCATCCGGCGCGCCTCCCCGACCATGATCGGCTGGGCGGGGAAGGTGCGCTCCTCGACCGCGAGGTCCTCGGAGGCGGACCTGAGCACGAGGATGGCCATGTCGTCGTCGATCTCGCCGGGCACCGCGACGGTGGCGGCGTCGGCGAGGCGCTCGACGGAGGCGTCACTGATCTCGATGAGCTTGCCGCAGAGCTGCGCCAGCGTCTCCTCGACGTTGGGCGGCCTGCCGTCGGCGTCGCGGATGGGGCGACGGTCGACGAGCCCGTCGGTGTAGAGGAGCAACGCGGCCCCGGGGGGCAGCGTCCGCGTCTCCTCCTTGTAGACCAGGTCGGCGTGCATGCCCTTGGCCCGCACCCCCAGCGGCTGGCCGACCTCGTGGATGTCGAGCTCGGTACAGGTGTCGCCGATGAGCAGCAGCGGAGGCGCGTGACCGGCGTTGGCGAACGACAGCTGCCGCGACCAGGCGTCGTACACCAGGTACTGGCAGGTGACGATGGGCGGGACGCTGATGTCGGTGCCGCTCTCGTCCTGCTCGGGGGTGGCGATGATGCGTGTCCACTCGTCGAGCCTGGCGAGGATCTCCGCGGGCGGCTTGTCGTCCTGGGCGAAGGCCCGCAGGGCCGCCCGCAGCTGCCCCATGACCGCCGCGGCCTTGGCTCCCCTGCCCTCGACGTCGCCGATGACGATGCCGACCCGGCCCGCCGACAGCGGGATGACGTCGTACCAGTCACCGCCGACCTGGGTCTGGATGCCCTGTCCGTGGCTGGCCAGGGGTGCGGCCGGGTAGTAGCGGACCGCGATGTCCAGCCCGTCGAGCTGCGGCAGCGCGCGGGGCAGCAGGTGCTTCTGGAAGGACTCCGCGGTGTGCCGCTCCTCCTCGAACAGCAGGGCGTTGTCGACGGCGAGCGCGACCCGGGTGGCGATGGCCCCCACGAAGTCGCGGTCGAAGGCGTCGTAGTGCGGGCTGCGCCGGTCGGTCAGGTTGGACAGCCCCAGGTACATCAGCCCGAGGGTCTCGCCGCGCACGCACAGCGGCGCCACGATGGCCGAGGTCATGCCGATCTCGGCGGCCAGGCGGGTGTTGGCCTCACCCGGGCTGGGGTAGTTGGTCTGGGAGAAGTCCTCGACGAGGATCGTCTCCTGGCGGCGCAGCGCGATCTCGGCGTAGTGCCCCACCGGGTAGCGGATCTCCGCCCCGAGCGGCGCCCAGGTGTTGGGCGGCGGGCTCCAGCCCTGGACGTGGGTGGAGACCCTGCGGGTCAGCCGCCCCTCCTCCATCAGCTCGATGAAGCAGTGGTCGGCGAACTGCGGGACGAGCATCTCGGCGACGCGCTTGAGCGTCTCCTCGACGTAGAGCGATCCGGCGAGGCGCTCGCCGATCCGCTCCAGCAGGCCGAAGCGGTCCTTCTCCCGCTCGTTGCTGCGCATCGCCTCGCGGGCGGTGATGACGATGCCCGTCACCGCTCCCGAGGGGTGCCGCAGCGGCACGGCCTGTGCCCGTACGTAGATGATCGTGCCATCCCCGCGCCTGACGTCGAACGTGCCCTCCCAGACGCCGCCCTTGAGGACGTGCTTGGAGAGCTCGACGGCGAGCGGGTGATCCTTCTCCATGATGCCCAGGGAGAGGGACTGGTCACGGGGCCCTGATGTGCCGGGGCGCCCGAACAGCCTTTCCGCGAACGGGTTCCAGTAGAGAAGGTTGCTGAACCTGTCGGTGACGACCACCGCCATCTCAGCGTGATCCAGGACGGAGCCGGCCGTAAGGTGATCAGCGGCGTCCTGGGAAACATCCCCCCACCGCTTCATCCGGTGACCGCCCGTCGTGGGCGGGTGTGTGCAAAGCGAACCACGGTTGCTCCTGCAGTCTCGGCCTGGGAGCGGAGGGACTCCCGAACGGGATCCAACCGAGCTAAGGGGCCTCGGTCAGCGTGTGGAGACGAAAACGTGCGCGGCAATCTCTCGCGGGAGATCCGCAAGAAAATTGTCCGCCTCGTCGTCACCTGTCACCCGCACACCGTCGTCGCTCGCCGCGAGCGTCACCTCGCGTCCGGGTTGTATCCCAACTTGCTTGAGTTTAAGCATCACAGCCGGATCGCTTTGCACTTGTTCGCTAATTCGCCGCACGACAACGGGTATATCTCTGGGTCCGGCCATCGCCGACATCGACGGCAGCGACTCCGGCCTCCCGCCGGGAACCCCGGTAACGCCGAGTTCCTCGAGTCCGGGTATCGGATTGCCGTGCGGATCCTCGGTGGGATTGTTGAGCAGGCTGACGAGCCTGGCCTCCACGGATTCGGACATGACGTGCTCCCAGCGGCACGCCTCGATGTGCACCTCTTCCCAGGGCAGACCGATGACCTGGGTGAGAAGGCACTCGGCGAGGCGGTGCTTGCGCATGACGCGGGTCGCGAGCGTGCGCCCCAGGTCGGTCATGGTCAGGTGGCGGTCGCCCTCGACGCGGACCAGGCCGTCACGCTCCATCCGGGCGACCGTCTGGCTGACGGTGGGTCCGCTCTGCTGGAGGCGCTCGGCGATGCGCGCGCGCAGGGGGACGATGCCCTCCTCCTCCAGCTCGAAGATCGTACGAAGGTACATCTCCGTTGTGTCGATCAGGCCGTGTGCGGTCAAGGTTCCTCCCGTCCTCTCTCGATGCTACGTCCATCGCGCGGTGTTCCCGGGAGGGCGGCGCGGGACCTCGGAAGTTTGAGAAGACGACCCTATTGGGAGAACAGCCCACGATGACAAAGGACGGCAACGCCGGAGGGCGCCAAATCCTTCCCTAGCTGCTCAAACGCTACGCGTGATCGGGCGATATTTTCTGAAGGCCGGAACGGCCAGTCCCACCGCGACCACGGCCACCGCGCAGGCGATCCCGCCACCCACCCAGGCCCACGTGACGCCGAACCACGAGGCGGTGCCCCCGGCCCGCAGGTCCCCCAGCCTGGGGCCTCCCGCGACGACCACCATGAAGACCCCCTGCATCCTCCCGCGCATGTCGTCGGGCGCGTGGGTCTGCAGGATCGTCTGCCGCCACACCGCGGAGACCAGGTCGGCGGCCCCGCCGAACGCCAGCAGCGCGACCATCAGCCACAGCTGCTCGGCGAGCCCGGCCGCGGCGACGGTGAGCCCCCACGCGGCGATCACGTACGTGAGCGCCAGTCCCTGGCGCCGGACCCGGCCCACCCAGCCCGACAGCAGGCCGCCGAGCACCGAGCCGATGGCGATGCTGGCCGAGAGCCAGCCGAACGCGACCAGAGAGCCGCCGAACCGCTCGTCCACGATCTCCGGGAACAGCGCCCTGGGCAGCGCGAACGCCATGGCGATCAGGTCGACGACGAACGACATCAGCACGACCGGGTGCCCGGAGACGTAGCGCAGGCCGTCCACCACCGACCGCAGTCCCGGGCGGGTCACCTCGCCGGCCGGTTCGAGCCTCGGCAGCCGCACCGCGGCGTAGAAACCGGCGCCGAACAGCAGCGCGTCGATCAGGTAGGCGGTGGTGAAGCCGCTCTGGGCGAGCACGACCCCGCCGACCAGGGGCCCGATGACGGTGCCGAGGCCGCCCACCAGGAAGTTGAGGGTGTTGGCCGCGGGGATCAGGTCGGCGGGGACCAGCCTGGGGATGATCGCGCCCCTGGTCGGCCCGGTGATGGCGAACCCGGTGGCGTGTACGGCCACGGTGGCCAGCAGCAGGCCGACGCCGGTCGAGCCCAGGGCGGCCTGGACCAGGAGCGCGAGCGTCCCCGACCAGGCGATCAGCGCGCCGATCATGAGGAGCCTGCGCCGGTCGACCGCGTCGGCGATCGCGCCTCCCCACAGCCCGAAGACGACCAGGGGGATCAGGTTGGCGGGGCCGAGCATGCCGACCCAGAAGGACGACTTCGTGATGTCGTAGATCTGGGCGCTGACGGCCACCGAGGTGAGCTGGAATCCGATGAACGACACGCCCTGACCTGCCCAGAGCCGCCGGTAGGCGGGTATGGCGAGCGGGCGCGTATCAGCCGCGTGCCTGCGGACGAAGTCCCCGAAACCCACCCCGTTACCTCTCTACCTGACATACATGGATATATCAGTAAAGAGCGGGCAGAGTCTCAAGGGGCCAGGCGTTCGACGATCCAGGTGGCGCCGGAGCGCCGGTAACGGAGGCGGTCATGCATGCGGTCGGTGCGGCCCTGCCAGAACTCCACCTCGGACGGCACCACGCGCAGCCCGCCCCAGAAATCGGGGATCGGCGGATCCTCGGGCCAGCGCTCCGCCAGCTCCTCGTAGCGGGCGTCCAGCTCGTCCCTGGAGTGCACGACCGCCGACTGCCGCGACGCCCACGCGCCGATCCGCGACCCGTAGGGCCGGGACCTGAAGTAGGCGGCCGACTCCTCGCGCGGCAGCCGCACCACCGCGCCCTCCACCCGCACCTGGCGGCGGATGGAGTGCCAGGGGAACAGCAGGGCGGCCCGCGGGTTCTCCGCCAGGTCCCGGCCCTTGCGCGACTCGTAGTTGGTGTAGAAGACGAACCCGTTCTCGTCGTAGCCCTTGAGCAGCACGGTCCTGGCCGTCGGCCGTCCACCCGCCGAGGCGGTCGCCAGCACGGTCGCGTTCGGCTCGGGAAGCCCGGCGTCCACGGCCTCGCCGAACCAGAGGGCGAACTGCGAGAAGGGGTCGGGGGCGAGGTCTGCCTCGATCAGGGGCAACCCCTGGTACGTGCGTCGAAGGCCCGCCATCGAAGGCGGTCGCGATGTGGCATCCACGGGAAGGTATTCTCCCGTGCCGAGCAGGAAGCCCGCGCGGCGCCCCCCACCTGGGGCGATCGCGTTCCGGCGGGTCCGGCGGCACACCGCCTCGGCCCAGGGGGTTGAATATGACCCGCCGGTATCTCGACATCAAGGCTTTGACTTCAAGAAAGGGAGGCAGCCGAGAATGTCCGACTTCAAACCCGGGCTCGAAGGCGTTGTAGCTTTCGAGACGGAGATCGCGGAACCGGACAAAGAAGGGGGCGCCCTTCGTTACCGGGGCGTCGACATTGAAGAGCTGGTCGGCCGCGTCTCTTTCGGACACGTGTGGGGCCTGCTTGTCGACAACGAGTTCCAGCCGGGTCTGTCCCCGGCCGAGCCCTTCCCCGTCCCCGTCCATTCCGGTGACATCCGCGTCGACGTGCAGAGCGCGCTGGCCATGCTGGCCCCCGCGTACGGTTTCAGGCCGCTGCTCGACATCGACGACGAGCAGGCCCGCGCCGACCTGGCCCAGGCCAGTGTGAACGCACTGAGTTTCGTCGCGCAGTCCTCGCGTGGCTTGGGGAAGCCGATGGTCCCCCAGAGCGAGGTCGACAAGGGTGAGAGCATCGTCGAGCGGTTCATGATCCGCTGGCAGGGCGATCCCGACCCCAAGCACGTCAAGGCCATCGACGCCTACTGGACGTCCGCCGCCGAGCACGGCATGAACGCCTCCACCTTCACCGCCAGGGTCATCGCCTCCACCGGAGCCGACGTCGCCGCGGCGCTGAGCGGTGCGGTCGGCGCCATGTCCGGGCCGCTCCACGGCGGTGCGCCCGCGCGCGTGCTGCACATGATCGAGGGCGTCGAGCAGGTCGGCGACGCCAAGAAGTACGTCCAGTCGGAGCTCGACAAGGGCCAGCGCCTGATGGGCTTCGGCCACCGCGTCTACCGTGCCGAGGACCCCCGGGCACGCGTGCTCCGCCGCACCGCCAAGGAGCTCGACGCGCCGCGTTACGAGGTCGCCGCGGCGCTGGAGAAGGCCGCGCTGGAGGAGCTGCACGCCCGCAAGCCCGACCGGGTGCTCGCCACCAACGTCGAGTACTGGGCCGCGGTCATCCTGGACTTCGCCAAGGTTCCCTCGTCCATGTTCACCTCCATGTTCACCTGCGCCCGCACCGCGGGCTGGGCCGCCCACATCCTGGAGCAGAAGCGCACGGGCAGGCTTGTCCGCCCCAGCGCCAACTACGTGGGTCCGTCCCAGCGCTCGGTCCAGGACGTCCCCGGAGGCAGCGAGGTCGTCCACCCCTTCTGATTCCCCCTCCTGTACGGCTGTCGCGCGGCGTCTCGCGCGGCAGCCGTCGCCGGTTCCGGCCCTCCACACCCCCGGACCGCCCCGCCCGGCCCCGCGATCACCCAGCCCTGCCCAAAAACCCGCCACGGCTCGTCTCAGAATCCGGACCCCGTCCTGGTCCGATCCTCGGGCTCAGTAGGCTGGTCAGGTGGCTGACATCGTGATTCCCTCTGACATCAAGCCCGCCGACGGCCGTTTCGGCTGCGGGCCCTCGAAGGTGCGCCCCGAGCAGCTGTCGGCTCTCGCGGCCTCCGGATCCAGTGTCCTGGGCACCTCTCACCGCCAGAAGCCGGTCAAGTCGCTGGTCGGGCGCGTTCGCACGGGGCTCTCCGAGCTGTTCTCCCTCCCGGAGGGGTACGAGGTCGTCCTGGGCAACGGCGGCACCACCGCGTTCTGGGACATCGCCGCCTTCGGGCTGATCCGCGAGCGGTCCCAGCACCTGCACTTCGGCGAGTTCTCCTCCAAGTTCGCCTCCGTGGCGGCCAAGGCCCCGTGGCTGGGCGACCCGACCGTGATCAAGTCGGAGGTCGGCAGCCACCCCGAGGCCCGGCTGGAGGAGGGCGTCGACGTCTACGCGCTCACCCACAACGAGACCTCGACCGGCGTCGCGATGCCGATCAGGCGCGTGGGCGAGGAGGGCTCGCTCGTGCTGGTCGACGCCACCTCGGGGGCGGGCGGCCTGCCCGTCGAGGCGAGCGAGTTCGACGTCTACTACTTCGCGCCGCAGAAGAGCTTCGCCTCCGACGGCGGCCTCTGGATCGCCCTGATGTCCCCGGCCGCGCTGGCCAGGGTCGACGAGATCGCTTCCAGCGGCCGCTACGTCCCCGAGTTCTTCAGCCTCCCGGTGGCGATCGACAACTCCTCCAAGGACCAGACGTACAACACCCCGGCGGTCGCCACGCTCTTCCTGCTCGCCGAGCAGATCGAGTGGATGAACGGCAACGGCGGCCTGGCCTGGACGACCGCCCGCACGGCCGACTCGGCCCAGCGCCTCTACACCTGGGCGGAGAAGACCTCCTACACCACCCCGTTCGCGGGTCCGGAGTTCCGCTCCAACGTGGTCGGCACGATCGACTTCTCCGACGGCGTCGACGCCTCCGCGATCGCCAAGGTCCTGCGGGCCAACGGCATCGTCGACACCGAGCCCTACCGCAAGCTCGGCCGCAACCAGCTGCGCGTCGCGATGTTCCCCTCGATCGACCCCGACGACGTCGAGGCCCTGACCACCTGCGTCGACTACGTCGTCGAGCGCCTGTAGTCCCCCCGGCTCCCGCCCGGGAGCCGGAATCCGTTCCCGCCCGGGCCGGCGGTGACGGCGGTGACGGCGGTGACGGCCACGCTCTCCGCCCCCGTCCCGGAAGCCGGACTTCCGGCTCCCCGGGCGGGAGGCCAGGTGTGCCCGGCCTCCGTGGCCGGTACGGCTAGGGCAGCGTGCTCGGGGTCCCGGCCGGCCCCGGGGCGTTCGCCTGCTCCCCCGCGCGCCGCGCCAGCTCGTGCAGCAGGCGCAGGGCGTCGTCCGGATCCACCCCCTCCGCGAACCGCGAGAGCACCGGAGCCCGGTCGGGACTCCCGGCCAGGGCCGCGAGCATCAGCCCGGCCACGTGTTCGTCCCGGGAGCGGCTGGCGGTGTAGCGGAAGGCGTTGCGCACGGGTGCCCGCTCCAGCAGGCCCTTCCTGACGAGGCGCTCGGCGACGGTCTGCACCGTGGTGTAGGCCAGGCTCCGTTCGGCGTCCTGATTCAGCATGTCCTGTACCTGGCGAACCAGCAGTGGCTGCTTACAGCCCCACAGCACGTCCATGATCGCGCGTTCCAGGGATCCCAGGTTCACCCGCGGCCACCTTTCGAGGGTCGCGCCCGGCTGTGATGGCCCTGGAACATGTACGGGCACGCGGCCAGGCAGGTTCACACATGAAATTTTGTCACATTGTCACTTAAATCAACCGATGCGGCCATAGCTGATGAATTCCAGCAGTATTTTTTGTCGCTCGGTCATGGAAGAAACCACCCGGTGGTCATGAAAGAAACCATCCGGAAAAAGGCGTCCGGCCGAAACACGCCGACGCCGGGTTCGGCCACCGGGACGCCGGGCCTTCGCCCGCACCGCACCGGTCCCGCCGGCGGACGGCACTCCGGAGCGACCTCATTCGCCCGTGGAGACCGCATCCGGCCGACTCTGACTCCCGGGATTCCAGCGGCGCCACGAAGCGCCACATAGCGCCTACAGCCCCGCACAGAGCCCTTCCACGGACGAAGCCCCCGATTTCTGATGGCAACGGGCGCACGGGTGCGGAAATGCTCCCGCCCGGAACTCGCGGAGGGGGAAAGGCTCACGCCGGGAAGGCTGCCGGTGGTCGGGCGCCTCAGTAGGCGGGGGCGACGGCCCGGCGCCTGCGGCGTACCACCCAGGCCGCGATGACGCCACCGACCAGCCCGAACAGGTGACCCTGCCAGGAGATGCCCGACTCGCCGGGAAGCACGCCCCAGATGATCGAGTAGTAGGCGATCGCCACGCCGACACCGATCACGATGTCGAGGGCGCGACGGTCGAACAGGCCACGGGCGACGACGAATCCGAAGTAACCGAAGACCAGACCGCTGGCACCGACCGTGATGGCCAACGGCGAGCTGGTGAACCAGACGCCCAGGCCGCTGACCAGGACGATGATCAGGCTGGCGGCCAGGAACCGGCCGATCCCGCGCAGCGCGGCGAGGAAGCCGAGGATGAGCAGGGGCAGCGAGTTGGCCATCAGGTGGCCGAATCCGGCGTGCAGGAAGGGGGCGAGGAAGATGCCGCCCAGGCCCTCGGGGTCCCAGGCCCGGATGCCGTAGACGTCGAACTCCCCCGGCAGGACGTAGTCGGCGACCTCGATCACCCACATGGCACCGACCATGAGCACATTGATGATCGCGGCGCCCAGCGCGCCCGCGGCCAGATTTCCCGCCCTGCGCTTCAGAAGATCGCCGGAGGATCGGCCGGTGGGGGACATCCCGGTCGGGTGGTCGTTCATGCACTCTCCTGGCCTTGGAGCGGTGGCGTGGATGTCAAGTGCCCCCGCCGCACCCGTCCACACCTTTACCGTACGCACTCCTGGCCGTGAACGCGCCGGGCGCGACCCCGTGGATCGCGCCCGGCCCGCTGAATTCTCTCCGCCCCCGTAGGGGTTACTCGCCCTTCCACCGGGGAGCGCGCTTCTCGGCGAAGGCCGCCGCCCCCTCCATGGCGTCCTTGGAACCGAACACCGGGCTGATGATCTCCCCTTGTTTCGTGAACATCTCCTCGCGGCTCCAGTCCGCCGACTCGACGATCACGCGCTTGGTCGCGGCGAGCGCCAGCGGGGCGTTGGCGGCGATCCGCTTCGCGAGCTCGACGGCCGTGGCCAGCGCCTCGCCCGCGGGCGTGACGTGGTTGACCAGGCCGAGCTCGTACAGCCGGGAGGCGGGGAAGTGGTCGCCGGTCAGGGCGATCTCCATCGCGATGTGGTACGGGATGCGCCGCGGCAGCCGCATCACGCCGCCCGCCCCCGCGACCAGCCCCCGCTTGGGCTCGGGAAGCCCGAACTTGGCGTCCTCGGAGGCGATGATGATGTCGCAGGCCAGCGCCAGCTCGCAGCCTCCGGCCAGGGCGTAGCCCTCGACGGCGGCGATGAGCGGCTTCTTCGGCGGTGCCTCGGCGACGCCGCCGAACCCCTTCCCCTCCACGACCGGGAAGTCCCCGGTCAGGAACCCCTTCAGGTCCATGCCCGAGCAGAACGTGCCGCCGGCGCCGGTGAGGACGTAGGCCGCCACGTCCTTGCGCTCCTCCAGCTCGTCCAGCGCACCGGCGACGCCCCGGGCCACCGCGCCGTTGACGGCGTTCCTGGCCTTGGGGCGGTTGATCGTGATGACGGCCACGCCGCCGTCGACTTCGACCAGAACCTCGTCAGACACCGGGTGACTCCTACTTGGGCTGGAAGCGGATGCCGCCGTCGAAACGGACCGTCTCGGCGTTCATGTAGTCGTTCTCGATCAGCGAGCGGACCAGGTGCGCGAACTCGGCGGCCCGTCCCATGCGCTTGGGGAAGACCACCGGGGCCACGAGCTTGGCCTTGAACTCCTCGGCGTTGGCCGAGAAACCGTAGATCGGGGTGTCGATGATGCCGGGGCAGATGGTGTTGACGCGCACGCCGATGGCGGCGAGGTCGCGCGCGGCCGGGACGGTCATGCCGACGATGCCGCCCTTGGAGGCCGAGTAGGCGACCTGACCGGTCTGCCCCTCCAGCGCCGCCACCGAGGCGGTGTTGATCACCACGCCGCGCTGGCCGTCCTCGTCGACCGGCTCCGTCTTCGCGATCGCGGCGGCGCCGATGCGCATGAGGTTGAAGGTGCCGATCAGGTTGACCTCGATGACCTTGCGGTACGAGGCCAGATCGTGGGGCGAGCCGTCACGGCCGACGGTCCGGCTGGCCCAGCCGATGCCCGCGCTGTTCACCACGACGCGCAGCGGCCTGCCGGTCGCCACGGCCGCGTCCACGGCCGCCTGCACCTGCTCCTCGTCCGACACGTCGGCCTTGACGAAGACGCCGCCGAGCTCGTCGGCGAGTGACTTGCCGCGCTCCTCGTTGAGGTCGGCGACGACGACGGTGGCGCCGTGCGCGGCGAGGTCGCGGGCCGTGGCCTCGCCGAGGCCGCTGGCACCGCCCGAGATGATTGCTGCTGCTCCGTTCAGGTCCATGAGCGGACTTTAACGCGCCTACCGAATGAAGTTCTACTGGGGGTGGCTAAAACTCTCCGCCACCGATGTCCATGACCGGTACGGCTAGATCTCCCCGACGGCGCTGCTCACATCGGGATAGACCTTGATCCGCCGGTCGAGCCCCGTCGTGCGAAGGATTCGGGCCACCGGCGCCTGGGGGGCCGCCAGCGAGACTCCGCCGCCCTCGCTCGTGGCCAGCCGCCACGCCTCGATCAGCACGGAGAGGCCGCTGGAGTCCATGAAGGACAGGGCGGTGAGGTCGAGGACCAGCCGCGCGCCGTCCAGCTTGATCGCGTCGCGGACCTCGTCTCGCAGGAAGGGAGCGGTGAACAGGTCGAGCTCACCCTCGACAGCCACCACCACGGCGTCCCCGACGGCGCGGCGAGCCAGCCGTAGCTTCATCAGTCCTCCTCGCGCCCGAAGGGCAGACCTACTTTACTTTGCCGTCACTCCGCGCGAGGTCATGCGCGATTGTTCACAGCAAGTTCACGCCGACCTCGCTCTGGTGTCCGGGATCTCGCACCCGGCGCCCGGATCGGGATCGGGGCCGGAGACCCCGGAGTCAGGGGGCGGCGAAACCGTACGGCAGTTCGAGCCGGTGCGCGGCGAGGAGGCCGGCGTCGGCGAGGATCTCGCGGGTCGGCCCGTCGGCGGCGATGACGCCTCCGGAGAGGATGAGCGAGCGTTCGCACAGCTCCAGCGCGTACGGCAGGTCGTGGGTGACCATCAGGACGGTCACGTCGAGCCCCCGCAGGATCTCGGCGAGCTCGCGCCGGGAGGCCGGATCCAGGTTGGACGACGGCTCGTCGAGGACCAGGATCTCCGGCTCCATGGCCAGCACGGTCGCCACCGCGACCCGGCGGCGCTGGCCGAAGGACAGGTGGTGCGGCGGCCGGTCGATCGTCTCCAGCATGCCCACGCGCTCCAGCGCGTTCTTGACCCGCCGCTCCAGCTCCTCGCCCGCGACCCCCATGTTGGCCGGGCCGAAGGCCACGTCCTCGCGGACGGTCGGCATGAAGAGCTGGTCGTCGGGGTCCTGGAAGACGAGCCCGACCCGTCTGCGGATCTCCATGAGCGACCCCTTGCCGACCGGCAGCCCCGCCACGGCCACCGTGCCGTGCCCGGCGGTCAGGATGCCGTTGAGGTGCATCACCAGCGTGGTCTTGCCCGCGCCGTTCGGCCCGAGCAGCGCGACCCGCTCGCCCCGCTCCACCCGGAGGTCCACGCCGAACAGCGCCTGCGTGCCGTCGGGGTACGCGTACGCCAGGCGGCTCACCTCGAGCGAGGGCGGCGGGGGCGGGGACGCGGTCGAGGACGGCACAGGCGGCGAGGACGGCACGGTCACGCGAACCCCCAGCTCCCGAGTAGCACGGCGAGTGCCGCACCCGGCAACATACCCGCGACGAGCCACTGCCGCGAAACGGCGGAGAGATCCTGGATGACCGGCATCGATCCGGTGTAGCCCCGGCTGAGCATCGCCAGGTGCACCCGCTCGCCCCGCTCGTACGAGCGGATGAACAGCGCCCCCGCCGATCTGGCGATCACCGGGATGTGCCGCACGTCCCTGGCCGCGAACCCGCGCGACTCCCTCGCCACCCGCATCCGGCGCATCTCGTCCAGGATCACGTCCATGTAGCGGAGCATGAACATGGCGATCTGCACCAGCAGCGGCGGCAACCTCAGGCGCTGGGCGCCCAGCAGGATCAGCCGCGGCTCGGTGGTGGCCGCGAGCAGCACGCTCGCGACCACGCCCAAGGTCGCCTTGGCCAGGATGTTCCAGGCGGCCCACAGGCCCGCCACGCTGAGCGAGAGGCCCAGGAAGGTCACCCTCTCGCCGAACCCGATGAACGGGATGGCCAGCGCGAACACCACGAACGGGATCTCGACCACCATCCGCCGCAGCACGAACCCCGCCGGGACGCGCGCGAGGGCCGCCACGGCGGCCAGAAGCACGGCGTACAGCCCGAAGGCCCAGAACCACTCGCGCGGGGTGGCGACCACCACCAGGGCGAACCCGGCCACCGCCACCAGCTTGCACTGGGGCGGCAACCGGTGCACGAGCGTGTCGCCCGGCCGGTGCAGTTGGTGATGGTGCCCCGCTCCCATCAGACGGAGACCTTCTCGTCCCTGTCGTCCCTGCCGGTGCCGCCCTCCTCGCGGCGGCGCACGGCGTAGAACACCCCGCCGCCGACGGCCAGGGTCACCCCGACGCCGATCAGCCCGGCCACGCCCACCGGGATGCCGCCCACGTCGCCGTAGTCGGCGAGCGGCTGCTCGCCCAGCGCGTGGTCGTCCGCCTGGCCGATGAAGCCCTTGTCCTCGGCGACCCGCTCCAGGCCGTCGGGCGAGGAGGAGGCGTAGAAGCTGACGACGCCCGCCAGCAGGGCCGCCACCGCGACTCCGGCGGGCAGGAACCAGCCGGGACGGCGAGCGGCGGGCGGCGCCGAAGGCGCGGAGGACCCCGAGGTGGCGGGGTTCCCGGGGGTGACGGTCACGTCGCCGTCCGCACCGCGCAGGACCAGCGGCGCGACGAGCTCGCGGGCGCCGTACACCAGGTCGGGCCGGATCGCCAGCACGGTACTGACGGTGACCGCGGTGATCAGGCCCTCTCCCACGCCGATGAGCAGGTGCACGCCGCCCATGGCGGCGGCGACCGTGCCGATCTCGATGGGCGCGGCGCCGCCGGCCCAGAACAGCAGGGTGAACGCCAGCGCCGAGGCCGGCACCGAGAGCAGCGCCGCGATGAAAGCGGCCGCCACCACGGCGCCCCTGTTCCGCACGCTCCGGGTGATCAGGCGGAAGACGCCCCACCCGACCAGCACGGCGACGAGGCCCATCAGCGTGATGTTGACACCCAGCGCGGTCAGCCCGCCGTCGGCGAAGAAGAACGCCTGCACCAGGAGGACCACGGCCACACACAACACAGCCGTGTACGGGCCGACGAGTATCGCGGCGAGCGCGCCGCCGAGAAGGTGACCACTGGTGCCCGCGGCGACCGGGAAGTTGAGCATCTGGACCGCGAAGACGAAGGCGGCGACCAGCCCGGCCATCGGAGCGGTGCGGTCGTCGAGCTCACGGCGGGCGCCACGTAGGCATACGGCCACGCCGGCGGCGGCGACCACTCCCGCCGACACCGAGACGGCGGCGTTGAAAAAGCCATCGGGTACGTGCACAACAAGCCTCCGAGGTGCGGATTTGCCCCTAACTTTAGGCCATCGGCTTGTAGTTGCAAGAATGTGGCATTAACGAACGATACGTCTGATGAAAGTTCTGGGGCCGAGGGTGCGGACCACCGTGCTGAGTCGGCCCTTCCCCGCCGTGGCGTAGGGCCTGACACTCCACCGGATCGCGCCGCGCCACCACGTGCGCGGCTGCTCGATCACCTCCGGCACCGCCTCGATCCTGAAGCGCGCGGGCGGCCCGCCCAGGTCGAGCTCCAGGTAGGCGTCCCAGGTGCCGGGCCCCAGCCGCCCCATCGCCTGGGAGGCCGTGAACGTGCCGCCCGCGCCGACCGTGACCGGCTCGCGCCGCTCCCGGCTCGACTCGCGCTCCCGCCAGACCAGGGAGCGCACCGCGTCGGCCGCCGGGGCCGCCGCACCCACGCTGACCTCGCCGTCGAGCACCAGCCGGTGCCCGGCCGCCCAGCGGGCGCGCACCAGCCTGGCGCCGCCCGGCACCGCGACCACGTGCCCGCCGATGTCGAGACTGAGGTTGCCGTACGGGTGGGTGAAGTACGGAAGGGCGACGACGTCGCCGACCACGCGCGGCGCGGGCGGTGCGATCAGCCCCTCCCCGTCGGCGCCCAGGCGCGCGAGCCGGGGAACGCCCTCGAACGCGACGCTCACGTGGACGTCCCAGATGCCGGAGGACAGGGTGGTGACGTCGACGATCCCGGTGAACCCCGCGCAGTCGCCGGTCACCGGGACCATGACCTCGTCGGACGGGCCGGGGTCCACGTGCCGGCGCCGCAGCACCAGGGCGAGGTCCCCGCCGGTGATCTCCGGGCGGTCGTAGCGCTCCAGCGTGCTCAGCGCCACCTTGCCAGAGATCGCCAGCCTCCCCTCCCGTTCACGCTCCCAGCGAAGCGCGGTGAGCTCCCTGCGCACCGAGGCCGACTCGATGTGCGCCAGCCGCACCAGGCGGTCGATGTCCTGCAGCGCGGCGATCCGGCTCCGGTCGATCGCGGGGAGCCGCTCGCGGACCCCGTCGGTCAGCCACCGCTCGCACATGTCGGCCACCTCGGCGGCGATCTCCTTGCGCTCGACCTCCCCGGCCTCGAGAAAGGGCCTGCCGAGGTTGCCGAAGGCGTCCATCCGGAAGTGACGCCGCAGGAGGTGGTCGCGGAGATTCCCGGGGCGTACGTGGGCGAGCATCAGCTCGATCGGCCGCCTGATCATCCGCAGCCAGGAGACCGGGTCGCGGCTCCCCTGCCGCTGCATGATGCTGGTGCCGTCCGGCCGGGCGACCAGGTGGTAGCAGTCGTAGTCGGCGACCACCGAGATCACGTCCGCGTGACAGTAGGCGTGGGTGGTGAAGACGACGTCCTCCCCCACCAGGAGCGTCTCGTCGAAACGGATGGCGTGCCGCTCCAGCATCTCCCTGCGGAACAGCTTGAAGCAGCTCAGGCTGTTGTAAACCGCGCTGTCGCCGAGGGGCACCCGCTCGGCGTTCTCCTTGAACATCGAGATCGGCACCTTGCGGTCATGCCCGACGATCTTGCCGAGCACGATGTCCGAGCCGTTGCGGTCGGCCATCGCGAGCATCCGCTCCAGCGCCTGGGGGCCGAGGTAGTCGTCCGCGTCGCAGAAGAAGACGTATCTGCCGCGCGCGCGGGAGAGCCCGACGTTGCGCGGGCGCCCCGCGCCGCCGGACGCCTCCTGCCTGACGACGCGGATCACCCCGCGGTGGCAGGAGGCGTACAGGTCGAGCAGCGCGGCACCGCCGTCGGTGGAACCGTCGTCGACGACCACCACCTCCAGGGCGACGCGCTGGATCAGCAGCGAGGTCAGGCACCTGTCGAGATAGGGCCCGCAGTTGTGGAGGGGGACGATCACGGTGACGTCGACGTCGGACCGGATCGCCTCCTCGCTCGTGATCTCACAGCCGCCCCGCTCCGTGCTCGTGCCATCGCAGCCGCCCCGCTCCGTGCGGACTCGCTGGAGGATCGTTACTGTCACCGCCGCGCCCCTCGTCGGTCACTTTCCGCTTATCTAGCGTCTCAGTATGTGACGAAGGGCCGTTCGTACGAGGCGAATCCACAGGGTTGCCTCCCCGATCTGCCGGCGCGGGAGACCGCACAGGGAGTGAAACGACCGTTTCGTACGCCTTGCGGCGTGCCGCGGATCTCGCTGGACCTCACCGGACCTCACCGAGCCTCGTCACCGACCCGGGCGGGGGCGTCGCGGCCGCCCTGGCCGTCGCCGTCGGGGTCGTCACGACCGCGCGGCCCCCGAGCCGCCCCGAGCGCGCGCGCCCGGCGCCGGCGGCGCGACAGCCAGGCGAGGGCGTACAGGGCCGCCGCGACCGCGATCAGCGCCCCGAGGAAATGGAGCGGGAAGACGACCAGCGTGACGCTCCGCCGGGAGGTCCCGCCACTGCCGGAAACCGACACCGTCGCGCGGCAGACGCACATGAACGGCGGGTTCGCCCACCTGGCGGTGACACTCCTGCCGACCCCGCGGGGCAGCGTGAAGTCGGGGAACGGCACGTCGTAGCCGTTCACCCCCACCTTCAGGCTCCGCGGGGCGAGGAAGTCGCGGTGAACGGTCCCGACGTTGTCGACGGTGGCGGTGAAGTCGATGGGGCCGCCCGTCGTGAAGCCGCTGGGGGTGGTGAGGTCGCCGACGTTCACGGAGGTGTCGATCGGCCCCGGAACCGTGAGGTAGATCGGCGTCCCGATCACCCGGTCGAGCTTGATGTCGCCCCCGCCGGTTCCGGCGGGGACGGCGAAGAGCAGGGCCATCTGGTACCCGCCGCGCTCGGGCCTGGGCGGGGGGTCGATCCGCACGGTGACGCGCCGCTCCGCGCCGGGGGCGAGACGGAAGCCCGCCGGCGTGACCCTGAGCCAGCCGGCGGCGGAGTGGGGGGCGTCGTGCTCGAAGAGCATCTCGCCGGCCCCGCCCACTGTGAAACCCGCCTTGTCGACGACCATGTCGACCGGCGATCGCCCCCTGTTGACCACCTGGAACGACTGGGGGTCGTCGATCTCCTCCGGACCGACGACCAGGCGTGCCGGACTCACCGTCAGGGAGAAGTCCGGATCCGGGGCCGGGCCGGACGCGCCGGAAGCTCCGGACCCCGTCGCCGAAGCCATGCCGCCCACCACGAGAAACGCGACGATCCCGCGCCGAAGCCTTCCGGCCACCGCACATCCCCCTACCGTCGTGGAACGCCGCCGGGGCCAGCCCGGAGGGCCATGCCCCGGCCGGGCACTCCACCGGATGCTCGGCCCGCCACCGCACTCGCCGTCACCGCACCCACGAGCACCGGCAGGACCCCGGACACCCCTCACCCAAAGATCCCTCAAGATCTTTTTTACGCATAGTAGTTACTTGATCACAGATGAAGCAAGTTCCGGGCGGACGTGTCGCCCGCGCGCCACCGCCTCCCCGCGGCTCTTTCCCTCATCAGGTCATGGACGCGGGGAGGGGCAATCTGTCCGTCTCGGAGATCAGGAAAGCCGCCCGCATAGGAAGCCGGGAGCTCGCCACGGCGAGTGTGAGTGCTCCGATGAGTGGCGTCGCGATGACCCATGGGCTATGCCGGTAGTCGCTGCCCCGGGTAATGAGGAGAGAGATCCATATAAGGCCGGACAGGAGCCATGCGGGGACGGCCAATAGAGCCAGAAACTGGTTGCCGCCGGGGTGAGCCGCCGCGAAGAGCGTCAAAACGGCACCCACGGCAACGGGACCGAAGACGAGCGCCAATCGCCACCATCGACTTCTTTCGGGTGCCCGATGCTGGAGATCCACGGCTGAGGGGGTGGCCATGCGAGGGACCCTGGCCCGCTGGACGGGGGTGATGCTCGGAATGTTTCCCGCGCAGGCCATCCGTGGCGGGCGTGATCCACCAGCACGCGGTCTTCCCTTGTCCGTGATTCCCCTTGGTTCCCCCTGTTCCCCGGCCTTACTGGCACGACATGAGAACCCTGTGCGGACGCACACGCCTCCCCCGCTGGATTTTCCCGGAGTCTGAGACCCCTCCCGGAGGCTTCTTGGTCTTGTCACTGCTCGTCTGCGGGGACCCCGTAGAGGTGCTGACGGACGGTGGTGTCGTGTTCGAGGATGTGGTCGACGGTGTGCCAGTAGGCGGAGAGCCAGGGGTGTTGGAGGGCTTCGTCGCGATTGAGCTTGTGGCCGTAGAGAGGTCTGTCAGGTACGACAGAGGCGGCTGGAACGAGGGTGCATGCGGGGTTGGGGTTGTTTGCGACGGGGCCGACACGGCATCCGAAGGTGACGCGGTTGGAGCCGGTGGGGGTTACGGGGTCGTCTGGGTCCCACGCGTCGTCAAAGACGACATCGATCCATGCCTCGTGAACTCCATCGTGGTGGTAGCAGGAGGCGTAGTAGATGGCGTAGGCGCCATCGTCGCTGTTGATGAACCCTGTTACGCGTTCGAAGGGAGTTCCGCAGCAGTCGCAGGTTCCTGTGTGGACCTTGCGTTCTGGGTCTATTTCGAGTCTCACGGGTCGGATTATGACGGCACATTCTTGGCTGCGTGGGATGTCGAACGTCGCATGGCGGCCGAGAATTGCAACCAGCTTCTTAAGTCGATCATGGGCACAGCGGTGAACGACGAGTTGATCCGCAAGAACCCGTGCCGGATCAAGGGTGCCGGCATGCCGGACACTCCGGACCGGGAGATGATCCCGCTGGCCAAGGTCGTGGAGATCGTGACGACGGTCCCGGAGCGATACCGGGCGTTCGTGCTCCTGGGAACCTTCGCGAGCTTCTGCCGGCGTGGGAGACCACATAGGGAGTGAAACGACCGTTTCGTACGCTTTGCGGCGTCGGGCTCCCGGGCTCTCGCCCGTCACGTTTCAAGGCACGTTTAGGGTGTGGCCATGAGCCGATGGATGCGCGCCATCGCCGACACCGGCCTGGCGATTCTCGTCGGGATCCTGGTGGGCATCGCGATGAGCGTGGCGACCGAGCCCGTTCTCGGATCACGGCCTCCCGACGCGATCGCCTACGGTCTCGCCGCGGTCATCGGAGGGGTTCTCCTGTTCCGCAGGCGTTCGCCGCTGGGCGTGCTCCTCGTCACGGCCGCGTGCCTCCTGCTGTACTACGGGCTGGAATATCCAGGAATCACCCCGGCCGTCCCCCTGGCCCTCGCGCTCTACACCGCGGCGTCGGGAGGACTGCTGGTGTGGTCGCTCGGGATCGCCGGGCTCTTCGTCGTGCTGGGGCTGACGATCCGCCCCCTGCATCTCGGCGAACCGATCCTGCCTGTGCTCACGGACATGACGGCCCAGGCAGGGCTGCTCCTCGCCGTCGTCCTGCTGGGTGAGACCATGCGCAGCCGGAGGGTACGGCTCGCGGAGGCCGGGGAGCGGCTGGCCCTGGTGGAGGCCGGACGGGAGCGCGAGGCGGCCCGGCGGGCGGCGGAGGAGCGGCTGCGGATCGCCGGGGAGATACACGACGTGCTGAGCCACACGATCACCGGGATAACCATCCAGGCGGCGCTGGCCGACGAGGTGCTCGACGATCGGCCGGCCGACGCGCGGACGGCTCTGCGCGCCATCCGCACGGCCGCCAGGGAGGCCACGATCGAGCTCAGGTCGGCCCTGGGACTCCTCAGGACGGACGACGGCGAGACCCCGCCGCGCGTACCGGCTCCGGGCCTGGGCCAGGTCGGCGAGCTGGCCGGAAGGGCGCGGAGCGCCGGTCTGGAGGCAACGGTCGTCGTGAAAGGTGAGGCACGGCGGCTGCCTCCCGCTGTGGATCTCGCCGCGTTCCGCGTCGTGCAGGAATCGGTGACGAACACCATCCGGCACGCGAACGCCGGCACGGTACAGATCACCCTGGCCTACGAGCCGGACGCGCTCGAGGTCGAGGTCGTCGACGACGGACGTCCCCGCGAGGGGCGTGACCGGAGAGACGAACACCCGGAAGCCGGAGGGACCTCTGGATACGGGCTCAGCGGGATGGGGGAGCGCGCGTCGTCCCTCGGCGGAACGCTCACGGCGGCGCCCCTTCCCGGTGGCGGATTCTCCGTCCTCGTCAGGTTGCCGATCGGAGACCCCGCGTGATCCGGGTACTGATCGCCGACGACCAGACGATGGTCCGGGTGGGCCTGCGCGGGCTCCTGGAGAACTGCGACGACATCAGGGTCGTCGCGGAGGCCACGACAGGGGAGGACGTGGTCCGTCTCGTACGCGAGCTGCGCCCCGACGTGGTGCTCATGGACATCAGGATGCCGATCATGGACGGGCTGGAGGCGACCAGGCGGATCGCCGGGGACGACACGCTGTCCGCGGTTCGCGTGATCGTGCTCACGACTTTCGATCTCGACGAGTACGTCATGGACGGCCTCCGCGCGGGCGCGAGCGGCTTCCTCACCAAGGATGTCGAACCCGCCGACCTCCGGCAGGCGGTGCGCGTGGTCGCCCAGGGAGAGGCGCTGCTGTCCCCAGCCGCGACCCGCCGGTTGATCGCCCGGTTCCTCGCCCAAGAGCCGGCCCCTCGGGACACGGGCGCGCTCGGCAGGCTCACGGGCAGGGAGCGCGAGGTCATGGCGCTCGTGGCGGCCGGGCTGAGCAACGAGCAGATCGGTGAGCGCCTGTCCATGAGCCCGGCGACCGCACGCACCCACGCTCACCGGACGATGGTGAAACTCGGCGCGCGCGACCGGGCCCAACTCGTAGTGATCGCCTACGAAACCGGCCTGGTCCGCCCCGGACACGCCTGACGGCCAGGACACGCCAGACAATCTAAATAGCCCAACGACCACGGCGCGCTCGACGGCCGGGACACACCCGGCGCCGTACGGCTCCCACCCGGCCGCCCGTACGGTGATCCGCGTAGCCGGTGTCGGCATCGGGCGGATGCGAGCGCTCCCGCCGGGCACCTAGCGTCGGCGCCCATGTACGAGTTCGCGGTGAATGTCGACAGCATTTTGGTGATCCTGCTCCTCATCGTCTGGGGCGCTGCAGGACTCCTCGCGGGAGGTCTCTCAACGCGCCGCCGGACCCGGCTCCTGCTCGCGCTGATCGGCGTGGGGACGGTCGTCACGGTGGCCCGGGGGATCGGCACCGGCCTGCTGTGGTCGAACGGCTGGGTATTCGTCGCCGACCGGGTGCTGGTGGCACTGCCCCTGCTCGCCGTCCCGATGGTGGCGATGTTCGCGCTGGCCGTCCCAGCGCTGCGGCGGATCGCCGGTCGACGTCAAGCGACGAACGGAACGGCGAAGACGGCGAAGACGGCAAAGACGGAGCGGACACCGGAGACGGCGGGAGCACCGCCGGCGCCCTTCCCGGTTTCCGTCCGGGTCTCCGTGCGGACGACCGCGGCGGCAGCCCTGCTCGGCGCCTTCATGGAATACCTCTCCCGTCCGCTCCCGCCGTACGGCGCGGACATGGCGATCTACGCGGGCGTCCTCCTCGTGGCCGCGGCGGCGTCCCGGGGGCGAAACCCCCGTCCTCGCCGGGCCGGGACCAGGCGGGCCGCGGCCGTCACCGCCCTGGTGGCGACAGCCATCACCGGCGCGGGCGTCTACGAGATGCGGACGAGCCTTCTGCCCGACCGGATGTCCATGATGGGCCACGGCGACGTGGACTACGGAGGAGGTCCCGGCGGTTCCCACCACGGGAGCCGGGCATCGGGCGCCCCGGCCGTCAAGGCCGTCAACGCCGCCGACCTCACCGGCCCGCGCACGGGCACCCCCGACCGCGCGTTCACCCTGACGGCCCGGGAGACGAGCATCCGGCTCGGCTCCGGCGCCGTGCTCGACGCCTGGACCTACAACGGCCAGGCACCCGGGCCCGCGCTGACCGTACGCGAGGGCGACCTCGTCCAGGTGACGCTCGTCAACAGGCTTCCCCACGAGGGGGTCACCATCCACTGGCACGGCCTGGACGTACCCAACGCCGAGGACGGCGTCGCGGGCGTGACCCAGGACGCCGTACAGCCGGGTGAGAGCCACGTCTACCGGTTCCGCGCCGACCAGGTGGGCACATTCTGGTATCACACCCACCAGCGCCCCCTCGTCGGCGTGCGGCGCGGGCTGTTCGGCTCGCTCGTGGTGCTCCCCCCAGAAGGCACCACGGGCGAGGACATCACCGTGATGGCCCACAACTGGGAGCGTCCCGACGGGCTGGTCGCGGCGTTCGGCAGGTCGGACACGCTCGACCGCCGACCGGTGAGACCCGGCACCCCGGTACGGCTACGCGTGGTCAACACCGACAGGAACGCCTGGTCGGACGTCGAGTCCAGGAACCTCGTACTGCTGGGCACGCGCTTCCGGGTGGCCGCCATCGACGGAGTCGACCTCGACGGCCCCTCCGAACTCGACGGTGTGCGGCTCTCCGTGCCCGAGGGTGGCCGGTACGACCTGACCTTCGTCATGCCGGACCGGCCGGTTCTCCTGGCCGACCTCGCCAACCCTCGGGCCGGACTGCTCCTGAGCGCCGGCTCGGACGGCCCGGTGACCGCGCCTTCGATTCCGCCTGACGCGCCGCTCTTCGACCCCGCGACGTACGGCACGCCGGCTCCGGCCCCCTTCACCCGCTTCGACCGCGATTTCATGGTCATCATCGACGACAGGATCGGCTTCCACGACGGCACCCTCCATTTCCTGCCCACCGTCAACGGGCGCAGCTTTCCTCACACCCCCGTCCACATGGTCCGGCAGGGTGAAGTCGTCCGTATGACGTTCGTGAACCGCAGCCACCAGGTCCACCCGATGCACCTGCACGGGCACCACGCCCTCGTGCTTTCCCGAAACGGCCGCCCGACCACCGGGAGCCCCTGGTGGATCGACACCCTGGCCGTCCAGCCTGGTGAAACCTACGAGATCGGATTCCGCGCGGACAATCCCGGCGTCTGGATGGACCACTGTCACGACCTCGGCCACGCGGCCGACGGCATGGTGACGCACCTGGCCTACGAGGGGGTCTCCACTCCCTACGAGATCGGACGCGGAACCCCCAACCAGCCGGAATGATCGGGTCGCGGGCCCAACTCGCGGGAATCGAATTCCGCTCGTCCTGTGGCCGGTTCACGGAGTGAGGACGATCCGGCCGCGAAGGCCCCCTTCTCGAGCAGGGCATGTGCGGTCGGGGCGTCGTTGAGCGGCAGTGTCCGCGCGACACGGAGCGTGAGCACTCGGGCATCGACGAGCGCGGCCAGTTCGGTGAGGCGGCCGCCGTCGGCGAAGATCTCCTGAACGACGACACGGGTGCCACGGATGGACGGCGAACGGGGCAACGAGCGCGACGAATGTGCCCGCGCCACGAAGTGCTTGATGCGCCGCGACGCCGAGGACCGCTGCGTCGATGATCTCCGCCATGCCGGCAACACTCTGGCGGCCTCGACCGGGGCGAGCCTCAAGGAGCTGATGTCCCGGATGGGGCACTCCTCGACGCGGGCGGCGCTGATCTACCAGCACGCCAGTCAGGACCGTGACAAGGCCATCGCGGAGGCGCTGGGCAAGGCTCTCAAGGTGGCACGCAAGACGGCCACGAAGAAAGCCAATGGCACGCGGGTGGCACGGAAAGGCAAGAAGTCCGCTTAACGATCAAAGGGCCAGGTCACCGAATGCCGGTTGACCTGGCCCTTTGTTACGAGCCGACGAGGGGAATCGAACCCCTGACCTACAGTTTACAAGATCTCGGCGCGCGACCCTCTGACTTGCTGCGTTCCAGGTCAGTGGCGGTTTCGCCTTGCCCGTGAGTCCCCGTGATTCCCCCCTGGTGACCCTCCTGACGGGCACGCAACGGGCACGCCGGGCACGGTCCCAGTTCTGCCGCTCGGTGGGCCGGGGCCGAGGAACGAGGTCTCGGACCGTCGATCGCCCCCGACCACTCACGGAGACCAGCCACCCTCAGGCGATCGTCAGGGCCGAACCACTCCACACCGGGTTCGAGTCCAGTGACACCGACCGGAACCGATGGCATCATGGTGATCACACGGATTTGCAGCAGACCTCCCGAGTTTTCTGCACTACCGGAGGTTCACTGCAAAAAGTGGCCGGATCGCCTCCAGAAGAAGGCCTTTGAACTGCGGCTTTACTCTGGGGTCCTCATCGCCCCTACGAGGGGTCGCAACGGGTGACGAGTGGCTGATCTGGAGTCCCAACCGCGAGTCCTCATCGCCCCTACGAGGGGTCGCAACAGCAAGGGTCTCATCTCTCGTTGATTCACTATGGAAGTCCTCATCGCCCCTACGAGGGGTCGCAACTGCCGGAGGCGGGCCTGAGGCGACCAGCCGCTCAGAGGTCCTCATCGCCCCTACGAGGGGTCGCAACGTGATGCGCGTGAGGTAGGCGACGATCGAGCCCGTCCTCATCGCCCCTACGAGGGGTCGCAACCGCGTGCGGGCGGCGACTCGTGGGCGGAGGTTGGCGTCCTCATCGCCCCTACGAGGGGTCGCAACGACATCCACAGCTGGTTGCCGTCCATCAGGCGGGTGTGTCCTCATCGCCCCTACGAGGGGTCGCAACTCGACGTCGACCAGGATCACGGGGACCTTGGCGAGGCGTCCTCATCGCCCCTACGAGGGGTCGCAACATGTCGGCGGGGGAGGCGGTGGCCAGGTCCAGCTTCGTCCTCATCGCCCCTACGAGGGGTCGCAACAAGTACGGCGTGTACTGATGCCACCCGAACTCCACAAGTCCTCATCACCCCTACGAGGGGTCGCAACCTGCGGGAAGCGATGATCTGTTCCAGCAGGGCGCGCGTCCTCATCGCCCCTACGAGGGGTCGCAACCACGGGGTCCCGTAGCCACGGAAAGTTCGTTCGTGTCCTCATCGCCCCTACGAGGGGTTGCAACATGATCCAGCCCCGATCCTTCAGCTTCTGCTGCACGGGGTCCTCATCGCCCCTACGAGGGGTCGCAACCCGGGAGACAGCACGATGTCCGCTATCCACAGCTTGTCCTCATCGCCCTACGAGGGGTCGCAACGGGCGAGCGGGTCGCGGCGTACATGATCAGCGCGACCGGTCCTCATTGCCCTTACGAGGGGTTGCAACACAATGCGCGTGAGCATAAGTCGCTAAGACGAGTCCTGTCCTCATCGGCCCCTGTGAGGGGTCACAACACGATCTGGCCCACAAGAACCGTCATGCCGCCCCCCGTTCCTTATCGCCTCTACGAGGGATCGCAACGGATTCGTGGTGCCTTTTCGCTTATGCCAGACGACTGATCCTCATCGTCCCTGCGAGGGGTCGCAACGTGGTAGTGCTGCCGTGGTGGCGGATCGTTGCCAGTCCTCATCGCCCCTCCGAGGGGTCGTAACCCGAACTCCTCCGTGAACGTGAACGCCTCGTGGTTCTGGTCCTCATCGCCCTTACGAGGGGTCGCAACATGTCCTCAGTGCTGACCAGCCAGTCCATCCACCCCACGTCCTCATCGCCCCTACGAGGGGTCGCAACTGCGCCCCCGGCGGCGGCCTCATCCACTCCCACCCCGGTCCTCATCGCCCCTACGAGGGGTCGCAACCCTGGATGCCCTTGCCTTTGGTGACGATCCTCGGCGTCCTCATCGCCCCTACGAGGGGTCGCAACGCCGAATGACCTCGACTACCCCGCGCGCTTCCGGGGTCCTCATCGCCCCTACGAGGGGTCGCAACCTGTTACTGATGACGAACCCGCTGAAGACGGTGGGGTGTCCTCATCGCCCCTACGAGGGGTCGCAACATGCCGCCGTCCGGCCAGAACTGGTAGGTGACCGCGGTCCTCATCGCCCCTACGAGGGGTCGCAACGTGATGGGATGTCCGTGCATGGCCCCTCCGGGGTGTGGGTCCTCATCGCCCTACGAGGGGTCGCAACTTGCTGGTGACGAGCGTTGGCTTACCCAGTTCGTGCCGGTCCTCATCGCCCCTACGAGGGGTCGCAACGGTCAGGTACGGCAGCAACAGGGCGTGCAGGACGTCCGTCTTCATCGCCCCTACGAGGGGTCGCAACGGGATCGCGAGGTCTGGCACTCACATCTCCATGTCTGGTCCTCATCGCCCTAGGAGGGGTCGCAACGTGATGATGGTGGGCTTGCCGGTCACCTTGAAGGGTGTCCTCATCGCCCCTACGAGGGGTCGCAACAGCGTCAGGGTGTCGGGCCGGATGTCGGCTGAACACCGTCCTCATCGCCCCTACGAGGGGTCGCAACCCGAAGAACGGCGCCCTGAAGCTGCCGTCCCTGTTGTTGTCCTTATCGCCCCTACGAGGAGTCGCAACGTGTTGCGGACGCACTGGGCAGCGTCACGGGCTGAACGTCCTCATCGCTCCTACGAGGGGTCGCAACGGGTTGGGGATGGGCGGAGAAACGCTCACAGCGGCGGTCCTCATCGCCCCTACGAGGGGTCGCAACTCGTGCTGCCAGTCCAGCTCTTCGTGCTGGCGGACGGTCCTCATCGTCCCTGCGAGGGGTCGCAACGTGTCAACGACCAGTTCTTGACCGGCGGGCACGGGTCCTCATCGTCCCTACGAGGGGGCGGCAACCGGAAGAACGCGGCAATCACGCCTGCGTTGGCTTGCGCGTCCTCATCGCCTCCACCCGGGGGCGCAACGCCTTGTTCAGTTCCGTTCGGCTGCGGTCCTGAGCAGTGACGGGCGGCGGTGCGGCCCCACTGCGGCGGTCGATGGGCGAGTGCGGCGGGCGGCCGGTGCGGCGGGCGGGCCGATTCCCGCCGCCGTTCGGGACCGGCGCCCACGCCGCACGCCCGGACGGCGGGCGGTGGGAGGGCCGTGCGGCGGCGCGCCGCGCCGCCGCCTTGATAACCCATACGAACAATTCGGCAAGTCACTCGTTACGTTGCGACGATCCGAGTAGATGAGTGCCGTCGTGGTGGCGGATGGCCGGCGCCTGGTGGTGGTGCATGGCGTCGAGGACGCGGATGGCGAATGCTTCGGATGCGAGTGATGAGACCTCGTCGGCGGTGACCCAGCGGAACGCGCGGGCTTCGTCGGTTTCGGTGAGGTGGCCGCTGATGACCTTGCAGCGGAAGACCAGGGCAACAATGCCGCGTGTCATGTTCTTGTAGACGCCGGTCAGGGTGACGGGCTCGACCGTCAGGCCGGTCTCTTCGCGGATCTCCCGAAGCAGACCTGTGGTGATGTCCTCGTCGCGTTCGAGGACGCCGCCGGGCGCTTCCCAGTGGTCGTTGTCTCTGCGCTGGGTGAGAAGGGCGCGGCCTTGGTCGTCGATGATCACGCCTGCCACGCTGACGGAGTGCTGCGTGCTGTGGTGATTCATCGAATGTCCTCCGGGGCTGCTGATCGCTATTCTCAGGCTGCGGTACACGTATGTACGAGTTGAGGAGTTGGTCGTGGCCGAGCTACCGTTGCCGGGTCTGGACCCGACCAGCGATCGGGCCGTCTTTCGGCAGATCGCCGACCACATCAGGCATGCGATCGAGCAAGGCGTCCTGGCCGAAGGTGACAAGGTGCCCTCGGAAGCTCAGCTCATGCAACATTACGGCGTCGCGCGGATGACCATCCGCAACGCGCTCCAGGTCCTCCAGAGTGAGGGTCTGACCGTGGCCGAGCATGGGCGCGGTGTCTTCGTCCGCTCGCATCCTCCGGTGCGGCGGCTGGCCTCCGACCGGTTCGCCCGTCGTCATCGGGAGCAGGGCAAGGCGGCGTTCATCGCGGAGACCGAAGGGGCCGGCGGCAAGCCGTCCGTCGACTCCATCGAGATCACCGACGAGCGGGCGGCGGCGGATGTGGCCGAGAGGCTCGGGATCTCTTCGGAGGATCACGTGATCCGGCGCTCACGCCGGTATCTGATCAACGGTCAGCCGGTGGAGACAGCGGTGTCGTACATTCCGGCAGACATCGCGCGGGATACACAGATCGCGCAGCCGGACAGTGGTCCGGGTGGGATCTATGCCCGGCTGGAGGAGTTGGGGTTCCGGCTGGATCACTTCGTGGAGGAGATCCGGTCTCGGATGCCGCTGCGTAATGAGGTGCGGGCGCTGAAGCTGGCGCCGGGTGTTCCGGTGTTTCACCTGGTCCGTACGGCGTATGCCACCGATGGTCGCGCGGTGGAGGTGTGCGACACGGTGATGTCCAGCGATGCCTATGTGCTCTCGTACGAGCTGCCTGCGCGGTAGGACTTGACGTACTCCTCTAGAGGAGTCATAAATGTCTTACGCACTACTCCTCTAGTCGAGCAGACGTCTATTGGAGGTTGATCGATTAAGCGTGAGGCATTGAGCTGAGGAGGTCGCGCGTCATGGCGGAGCAACCATGCATCTCATGCGGCGGCAAGGGATGGAAGTACGTCAGCCAGCGACGTGGCCTGATCGGCGGTCTACCCGGGGCAGCTTTGGCTTTCATCCGCGTCCGGGATGACTGCTCGCTCTGTCAGGGACAGAAGGTCATCACGGCGTCGATAGGGCGGGCCGACGCATGAGTCTCTTACTGCCTGGGGGACGGCTGGTCCTCGGCGACGTCTGTTCCCCGGTAAGGGCGGCGGAGTCCCTGAAAGCGGAGTTGGAGCACTGCGGCATCAACGCTGATGTCAACGATGGTTACGGGCTGGCCGTGGTGTCGGTCTGGCCGGGACTGACCGTCTGGTCCGATGGCCTGATCTTCTGGTGGCGTACAGGGGGCTGGGACGTCAGGCACGGAAGGGCGGTGTATGCCTGGCATTCGGCGGATGAACTCGAACGCGTCGCGCGACGGGTGGCACTCCGCTACGCCGATCTTCAACAGAATCATCCGCTGCCCATTACGAGGGCGGGGGCTCATCGTGCTCACCCTGTCTGATGAGTGCCTTGGAATCAGTCCACATGTGCTTCTGGTCCAGCGTGATCATGTGCGCCTTGAGTGGCAGAAGCCGAACGGGGCTTTGGGACGGGCGCAACCAGAGTCCTGGACGTGCGGGTGTCGGGCCACGATCTACGAACTTCGCGTTGGCGCCGGCCAGGGGTTCATCAGACGGACCGTTCGACGCGATGGCGATCATCAGATCCATGACACCCGTCCATGGAGGATTACCGAAGCTCGGGCCGTCTGGTCGGCGTTGCTGGCTGGGCGGGCTCGCTAGACGAGTGTGGTGGTGCGGTGACTGGTTGCGGAGGGCGCCGGAGGTCTCGCACCACCACACTCCTCACCTGCAAGAGAGTGCTCGCTTTGCAAGTCGGAAGTCATCTATGCTGACGACAAGTCGAGTAGTTGGGTTGTTAATATGTCTGTTTCCGGCGAGGAGTACGCGCCTCCCAAGTACGCCCAGATTGTTGCGCAGATCCGGCAGAAGATCACGGACGGCACCTATCCGCCCGGTTCCTTGCTGCCTTCGGAGACGCAGCTGATCCGGGAGTTCGCGGTCAGTCGTCCTACCGTGGTGCGAGCACTCCAGGTGTTGCAGCTGCGGGGCTTCATCGATCGGGAGCATGGCAAGGGTTCGTATGTGAAGATGGCGCCCCCGCTGGCTGAGGAGGACTTCTCCCGGCCTGGCCGTGCTGTCTTGGATCGTGCAGAAGCCAACCAGGGGGCTGCGGTATTGGAGGCGGGTCCGCGTCCGGCTCCGGCGAACATCGCGGCGACGTTGGCTCTGCCCACCGGGGCGCCGATCATGATGCGTCGGGTCTTGCTGAGCGACGGTGGGGAGCCGTGCGAACTGGTCACCTTCTGGTGTCCGGTCGAGCTGGCCGAAGGAACCGATATCGGCAAAGCACTGCCGTTGACGGTGGGCATTCGTCAGCACGTGCAGGCGGTGAAGAGTCTGCGGCTGGATCACGTCATCGAGCGCTTGGCGGCTCGCCATCCTACGGCCGATGAGATCAAGCTGTTGGGGTTGGACAAGACGACGGCGGTCATGGGGGTGACGGCCCGGGTCTTCGCCGGGAATCGTCAGGTCATGGTCATTGAGGTCGCCCTACCGGGGACGCTTCATGAGCTGGAAGACACCTACTCTCTGTGATGTGACGTAGGCCACACACTCGAACGGAAACTCGTCTTGTCGAGTATCCGTTCATTGATTAGCTTCAACTCGACAGTACGAGTTAGCGACATACCAACTAGACAACAGGAGAGCACCTCATGGCCATCCAAGGCCCCATCCCCGTCAGCTTCGACCAGGTCTTCCCGCACGGCTGCTACATCGTCGGCGACGTCGAGCAGGTCAAGGACTTCACCGCCTCAACCGGCGGACGCACCGTCTACGCCAAGGACAAGAACACCGGCGAACTCGTCTGGCAGGTCGCCGTCATGGACGCCGACCCCACCCTTAAGGCCGCTCAGAAGACGGTCGCGGTCAAGATCCTGTCCCCGGTTCAGCCGGTGCCCCCGCCCCCGCTGCCCAACATGCCGTTCGTCCCGGTGGAGTTCGACGGCATGACCGCCACCGCCTACGTCGCCGAAAAGACGGGCCGTCTGGCCTGGTCCCTGCGCGCACGAGCGATGCGCGCTCCCCGATCCGCTGCGGCCTCGACCAAGCAGAGCGCTGCGGCCTGACACGCAAGCGGGGCCGCTGGAACTGGCATTCCGGCGGCCCCTCGGTTCTCCCCAGACGCAAATCAAGAGAGGGCTCAAGCCTAATGTTCAAAAAACTGCCCGGCGACGAGGCACGCACCCTCGTCACCACCACCCCCGACACCGCCGTGGTGTTCCGCCCGGCCGTGGTGCGCACTCCGGCCATCTTCACCATCACGATCTTCCTGTGGCGACTGCTGGCCGGACTCGTCCGCCTCGTCTGGCGTCACCCGGTCATCGTGACCCTGCTCGCCGTTCCCGCCGTGCTCGGCCTCCTGTACGGCTGGGAATTCGCCGTCACCCCGCTCACCGTGCTCGTCCTGAACCTGACCCTGTGGGCGCTGCTGGATCGGGCCTCGTTCCTGCGCTGGGTGGGCTGGCGCCTGCTGGCCTGGTGGCGGCTGGTGTGGATCTACCGCCGTCACTGGCAACCAGTGATGATCATCTCCGGCTTAGGCCGTCACCTCCAGGGCCGCGACTACCTTCCCCACCTCATCCGCATCCGCTGCACCTCCTGGGCCGACGTGGTCACGGTGAAGATGATCAGCGGTCAATCGGTCAAGGACTGGGCCGACCGCATCGACCATCTCGCCCACGGCTTCGGCGCCTCCTCCTGCCGGGTGGCCATCGTGCGGGCCGGTCGCCTCCAGCTGACCTTTCCCCGCCGTGACCCGCTGGCCGTCCCGCTGCCGGCGGTTCCGCTTCCCGTGTCGGCCTCGGTGGGGCCGGTGGAGATCGGCACATGTGAGGACGGTCGTCCGTACCGGCTCAAGGTCCACGGCACACACGTACTCATCGCGGGCGCGACCGGCGCGGGCAAGGGCTCGTTCCTGTGGTCGGCCATCCGTGGCCTGCTCCCGGCGGTCCGGGCGGGTATCGCGCAGGTGTGGGCGCTGGATCCCAAGCGGATGGAACTGTCCTACGGACGCGAGATCTTCGCCGACCGCTACGCCACCGATCCGGCCGCGTGCGCGGATCTGCTGGAAGCCGCCGTGAAGATCATGCAGGAGCGGGCCGATCGTTACGCCGGACTCCAGCGCTCCCATACGCCCACCCTCGATGACCCTTTCGTCCTGGTGCTCGTCGATGAGGTGGCGTTCCTGACCGCCTACCAGTCCGACAAGGGCCTCAAGCTCCGCATCTCGGCTGCCCTGGCGACACTGACCACGCAGGGTCGTGCGGTCGGGTTCGGCGTGATGGCGGCTCTTCAGGACCCGCGTAAGGAGGTCATGAACATCCGCAACCTGTTCCCCGACAAGATCGCCCTTCGCCTGGATGAGTCGGAACAGGTGGACATGGTCCTCGGCGACGGTGCACGGGATCGGGGAGCGCTGGCCGATCACATCTCGCCGATCCCTGAGCAGGGCGCGGGCGTCGCCTACGTCCGCTTGGAGACCTCACCCGACCCGATCCGGGTCCGCGCGGCCTACGTCTCCGATGCCGACATCAGAGACATGGCGGCCTTGATGACCAGTGACACCCTGCCGATCGAGATGGAGGGGGCGGCCTGATGCGCATCATCCTGCACGCCACCCCCGCCCAGATCGCGGGCCTTCCCTTCCGGCGGCTGCGCACCCTCGACGGCTCCGACCTCGCCGAGGTGACGGTGATCGTCGACCTCGATTCCGCACGGCTACGCAAACACCCCTACCGCGATGCCTACCGGATCTGCGCCGATCTCGTCGACCCGAAGGGGGCCATGTGACCGACACCCTCGCTCCCTCCCCGACCGACACCCCTGCGACCGAACCCCCTCCGAACGGCGCTGATCGCACCCTTCCCCGCCTGGTGCGCGACACCCTGCCCGTCGCTCTGGACGTGGCTATCGAGGTGGCCAAGCTCAATGGCGTGTGCATCCGCCCCATCGAGATGCGGCGCCTGGACACCCACACCGGCCAGAGCGAACCCTTCGACATCCCCTGCGGCACCACGCAGGAAGCCAAGTGCCCGCCGTGCGCCAAACGCAATCAGCAGCTGCGCCGAGCCCAATGCCGGGAAGGCTGGCACCTGGACCACGAACCCGTCGCCGAACCCCACCCCTCCACCGATGATCAGAAATGGCTGATCGAGTTCCGGGCCGACGTGGAAGCCAAGCGGGACGAAGCCGAGAGGAACGGCGAAGAGGTCGCCGACTGGGACGAGGCCATCGCGGGCATTGATGCGGAGATCAACGCCGCCGGGATGCGGGGCAATGTCCTGGGGGGTCGAGCTGCTCCGAAGCGCTCGCGTTCGACGAGGCGGCGTCAGGATGCGCCGGACCTGCCCAAGCGGGCCAAGCAGGACACCACCCTTGGCCGGACCTTCATCGCCCCCGATGGCAGGGTGTATCGGCCGTCGCTGTTCGTCACCCTCACCCTTCCCTCCTACGGCAAGATCCGCTCCGGGCTGGGTGTGCCGGCCGATCCGAGCACCTACGACTACGCTCGCGCGGCCCGCGATGCGCTGCACTTCTCCAAGCTCGTCGACCGCTTCGTGCAGAACCTTCGCCGGGTGGCGGGCTATGACGTGCAGTACTTCGCCACCGTCGAACCCCAAAAGCGGCTCGCCCCTCACCTGCACATGGCAATCCGCGGGACCATGCCTCGCGCGGAGATCAAGGCGATTGCCGCCGCGACCTATCACCAGGTGTGGTGGCCATCGGTCGATGAGGTCCGCTTCGACGGGGAGCACCTGCCCATCTGGGCGGAACGGGCCGACCTGGGCGACGGCGCGACCTACCCGGACGGGCAGAGCGGCGACTACCTCGATCCTGCTACCGGGGAACTGCTGCCCACCTGGGACGAGGCACTCGACCAGCTCGACACCGACGACGAGGCCGAACCGCTGCACGTGGTCCGCTTCGGCTCCCAAGTCGATGTTCAGGGCCTCGTCGCCGGATCACCGGACGCGCACAAGCGCATCGGCTACCTCACCAAGTACCTGACCAAGAACCTCGGCGACCCCCTCGACCCCGACGACCCCACCACCGAGAACCCCGCACGCCGCGACCACGCCACCCGAATGGTCGAGGCGCTGCGCTACGAACCCTGCTCGCCGACGTGCCCGAACTGGCTGCGCTACGGCATCCAGCCCAAGGGCGCCAAAGCGGGCATGCTGCCGGGCCGCTGCAAGGGCAAAGCGCACAAGGCCGAACACCTCGGCTACGCGGGCCGTCGCGTCCTGGTCTCGCGCAAGTGGTCGAACAAAACCCTGCGCGAACACAAGGCCGACCGCCGGGCCTGGGTCCTCGACATGCTCGGCCTTCCCGACGAGACGGTGACCGACTCCCACCGCTACCTCTGGCGGCCGATCTCCTCCAAAGACCCCAACCGCACCCCGCTGGCCAAACGGCTGCTACGCGGAGTCGCCGACCGCCACCGCACCAAAGCACGCCTGGCTGAACTCCAGGCCAGAGCGGACGGCCTCCCTGTTCCAGATCTTTCGGCAACTGCGGCTCTGGGGGTGGCGGCATGACCAAGAAGTCCAGACAAGAACCTGTCTCGCTTCTTCCAGAGCTGGCGCGGGGTCGGCTGCTCACCGTCGAAGAGGCGGCCGAACGGCTGAACACCTCGGTCCGCTTCCCCCGTCGCCTGATCGAAGAACGCCGCATCGCCTTCATCCACGTCGGACGCAACGTCCGCATCCCCGAAGCGGCGCTAGAGGCGTTCATCGCCGCCGGGCTGGTCGAACCGATCACCACCACACGCCGTAGGAGGGCCGCGTAATGACTAAAACCGCTCTGGCCACCCCGGAAGAGAACCCCCGGCCGTCACGGGCCAGGAAAGGCACCAAGCGACGCTTCGGACGGGTGCGGAAACTCCCCTCCGGGCGGTTCCAGGCTCGCTACGCGGGACCTGACGGCGTGGATCGCCCTGCACCCGAGACCTTCGCCACCAAGAAGGACGCGGACAGGTGGCTTGTCTTGCAGGAGGCCGAGATCCAGCGTGGTGACTGGATGAGTCCGGAGGCTGGCAAGGTGACCTTCGGGGCGTATGCCGCCGAGTGGATCGATGATCGGGTGCTCAAGCACCGGACGGAGCTGCTGTACCGGGGCCTGCTCAAGAACCACCTTGCCCCAGCTTTCGGCAACCGCTGCCTCGCCGACATCAAGGAAGCCGACGTGCGGCGCTGGCGCAAGGAACGGCTCGGCGTCGTCGGGCAGTCCACCGTGGCCAAGGCTTACCAGCTCCTCAAGTCGATCATGGGTACGGCGGTGACCGACGAGTTGATCCGCAAGAACCCATGCCGGATCAAGGGCGCTGGCATGCCGGACACCCCGGAACGGGAGATGATCCCGCTGGCCAAGGTCGTGGAGATCGTGACGACGGTCCCGGAGCGATACCGGGCGCTCGTGCTCCTGGGGACCTTCGCGAGCCTGCGGTGGGGCGAACTGGTCGGGCTCCGCCGTACACACCTCGATCTCGATGCGGGAGTGCTTCGGGTCGCCGGCGCCCTGGTCGAGATCGGCGGTGGGAAGGTGCTGGACGACTCCCCCAAGTCGCGAGCCGGTCGGCGGGTAATCTCCATCCCCCCGGAGGTCATTCCTGAGCTGCGGGTGCATCTGGAGATGTTCGCCGAGTCTGGAGAGTACGGGCGTGTGTTCACCGGTCCCAACGGCGGGCCGTTGAAGCACTCGGGGTTCCGCCGGACATGGGACAGGACCCGCAAGGCTGTCGGGCTCCCCGGCCTTCACTTTCATGATCTCCGCCACATAGGCAACACCCTGGCGGCCTCCACCGGGGCGAGCCTCAAGGAGCTGATGTCCCGGATGGGGCACTCCTCGACGCGCGCGGCGTTGATCTACCAGCACGCCAGCCAGGACCGGGACAAGGTCATCGCCAAGGCGCTCGGGCAGGCATTCAAAAGGGCACGGGCAGGCGGGCACGAGAAGCCATCGGGCACGCAACGGGCACGGAAGATCATAAAGTTCCCCTGAACGGCGAAAGGCCAGGTCACCGGATATCGGTTGACCTGGCCTTTCACATGCGAGCCGACGAGGGGAATCGAACCCCTGACCTACAGTTTACAAGACTGTTGCTCTGCCGATTGAGCTACGTCGGCACGGTCGCCAGACGAGTGTAGTCGGCTTACTCCCCGTACGTCACCGAGGTATGCCCTGCCGATCGCGAACCGTTAGGAACGGCGGTGGCGGGCGACCTCGTAGAGGGCGATGCCGGCGGCGACCCCGGCGTTGAGGGACTCGGCGGCGGCGTGCATCGGGATGCGGACGACCAGGTCACACGACTCGCGGACCAGGCGGGACAGGCCCTTACCCTCGGAACCCACGACGACGACCAGCGGGCCGTCGAGGAGATTGGCCTCACCGAGGTCGACCGTGCCCTCGCCGTCCAGGCCGATCACGAACAGGCCCGCCTCGCGGTACTCCCGCAGGGTGGCGGTGAGGTTGGCGGCGCGGGCGACCGGCAGGGTGGCCAGCGTGCCCGCCGAGGTCTTCCAGGCCCCGCCGGTGACCCCTGCCGAGCGGCGGGAGGGGATGACCAGGCCGTGGGCGCCGAAGGCGGTGGCCGAGCGGGCGATGGCACCCAGGTTTCGGGGGTCGGTGACGCTGTCGAGAGCGACGATCAGCGGGACCTCCGCGGCCTCCTGGGCGACGCGGACCAGATCGTCGGGGTGGGCATAGTCGTACGCCGGGATCTGCAGGGCGATGCCCTGGTGAATCCCGCCCTCGGTGAGGCGGTCGAGCTTCTCCCTGCCGACCTCCAGCATCGCGATGCCCCGGTCGGCGGCGATGCGGACCGACTCCTTGACGCGGTCGTCGTTGTCGATCCGCAGAGCCACGTAGAGCGTGCTGGCCGGAACCCCGGCCCGCAGCGCCTCGACGACGGGGTTGCGCCCGCCGATGTGCTCGGGCGCGTCGTCGCTCCGCCGGGTGCGGACCGGGGTGCGCGGGGAGGAAGACCTGCCGGTCTTCTCCTCGCGCTCGATCCGCTCGGTGCGCGCCTTGTCCTTGTGCCAGTGCCGCAGATGCGCCGGCGGGGTGGCTCCCCTGCCCTCCAGGCCACGACGGACGTTGCCGCCCGTGCCCTTGGTCGGACTCTTCTTCTTCGCGGGTCGCCCGGACCCTTTACCCCCACCAGCCATGGTCTATAGCGTACGGCCTGGTTTCACCGCGAGAGTTCCCAGCGTGGCCCCTGGGGGGTGTCCTCGACGTGGATGCCCGCGTGGGAAAGCTGGTCACGGATGCTGTCGGCCGCCGAGAAGTCCTTGCGCGCCCGCGCCGCCTGCCGCTGTTCCAGCGCGACGGCGACCAGCGCGTCGACGGTCGCCCGCATGCCGGTCTCGCCGCCCGAGGAGCGCCACTGCTCCGAGCGCGGGTCGAGACCGAGGACGTCAAGCATGTTCTGCGTCTCGGCGAGCAGCCTGGCCACCTGCTCCTTGTTGCCCTGGGCCAGCGCGACGTTGCCCTCGCGGACCACCTCGTGCACCACGGCGAGCGCCTGGGGGGTGCCCAGGTCGTCGTCGAGGGCGTCGGAGAAGGCCTGGGGAAGCGGCGCGTGGGCGTCGACGTCGTGGATGACCTCGGCCGCGCGGGTGACGAAGCCCTCGATGCGCTGGTAGGCCGAGGCGGCCTCGAGCAGCGCCTCCTCCGAGTAGTCGATCGAGGAACGGTAGTGCGGGGCCGCCAGGTAGTAGCGGAGCTCGACCGGGCGGACCTTCTTGGTGACCTCGGGGACCAGCAGGGAGTTGCCGAGCGACTTGCTCATCTTCTCCGCGCCGATCTTGAGCATGCCGTTGTGCATCCAGTAACGGGCGAAGCCGTCGCCGGCCGCCTGGGACTGGGTCAGCTCGTTCTCGTGGTGCGGGAAGATCAGGTCGACGCCACCGCCGTGGATGTCGAAGGTGGACCCGAGATACTTGGTGGCCATGGCCGAGCACTCCAGGTGCCAGCCGGGGCGACCCCGGCCCCACGGGGTCGGCCAGGTCGGCTCACCGGGCTTCTCGCCCTTCCAGAGCGCGAAGTCGCGCGGGTCGCGCTTGCAGGAGTCGGTGTCGGTGTCGCCAGCGGCCCGCATGTTCTGGAGCTTCTGGTTGGACAGCGAGCCGTACCGGTCGGCGTAGGACATGACGTCGAAGTAGACGTCGCCCTCGGAGGCGTAGGCGTGTCCGGCGGCGATCAGCCGGTCCATCAGCTCGATCATCTCGGGCACGTGGCCGGTGGCACGGGGCTCGACGGTGGGGGGCAGGCAGCCCAGCACCTCGTAGGCCCAGGTGAAGGCCCTCTGGTTGCGCTCGGCGACGGCGAACCACGGCACGTTCTCCGCGGCGGCGACTCTAATGATCTTGTCGTCGATGTCGGTGACGTTGCGGCAGAAGGTCACCTCGTAGCCGGACCTGATCATCCAGCGGCGGAGCACGTCGAAGTTGACGCCCGAGCGGATGTGCCCGATGTGCGGGGGAGCCTGCACGGTGGCACCACACAGGTAGATCGAGGCCCGGCCGGGTTCGACCGGGACGAATTCGCGGACAGTGCGTACGCTGGTGTCGTATAGCTGCAGGCTCACGAAGGCAAGGCTAATGCCTCACCTCCCCTCACAAACCGAGTTGCGGGACGTTGAAGACACTCAGCAGAGTGTTTTATGACCATTGGCGGCGAATGTCGCCCAGTTGGTGCGGCAGAACGGCATCGCGACAGAAGACGCGGTCGGCAGTGATCCTGACGACCGTCCTCTCCACCTGGAGATTCCGCTCGCCCCGCCTCTCCCCCGGTCTTCGCACGTCATCTCCCGGGCGAACGCCCCGTCTGGATCAGACTGTCGAGGCGGCCGTCCCTCTTGCCTCCACGCGGCGATGACATAGCGATGACATGGACGAGGTGGTGGTAAGAGCCGGCGGGGTCGGACGGCACTCGCCCGCGGGCTACCGTCGCCGTTGAGACCCGTCACGGTGGCGACGTTCGCTGCGTCGAACATCTCGCGCACGGGATCGGACGATGTTGCCGGCTCTCTGCCTCGACCGCCTTCGAAAAACTTCCCCGATCATGCTAGATGCCGATTCTGTAGGCTCAAAGGGCCATGGACGTCAAATCCCCCGGGGCGGCAGGTTCGATCTCCCGCCCGCCCCCGCCCCCGCCCCTGCCCATCGCCGCCGAGCCGAGCCGGGTGGCCGTCGCCCTGCGCCGCGCCGGGATCGCCGTCACCGGAGTCGGCGTGGCCGCGCTCACGGCCGCGGCCTGCGTGCTCTCCTTCGAGGATCTGCGCGCCCTCGCCGTGGCGGGCAGGGCGCCCGTCGGCCTCGCGTATCTGTATCCCGCCGCCTTCGACGCCCTGCTCGTCATCGCGATGATCGGCGTACTGCTGCTGCGCGGCGGCCGGTGGCCGGTACGGCTGCAGGCGGGCGTGATCCTGACGTTGCTGTTCGCCGGCGCGGCCGCCGCCGAGGTGTCCACCGCCATGCGGATGGCGGTGGACGAGGGGCGCGCGGCCGTCGTGGTCGCCGTCGCCCCCTGGGTGATGCTGATCCTGGCCCTGTGGCTCTGGCTCCTGCTGATCAAACACGCCGCCGCCCGGAGGGCCGCGAGCGACGCGGCCCTGTCCGGCCTGCCGTCGTCCGGGCGAGACATCGTGCCGTTCCCCGAGGCGAGCCGGGCGGCTTTGGACCGCCTCGCCGCGCCCGACCCCGAGGAGCGGTGGCAGGATCCACCGGCCCACCCTGAGCAGCCCGTCCGCCCCGGCCACGAAGAGCATCCGGGACACGGGAGCCATCCGGGTCATGGGGACCACCCCGGTCACGGGGACCGCCCGGGTCACCCAGTGCACCCAGTGCACCCAGGGCATCCGGGGCATCTGGTGCACCACTCCGCGGCGGAGATCATGCTCGACCCGCATTCCGCGCCGCCCCTGGAGTCCGCCCCGCACCACGACCTCCCGGTGGGAGAGCCGGTGGTCGGTCCCACCGCGGCACCGGAGACGCCCGAGGTCACCGACATCCCGCAGGACCCGCCGCCCTCGCGGGAACCCGCGGCCCCCCGGCCGGGCAAGCCGATGCGCTGGGGCGACCTGGTCCGGCCGCGCCAGGGCGACCTGCTCGTCCACCCGCCACGCCGGGCCGTCCGGGCACCCGAGCCTGAGAGCGGCGGCAGGGTCAGCGAGCGGGTGGAGACGTGGGACAGCGACACCGACCTTCCCCGGGAGCAGGCGTCCGAGGTGAGCGAGCGCGACGCCGACACCCAGCCGATCCTCGCCGTGAAGGACCGCCCGGCGAGTGTCCCGCCGGGCGAGATCGCCACGGAGCAGGCGGCGTCGCCCGCGGAGAGGCCCTCGGAGAGCGCCGCGAAGGCGCCTGTGGCGAGGGAGAGGCGCACCGCGGGCCGCAAGGCCGGAAAGTCCCCTGACCCGGCGCACGGCGCCGAGGCCGCCGAGGCCGGGGAGGCCGGGGAGGAGGGCGAGGCGCGGTCGCACGACGAGGACGGCGTCGCGGCACCGCCCTCCGGGCGGATGCGCAGCACGCCCGTACCCCCGGGTGAGTGAGGGATCGAGGGCGAGCGGGAGGCGGATCCGATCCGCCTCCAGGCAGCCGTCGAGCACGACACGAACCCCGAGCCTGACGCTCCGGCGCCCCGGCTCCCCTACGACCCTGTGATCCTGTGACCCGTCGAGCCGGTGCCGCGCGACCGGCCGCGGACGCCCGTCGGACAGGGAGGCAGGGCGGCAGGGCGTGACCATGTCCGGTGCTGCGGTCGTACGCCCGTCGGGTCAGCTCCGGGGCCTGGGAGGAGCTGACCCGGTCTTCGGGCCGTCGCTCAGCGGGTTCTTTCAGCCGGGATGGCCGAGACCGCTGAGATCGGCTACGTGGTTCGGCGCCCCTTCGGCCTCGCCGCACGCGCTGGGTAGGTGGTCCAGCCGTTCGAAGACCACGTTCTCCGGGTGTGAGAAGGCCTGTGACCCCGGGACGTCACCGCCCGGGCGAGCCACACCTCCGGGCCGTTCCCCGGGCGGTCCGTCGCTTCGCGGGTGATCCCGTCCCCGGGCAATCCGTCGCTTCGCGGGTGGGTCCGCTCGTGGCGCCGCGAGCGGCCCGGCCCCTTTCGTGGTGGATCCGCCGGGCGGTACGGCCCGTCCATGCCCCGCCGCCGCCCGGCCGCCGGACAGGCAGGCCGGGCGGCGGCGGGACCCGGGCCGCACACCGCGGTGGAACCGAGCGGCGGTCTCCTGCCGGAACCACCGTTCGCCACCGGGTGTTGGACCGGCCCGCAGCTATTCGTTCACACATGTGTGAACGGCGCCCCGCTGCGGACCGGCGATTTGCTCACCTCCGGGCCCGGGTCAGGATCGGCCGGAAGCCGGTTCGGCACGCTGCTCGAACCGGCCTTGAACGACCGAGACCCGCTCGGCAGGCCAGATGGAACCGAGCGGGTCTTCTCCTGGAGCAGGATGACATCGTGCGCGTCACCGCGATGCCTCCGGACCGGAGGGGGTCCAGTCGAGTCTCGGCGAGGTCACCGGGATGGTTCACCCGGGGTGTTCGCTAGACCCTGGAGCGCTTGAGACCCGCGACCAGGCCGACACCGACGATGGCGAGGCCCACCTGCATGACGAGTTCGATCCAGTCGATACCGTCCGTGGTGGCGACACCGAGAACCTGGGCGAGGGCGGTACCGATAAGCGCGGCGACGATGCCGACGACGACGGTCAGGATCACTCCGATCGCCTGCCTACCGGGAAGCAGGAGACGGCCGAGGGCACCGATGACCGCGCCGATAACGATTGCCCCGAGAATGGACGCGATAGTCATATTCAACCTCCCAGTGATCGTGAGACCTTCACTCTCACAGGGAGGTGGCTACCCCCTGAGTCACGGTTATGCCTAACAGTGGCAAAAAATCCTTCAGTGCGTCTTTCTCGCCTGCATCTGGACGACGAGGAGCACCGCGAGCACCGCGAGTGCCAGCTGGATGATGTGCTCCCACCAGTCGATCCCTCGCGTGTTGGCCAGGCCGAGCGCTCCGGCGATGAGCGAGCCGACGAGCGCGGCGACGATGCCGACGATGAGCGTCAGGCCGATGCTGATGTTCTGACGCCCGGGAAGGATGAGACGCGCCAGGGCACCGATGATGGCGCCGATGATGATTGCGGAGACAATCGAGACGATCATGTCCGGCTCCCCCTGTTACGAGACACGGTCACCAAGGGGTTACCCAGCGCATTCATTGATCACGCTAAAAGAAGGGGTGGCCCGTACCGCGCCAGTGACGGGCCACCGCCTCGATATGGATCGACGAGCATTCCGCGCCGCCCGCCGGAACGTTTTCCACGTTCCGTATGGAAGACGTCTGACACCCGCTACAGGTTCACCACGATCGCGGTCGCGACGGCCGCCACGCCTTCGCCGCGCCCGGTGAGGCCGAGCCCGTCCGTCGTGGTGGCGCTGACGCTCACCGGAGCCCCCACGGCGGCGCTGAGGGCCTTCTCGGCCTCGACGCGGCGAGGGGCGAGCTTGGGACGGTTACCGATCACCTGAACGGCCACGTTGCCGATCTCGAAGCCCGCGGCACGCACCTTACGCGCGGCCTCCTCCAGCAGGGCGGCACCCGAGGCGCCTGCCCACCGGGGATCGGACGTGCCGAACAGGCCGCCGAGATCACCGAGGCCCGCCGCGGACAGCAGGGCGTCACAGGCGGCGTGGGCCGCGGCGTCGCCGTCGGAGTGACCGGCCAGGCCGGTCTCACCGGGCCAGTGCAGACCGGCGAGGTGAAGCTCACGGCCAGAAGCGAACGGGTGGACGTCGACCCCGACGCCCACCCGTGGAAATGTCTTGTTCAGGAGTTGAGAACCTCGTCCAGCAGGGCCTCGGCCTTGTCCTCGTTCGTCTTCTCCGCGAGCGCGAGCTCGCTGACGAGGATCTGCCTGGCCTTCGCCAGCATCCGCTTCTCTCCTGCGGAGAGTCCGCGCTCCCTGTCTCGCCGCCACAGGTCGCGAACGACCTCGGCAACCTTGTTGACGTCGCCGGACGCCAGCTTCTCAAGGTTCGCCTTGTAGCGTCGGGACCAGTTCGTGGGCTCTTCGGTGTGAGGCATTCGAAGCACGTCGAAGACGCGCTCAAGGCCCTCTTGTCCGACGACATCGCGAACACCGACGAGTTCTGCGTTGTCAGCCGGCACCTGGACGGTAAGGTCGCCCTTGTCGACCTTAAGAACCAGGTAGGTCCTTTCCTCACCCTTGATGGTTCGGGTCGTGATCGCCTCGATCCGAGCAGCCCCGTGGTGGGGGTAGACGACAGTGTCGCCGACCTGGAAAGTCATGTGACAAGTACCCCTTCCGCTGTACTCAAGAGTACCACGTATCCACAGCCTCCCGGAACAGTGAAATCACCATAACTGCAGGTCAAAGCCGCATCTTATGACTTGACAAGTGCCCAAGTGTGTGAATCAGAGGGGCAAAAAGCACTTATGACCTGCGTTCTGCGGCTTCGGATGATGAGGCGGGGCGGCGGGAAACCCGGTAAACGTCGCCGATAGGGTTGCCCTTGCCCTATCTCACGCGTGACAAGGAGAACTCGCACCGTGACCCGCAACATCCGCCACCGGGCGATCGTCGCCGCGGCGTTCCTCGCAGCCGCTCCGGCCCTGGCCGGCTGCGGTGCCGGATCCGACGCGATCACCAACAAGCCCTACTCGCCGACCGAGGCTCTCTCGGTCAAGACGAAGGGCATCGACATCTCCCAGGCCTTCTTCCTGGGGCCGGACTCCGGCGCGACGCTGCCGGCCGGGGCGGCCACCCCGCTCTACCTGTCGGTGGTCAACACCAACGCGGGCTCCGACCAGCTCGTCGGCCTCGGCGTCGACCCCGCCCTCGGTACGGCGAAGGTGAGCGCGCCCGTGACGCTCCCTCAGGACCAGCGGGTGAACGTCGGCAAGCCGACCCCCACGATCCTCGTCGAGGGGCTGAAGAAGCCTCTCAGGGGCGGCGAGGGCCTCAAGGTGCAGCTGCAGTTCGCCAACGCCGGCATCGTGCAGCTCACGATCCCCGTCATCACCCGCAGCCGCGAGTTCACCGCCTACCCGCAGGCTCCCGGCGCCTCCGCTGCCCCCACGCCGTCGCCCACCCCCTCCGCCACCACCGGGGACGAGCACTCGGGCCACTGACGCTCCGGGGCCGGTGACGGCCTCCGGACACGCCGAGGGGCCGTACGGCGCGGGCACGCCGTACGGCCCCTCGGATCGTCCGGAGGCGAAGCGTCCGCCCGGGGCGGGCACGCCCGGACGGGTGTCGCCCCGGAAGCGGGCGATCGTCAAGGAACGGGCGAGGCGGCTCAGATCTCCGCGGCCCAGAGCTCGGCGGGCCGGACCTCCGCGACCCAGACCTCGGGGAGTCAGACCTCGGCGGGGTCGAACTTGTAGCCCAGCCCCCGGACGGTGAGGATGCAGCGCGGGTTGGAGGGGTCGGACTCGACCTTGGCCCGCAGCCGCTTGACGTGCACGTCCAGGGTCTTGGTGTCGCCCACGTAGTCGGCGCCCCAGACCCGGTCGATGAGCTGGCCCCGGGTGAGCACCCGCCCGGCGTTGCGCAGCAGCACCTCCAGCAGCTCGAACTCCTTCAGGGGCAGCTGTACCGGCTCACCGCGCACGGCGACGATGTGGCGGTCGACGTCCATCCGGACCGGACCGGCGGCCAGCACCGCCGACTCCAGCTCCTCCACGTCGCCCTGGCGGCGCAGCACCGCGCGGATGCGGGCCACCAGCTCTCGCGAGGAGAAGGGCTTGGTGACGTAGTCGTCGGCGCCGAGCTCCAGCCCGACGACCTTGTCGATCTCGCTGTCCTTGGCGGTGAGCATGATGACGGGCACGTTGGAGCGCTGCCGGAGGGAGCGGCAGACCTCGGTACCCGGCAGGCCGGGGAGCATCAGGTCGAGCAGCACCAGGTCGGCGCCGTTGCGGTCGAAGGTTTCCAGCGCCTCCGGCCCGGTGGTGGCCACGGCCACCTCGAAGCCTTCCTTGCGCAGCATGTATGACAGGGCGTCGGAGAACGATTCCTCGTCCTCGACAACGAGCACGCGAGTCACTGCGCGGCCTCCAGGGGAATCGTGACTGTTGCTGGTTCCGTGACCGCCATGCCGCCGAAGGCGGGCAGGCGGAGGGTGAAGGTGGAACCGGAACCTTCCTTGCTCCACACCGTGACCGCCCCGTTGTGGGAGGCGGCCACGTGCTTGACGATGGCCAGGCCGAGGCCCGTGCCACCGGTCGCCCGCGAGCGTGCCGCGTCGACGCGGAAGAACCGTTCGAAGATCCGCTCCTGGGCGCTCTCGGGAATGCCGATCCCCTGGTCGCTCACGCTGATCTCGACGGATTCGGTGTTGGGGCCCGCCGCGCGGGCGCTGACCACGACCCGGGTGTGCTCGGGGCTGTAGGCGACCGCGTTGTCGATGAGGTTGCGCAGGGCGGTGACGAGAAGCTCGTCGTCGCCCCATATCCGCAGGCCCTCGACCCCACCGGCGACGAGGGTGATGTCCTTGGCCGCCGCGGTGGTGTTGCAGCGGTCGATGGCCTCGTGCACCGCCTCGTCGATCAGGACCGGGCCCGGGGTGGGGATGGGCTCGGCGCCCTGGATACGGGAGAGGGTGATGAGGTCCTGGACGAGGTAGGTGAGCCGGGCCGCCTCGTGCTGCATGCGCCCGGCGAAGCGGGTGACCGCCTCGGGGTCGTCGGCGGCGTCCTGGATGGTCTCGGCCAGCAGCGACAGCGCGCCCACCGGCGTCTTGAGCTCGTGGCTCACGTTGGCCACGAAGTCGCGGCGCACCGCCTCGACGCGGCGGTGCTCGGTCTGGTCCTCGGCGAGGACGAGCACCTGGCCGTGCGAGCCGAGCGGGGCGACCCGCACCGCGAAGTTGGTCGACTCCTGGCCGAACTTGTGGCCGGCCACCTCGATCTCGCTCTCGCGGATCTCGCCGTCCCTGCGGACCTTCCTGGCCAGGGCGAGCAGCTCGGCCGCCATCAGGTGATCTCCCTTGACCAGGCCGAACGCGCGTGCCGCCGAGCTGGCCCGCAGCACGCGGTCCTCCTTGTCGAGCACGACCGCCGAGGACGGCAGCACGGCCAACACCGAGGCGACCCCCTGCGGCAGCGCGCCGGGCTCGACGCCGTCAACCGGTGTCATCGCACTCCGCTGTCCATGGTTATGGCGGACGACCATCACGGCCAGCGCTCCCACGACGAAACCGGCCAGTGCGGCCAGGCTCGCCATCAGCTCACTCACGCGGTCCTCCCGTAGGCTTCACGTCCTCGATGGTAGGTCGGGCTTTTCCCATTGAGGACTGCTAAGGGGGCATGACCACGGCCTTTCCCATAAAGTTCACTTTACGGTCGAGGTTCGTTCACCGTTACCGCCCTACGGTGAGTCTCATGCGCGACGCCTACCACGAAGAACTCGACGCCCTCACCGAGCGGCTGGTCGAGATGACCCGACTCGTGAGGTCGGCGATATCGCGGGCCACCACCGCCCTCCTGGACGCCGACATCCACCTCGCCGAGAGCGTCATCTCCCAGGACGAGGAGGTCAACCGGATCTTCGCGGAGATCGAGGCCTCGATCTTCGACCTGATGGCCAGGCAGCAGCCCGTGGCCGTGGACCTCAGAATGATCATCGCGGCACTGCGGATGGGCACCGACCTGGAGCGCATGGGCGACCTCGCCGAGCACGTGGCCAAGATCGCCCGGCTGCGCCATCCCGAGTCCGCCATCCCGCCGGAGGTACGCTCCACCATCCTGGAGATGGGGCAGATCGCCGAGCGTCTCGTCACCAAGACCGGCAGCTGCATCGCCTCGCGTGACGTGGAGTCGGCCCTGGAGCTGGAGTCCGACGACGACGCCATGGACAAGCTGCACCGGAGGCTGTTCAAGGTCCTGATGGCCTCCGACTGGAAGTACGGCGTCGAACCGGCCATCGACGTGACGCTGATCGGCCGCTACTACGAGCGCTACGCCGACCACGCGGTCCGCGTCGCGCACGACGTGGTCTACCTGGTGACGGGCTCCCGCCCCCAGGACACCTCCGCTTCCTGACCCCCGCCGTCCCTCACGAACGTCTTCGCGACAAGCCCGAGAAGCCCCGAGAAGCAGGGAGGGCCCGCCGGATCCGGCGGGCCCTCCCTGCTTCTGTGCGTTCTCGTACGTTCCGGGATGCCGGGGCTACTTGCCCTGGTTGGCCACGGCCTCGATGGCGGCCTCGGCGGCGGTGGGGTCGAGATACTGACCGCCCTTGGTGACCGGGTGGAAGGCGTCGTCCAGCTCGTACCGGAGCGGGATGCCGGTGGGGATGTTGAGCCCGGCGATCTCGTCGTCGCCGATCCCGTCCAGGTGCTTGACCAGCGCCCGGAGCGAGTTGCCGTGCGCGACGACCAGCACGTTCCTTCCCTGCGCGAGGTCGGGCACGATCTGGTCGTACCAGTACGGCAGCATGCGCTCGACGACGTCCTTGAGGCACTCGGTCCTCGGCATCAGCTCGCCCGGCAGGAGCGCGTAGCGGGCGTCGCCGGCCTGGGAGAACTCGTCGTCGTCGGCGATCGGGGGCGGCGGGACGTCGTAGGAGCGGCGCCAGAGCATGAACTGCTCGTCACCGAACTCGGCCCGCGTCTGAGCCTTGTCCTTGCCCTGCAGGGCGCCGTAGTGGCGCTCGTTGAGCCGCCAGGACCGGGAGACCGGCAGCCAGAGCAGGTCCGCGGCGCCCAGCGCGAGGTTGGCCGTCTGGATCGCCCTGGTCAGCAGGGAGGTGTGCACCACGTCGGGACGCACCCCCGCGTCGAGCAGCAGCCGCCCGCCGCGGCGCGCCTCCTCCTCGCCCTTGGCCGAGAGCCCCGCGTCCACCCATCCGGTGAACAGACCCTTTGCGTTCCACTCACTCTCACCGTGCCGAAGCAGCACCAAAGTCGACATGCCGACAAGCTTAGTGGGCGCTTGCTTGCCGTCTCCGGCGCTCCACCCGACCTGAACCCGGCCTGAACCGGGCCTGAACCGGGCCTGAACCGGGCCTGAACCCGGCCTGAACCGCCTCGGCCCGACGGCGGACCCGGCCGCCCCGGCCCTCGGAACCTGCCTTCGAGGGTTCGGAACGGTGGGACGGGGCGCCCTCAGCGCTCGGGGTCGGCGAAGCGGGCGAAGGCCTGGAGGTTGGCGAGCGACTCGCCGCGCTTGGCACGCCACTCCCACTCGCGCCGGATCGAGGAGGCGAAGCCCAGCTCCAGGGCGCGGTCGAAGCCCTCGTCGGAGTAGGTGAGCACGCATCCGAGAAGGCGGTCGACCTCCTCGTCGGTGACCGCCTCCAGCGGGACGCGGCCCACGAGATAGACGTCGCCGATGGGATCGAGGGCGAAGTGCACCCCGTACATGGAGCCGTTCTTGGTGAGGAGCCAGCGGTAGAACTCGGCGTGGTTCTCGTCGGGCTGACGGCAGAAGAATGCCTCCACGTGCAGTGCCTGGTCGCCGACGATCAGCCAGGCCATGGTGGCGAGCTTGTGCTGGCCGGGGAGCTTCACCAGGAAGGCCCCCGGCCGGGGCTGCTCGTAGGAGGCGTCCGCGCTCTTCAGCGCCGCCTCGATCACTTCACGCATGGGCCCAGCTTACGAGCGGGCCTCACACGAACAGCGCGCCATCCGCTTCGCGGGCGCCCCGCGGGCGGGCCTTCAGGAGTTGACCGCGACCGGGAGGCGGTGCAGGTTCGTCATCGCCCCGGCGTAGACGTCCGCCAGCCGGGCCGCGGTGGCCGACCAGCCGAAGGCCGCCGCGTGGGCCACCGCACCCGCCGACAGCGTCTCCCGCCAGGCGGGCTCGTAGACGAACCGGCGGAGCACCCGCGCCCAGTCATGGGCGTCGTGCCCCTCGACGAGCACCCCGGACACCCCGTCGCGTACGGCGGTGCGCAGCCCGCCCACGGACGCGGCGGCGACGGGGGTGCCGCAGGCCTGGGACTCCAGGGCCACGAGGCCGAACGACTCGCTGTGGGAGGGGACGACGGTCACGTCGGACGCGCGGTACCAGTCGACCAGCTCGTGCTGGGGCGCGGGGGGAACGATCCTGACCACGTCGGAGATCCCCAGCGAGGCGGCCACGTCGGTGAGGTAGGAGGGCCTGGCCAGGCCGTTGCCGCTGGGGCCGCCGACGCAGGCGACGACCAGCCTCGACCTGAGCGAGGGGTCGTCGATGAGCATCCTGGCCGCCGCGCGCAGCAGCACGTCCGGGGCCTTCAGCGGCTGTACGCGGCCCACGAACAGCAGCACGTGGGCGTCCTGCGGCAGCCCGAGCCTGTAGCGGGCCGCGCCCTGGGAGGCGGGCTGGAAGACCCTGAGGCTCACGCCGGGGTTGACGACCTCGACGCGGGCCGGGGCGGCTCCGTACAGCTCGACGAGCTCCCTGGCCTCGGTCGGGGTGTTGGCCACCAGGCGGTCGGCGACGTCCACGACCTGCTGCTCGCCCAGCACCCGGGCGGCCGGCTCCGGCCTGTCGTCGGCGGCGAGCAGGAGGTTCTTCACCTTGGCCATGGTGTGCATGGTGTGCACCAGCGGCAGGCCCCAGCGTTCCTTGGCCAGCCAGCCCACCTGGCCGGAGAGCCAGTAGTGGGAGTGGATGACGTCGTAGCGGCCCGGCTCGTACATGGCCTCGGTGCGCAGCACCCCCGACAGGAAGGCGCAGAGCTGGCCGGGCAGGTCGCCCTTGTCGAGCTCCTCGTACGGCCCGGCGGTGACGTGGCGGACCGAGACGCCCGGGACGATCTCCGCGACCGGTGGCAGGTCCCGGGATGTCTGCCGGGTGAAGATCTCCACCTCCACCCCGAGTTCGGCCAGGCGTTTCGCCACTTCGACGATATAGACGTTCATCCCGCCCGCGTCCCCGGTCCCCGGCTGGTCCAGGGGGGACGTGTGCATGCTGATCGTCGCGACCCGGTTGACCCGCCGTCGCCTCACCGACACCACCTCCGAGAGGGCTCAACCATGGAAAAATCCGCAACATTCCCGACACATAGCCGCACCAGGTACGGACGGGGAGGCCCCGGCGGTTCCTGGCAGGATGGGGGTCCATGAAGAGGACAGCTGTGGTGACAGGGGCCAGCAGCGGGATCGGCGAGGCGACGGCCCGCAGGCTCGCCGCCGAGGGCTTCGAGGTGGTGGCCGCGGCGCGGCGCAGGGAGCGGCTCGACGAGCTGGCCGCCGAGGTGCCCGGCATCCGCCCGGTCACCCTGGACGTGACGTCACAGGAGTCGGTGGACGAGCTGGCCGCCTCGCTCGAGCGCTGCGACGTGCTGGTGAACAACGCCGGGGGCGCGATCGGCCTGGAGCCCGTGGCGAGCGGGAAGGTCGCCGACTGGCAGCGGATGTACGACGTCAACGTGATCGGCACGCTCCGCATGACCCAGGCGCTGCTGCCCAGGCTGATCGAGTCGGGCGACGGCGTGCTGCTGATGCTGACCTCGGTGGCCGGGCTCGTCTCGTACGAGGGCGGCGGCGGCTACAACGCGGCCAAGCACGCGCAGACCTCGATGACCGAGGTGCTCAGGCTGGAACTGGTCGGTCAGCCGGTCAGGATCGTCGAGGTCGCCCCCGGGATGGTCCACACCGAGGAGTTCTCGCTGAACCGCTTCCGCGGCGACTCGGCCGCCGCCGGACGGGTCTACGAGGGCGTGCCCGGCCCGCTCTCCGCCGACGACGTGGCCGACGCCATCGCCTGGTGCGTGACCCGCCCGGCCCACGTGAACGTCGACCGCCTCGTCATCCGCCCCCGGGCCCAGGCCGCCCAGCACAAGGTCCACCGCGTCTGATCGTGCGGAAGCCAACGGAGAAGCCGGTAGGAGCGATCACCAGGGGGACGACCGGGCACAACCGCCTGCGGCGGGCCGACCGCTGGGTCGTCGCCGCGCACGGCCGCCTGCTGCGCTCCGCCGTCCGCCCGCTGGTGGTCGACCTGGGGTACGGGGCCTCGCACACCACGACCCTGGAGATGTTCCTGCGGCTGCGCGCGGTCTGCCCCTCGGTCGAGGTCGTCGGCGTCGAGATCGACCCGGCCAGGGTGGCGGCTGCCAAGCCGTACGAGCGGCCGGGACTGTCGTTCACGCTGGGCGGCTTCGAGCTGCCGGTGGCGCGGCCGCCCCTGCTGATCAGGGCGTTCAACGTGCTGCGGCAGTACGGGGAGGCGCAGGCGTGGGAATACTGGGCGATGCTCTCCGAACGGCTCGCGCCGGGCGGGGCGATCGTCGAGGGCACCTGCTCGGAGGTGGGCCACCGCGCGGTCTGGGCCGGGCTCGACCGCTCGGGGCCCCGGACGCTCACTCTCTCGGCCCGCTTCGACGCCTTCGAGCGCCCCTCGGACCTGGCCGACCGGCTGCCCAAGACGCTCATCCACCGCAACGTCCCCGGCGAGCCCGTCCACGCCTTCCTGCGCGACTTCGACCGGGCCTGGGCCGTCAACGCCCCCCTGAGCTCGTACGGCTCCCGGCAGCGCTGGATCGCCGCGGCCGAGACGCTCGCCGGGACCTGGCCGCTGGCCGGGCACCCGCCGCTGGGCGGCCGGGCGCGCTGGCGGCTCGGCGAGGTCACCCTTCCCTGGGCCGCGGTCGCCCCGAGGTGACCCGGAAACGTTGGTAAGGCAACCCTAAGTTGCTTACATATATTTGGTAAAGTCCGCGTATGGCAGAACTGCGGTTCGTGGTGGACCCCGAACTCACCCCGGCGCTCACCGGCGAGCTCGTCGAGTGCTGGACCGAGGTGGTCAACGCCGGAGGGTCGGTCGGCTTCGTCCCCCCGGTCACCTCCGACGACATCCTGGAGACGGCGGCCGCCACCTTCGCCGCCTGCGACACCACCCGCGACAACCCCGACCATCTGCTCGTCGGGTTCGACGCGGAGGGCCGGGTGGCGTGCTGGCTGGTCCTGGGTGACGGGAAGTCGTGGCTGCGGGCGCACTGGCGCTGGGTGTGGCGCGTGATGGTCGATCCCAAACACCAGGGCAAGGGCTACGGGACTCTGCTCATGCGCGCCGCCGACGACGCCGCCCGCGACCTGGGCGTGGAGGCGCTGCACCTGACGGTCCGCGGCGGCACCGGGACCGAGGGCTTCTACGGCCGACTGGGATACGTGGAGGTCGGCCGGATCCCGCGGGCGATCCGCCTCGCTCCGGGGGACGACCGGGACGAGATCTACATGGTCAAACAGCTGTGACGCACGTCACTCGACAACCCGTAGTACTACCCCTCGTGGTGCGGGAGTTAGGCTTGGATGCGTGAAGGGTCTCGGCGAGCTTGAACGCAGCATCATGGACATCATCTGGGCACAGCCATCTCCCGTGACGGCACGGGAGGTCGGGCGTCTGATCGCTGACCGCGACCTGGCGCCCACCACCGTGATGACCGTGCTCGACCGGCTCACCCGCAAGGGGTTCCTGCTCCGCACCCGGGACGGGCGCGCGTGGCGGTACGCACCGGCGGAGAGCCGCGACGCCTACGTCGCGGAGCTTATGCTGGAAGCGCTGGATATGACCGGTGACCGGTCGGCGGCCCTCACCAGGTTCGCCCAGGCCGTCACCGGCACCGAAGCCGACATCCTGCGCAGGGCCCTGACGGACCTGGAGGAGCTGGAGGACGAGTAGATGACCGCGGCAGCCCTGGCGACGCTCGCCCTGGTCTGCGCGGTCGGCGCCTGGCGCTTCACCCGGGCGCGGTGGACCTACCGCGCTCCGCACGTGGCCATCGTCCTGTGGCAGGCGCTGGGGGTCACATGGGGCCTGGCCGGGACGGGCGCCCTGCTCGGCTACGCGCTGAAGCCCTATGGCGAGGGCGTGCTGCACGGGCTTCGCGAGTTCGCGGTCTCCTCGCTCGCCGGCGGACGCGGGTTCCCCCAGCCGTACGAGCTGCCGAGGATCGTCGCGCTCACCGCCGGGCTCACCGCGCTGGCCGTGCTGATCCTGGTGCTTCTCGCCGCGGGCGCGCAGACGTTCCGTGCCCGCCACCGCCACCGCACCCTGCTCGCCCTGATCGCCAGGGAGGACCCGGTGGTCCCCGGCGTGCGGGTGCTCGACCACCCGGGCGCCACCGCCTACTGCGTGCCCGGCCTGCGCTCCCAGGTGGTGGTCAGTGAGGGGGCGCTCAAGCTGCTCTCCGCCGACGAGCTGAGCGCGGTGCTCGCCCACGAGGCCGCCCACGTGCGCGAGCGGCACGACCTGGTGCTGCTGCCCTTCGCCGCGCTGCGCCGGGCGCTGCCCTGGTCGCGCGTGGTCAAGGACGCGCAGAGCGAGGTCGGCCTGCTCGTGGAGATGGCCGCCGACGACGTCGCCCGCCGCTGCTGCTCCGCGCGCCGCCTGGCGACCGCCCTGCTGCGCTTCGGCACCGCGGGCGCCGTCCCGGCCCCGCACGGCGCGCTGGGCGCCGCGAACTCCACCGCCGCCGTGATGGCGAGGGTCGAGCGCCTGGTGAACCCGATCCCGGTCCTGCCGCGCGGGATCCGCTACGCCATCGTCGCCTTCTCCGTCGCCCTGACGTCGTCGGCGCCGCTGCTCTGGCTGGTCCCGTACTGAACTTCGCGCCGAGGCCCGTAGCGGGCCCGCGCCGGGCCCCGCCGGGGCCGGTGCCGCGTTGACCCGCCTTGCAGGCGCCGCGTTGACCCGCGCCTTGCGGGCGCCGCGTTGACCCGCCTTGAAGATGAGGCGTTGACCCGCCTTGAAGATGCGACCGGCCCGCATACCGAACCCGGGTCTCACCCTGGAGTTCCGGCCGGATTCGTCCGGCTATAGCCAAACTCACCCCAAAGTGCTTGCAAGTGTTAGCCAACCCGTTTGCAATAGCAAGCACGATGCGGCAGACTCGGTCCATGGCACTACCCAAGGTCGGCTCGATCGGTGAGTACATCCGCGAGCAGCGCACGCACGCGAAGATCTCCCTGCGACAGCTCGCCGCGGCGGCGGGGGTCTCCAACCCCTACCTGAGCCAGATCGAGCGCGGGCTACGCAAGCCCAGCGCCGAGATCCTGAACCAGATCGCCAAGGGCCTGCACATCTCGTCGCAGGCACTCTACGTCCAGGCGGGCCTCATCGAGGAGCGCGAGCCGGACAGCGACGTGCTGACCGCGATCAGGGCCGACCACCTCATCACCGAGCGCCAGCGCCAGGTGCTGATCGACATCTACGAGTCGTTTCGCAAGGAGAACCAGCAGGCCGAGGCCCCGGACGACGACGCGCAGACCTCCCAGAAAGCACGTCTCGCACCGGAGCCCCGGCGGGGTGACGCGGACTCCTCGCCTGACGACGAGGTGCCGCTCCCCGGGGAATACCTCACCGCGTTGAAGCCCTACGCGGCCCCCCCGAGCAACGGCCACATCACCGAGGAAACCAAGGAAGGTTAACCCATGCCCATCACCGCCGAAGTCAAGAAGCTGGCCGAGTCCAAGCCGTTCTACGCCGTCGCCGGGGCCGGCGACTTCGCCGTCGAGAAGCTTCTCGAGCTTCCCGAGCAGATCCAGAGGCTGCAGGGCCGCCGCGAGGAGATCCGCGAGGCCGCGAAGGACCTCCCGGAGAGGGCCAGGCAGCTCGCCGGCAAGGCCGAGGGATACGCCAAGGACTTCCCCGTGAAGGCGCGCGACTACGCCGACCAGATCGCGGGCAGGGCCAACGAGCTCTACGAGGAGTTCGCCAACCGCGGCCGCAAGGTCGTCTCCAAGACCAGCGGCGAGATCGCCCTAGAGCTGGAGGAGGTCTCCGAGGCCGCCGAGCCCGCGATCGCCTCCGCCCGGACGCCCAAGAAGGGCACCCGCGCCTCGAAGCCCGCGACCGGCAGGTCCACCACGACCGGCAGGTCCACCGCCGGCGGCAGGTCCACCCCGCCCAAGGGCTGAGCGAGTCCCTCGCGGACTCCGGTTCCACGGCCCGCCCCGGGCGTCGTCTCCGGTGCGGGCCTTTCGACGTTCGAGGGCCCGCGCCCGGCGAGGGCGGGAAAGCGGGCCGGCACGAGCGGGCGCGAGAACGGGCCGCCAAGGTCGGCCGGTACGGGCCGAGGACGCCGCGAACGGGGCTTTCGGCATTAGGCTGAGGGAGACCGGCGAGGCGAACGTTCTGGAGAGACGATGATCGAAATCCACGGTGCCCTGGACCTGGTCTTCTGGATCCTGGCCGTCGGAGTGTTCGCGCTGTCGGGATGGGCGCTCGTGCACGCGGTGAAGACCCCGGCACGGGCGTTCGCGGTCACCGGCAAGCAGACCAAGAACCTGTGGCTGGTCATCCTCGGACTGGCGGCCCTGTTCGGCTTCGCCGCCGCGGTGCAGTACCTCAGCGTGCTGAGCATCTTCACGATCGCGTCCGTCATCGCCTCGGGCATCTACCTGGCCGACGTGCGTCCCGCCGTGCGGGAGATCGGCAAGGGCGGCGGCAACCAGGGGCCGTACGGACCCTGGTGAACCGGTCCCGGGCCCGTCGTTTCGCGCGGGCCCGTGGACGGCTCAGGAAAACCGGGTTGCCCGGCGAGGTTCCGGCCGGTAGACACACCGGATGATGTTCGCGCGCAAGCCCACGCTCGCCGGAGAGCACGTGACGCTCCGGCCGGTCGGTCCCGAGCACGTGGACGGCCTCTGGGAGCTGGTCAACGACCCCGAGACCGTCCGGCTGACCGGTTCTCACGGCAAACCCGACTACGAGGGGCTCAAGGCCTGGTACGGCTCGCGGGGCGAGCACGGCGACCGGCTGGACCTGGCGATCTGCACCGCCGGGGACGACGCCTACGTGGGCGAGATCGTGCTCAACGAGCTCGACGCCGACAACCTCTCCTGCAACCTGCGCATCGCGCTGATCGGCCCCCGGGCGTACGGCAGGGGGTACGGCACCGAGGCGATCCGGCTCACCCTCGACCACGTCTTCCGCACCACGCCGCTGCACCGGGTGGCCCTGGAGGTTTACGCCTTCAACGAGCGGGCAGCGCACGTCTATCGCAAGATCGGCTTCATCCAGGAGGGCGTCTGCCGTGACGCTCTGCGCCTAAACGGGGAATGGTATGACTCCGTAATCATGGCGATACTTGCCCCTGACTGGGTTGTCAGGGAAATTTGACATACACATGGTGATTTTTCGGAAACATCTTTTGACACTTCCGAAACAATGCTAGGTTCACTGGGAGCGCTCCCACCTGTGCAGGATCTTGGTGTGGAGGAAGTTATGACCGATCTACCCACACTTGCCCAGGTCGCCGCAGAGGCAGGGGTCTCCCCCGCCACAGCGTCCAGGGTACTCACCGGTTCAGTCAGAGTCAGCACGTCGACTCGTAGGCAGGTGCATGACGCAATATCGCGTCTCGGTTACGTAAGACATCGCGCTCCCCGGGGCGGCTCCGGCCGCCGATCCGACCAGGTCGTGGCCATCGTGGTCTGCGAACCCGCGCACCGGCTCTTCACCGAGCCGTTCTACGCGCGGATGATCACGGCTGCGGAGGAGGTCCTCACCGGGCACGGCGTGCCACTCGCCGTGATGACCGCCACGGCGGCCACCTCCACCATCGCCACGCCGCCGCTCGTCGCCGGAGGCATCGACGGCGTCCTGCTGATCGGCGCACGTGACAGGCATCCGCTCGTGGTGACCCTGGCCGCCTCGGGCATTCCGGTACGGAGTGCGGGCCGTCCCCCGGACGGCATCGACCTCCCCCACGTCGACATGGACAACCGCGACGGCGGCCGGCAGGCGGCGGAACACCTGCTGCTCGGCGGACGGAGGTCCATCGGTGTCATCGCGGGCCCACCCGCCCTTCCGGCCGCCCGCGACCGGCTCGAAGGGTTCATGCAGACCCTCTCCCTGGCCGGGATGACCGGCGTGCCGGTCGCGTACGGCGACTTCAGCCACACGTCGGGGGTGCACGGCATGCAGTGGCTGCTGCGCAGGATGCCGCACGTCGACGCGGTCTTCGCCGCCTCCGACGTGATGGCGGCCGCCGCGCTGCAGACCCTGCGCCGGGCCGGCCGCCGGGTGCCGGAGGACGTGGCCGTCATCGGGTTCGACGACGCCCCCGCCGCCCGGCGGACCTCTCCCACGCTCACCACCGTCCGCCAGCCGGTGGAGGAGTTCGCCGCGCTCGCCACCCGGCTGCTGCTGCTCTCGATGAGCTCGGCCGGTGCTCCCCGTGACAATCCCGTCCTCCCCACTGAGCTGGTGGTCCGTGAGTCCGCCTGACCAGGTCGGGCTTCGTGCGGGAGACGTGCTCACCCGCAGGTACCTGTTGCTGGAGCGGATCGCGTGGGGTGGCATGAGCGTCATCTGGCGCGCCTTCGACCAGTCGCTCCAGCGGATGGTCGCCGTCAAGCTGCTCGACGGCGAGCTGGGCGTCGACCTGGGGGAGCGCGAGCTGATCCGCAGGGAGGCGCGTGCCACCGCGCGCCTCATCCACCCCGACGCGATCGAGGTCTACGACTACGGGGAGACCGTGACCTCGCACGGTCGCCTGGCCGCGTACGTCGTCATGCGCCTGCTGGAGGGGCGCCCGCTGTCGGACCGGATCAACGAGGGCCCGCTGCCGTGGGCGGAGGCGGCGACGATCGCCGCCAGGCTGGCCACCGTGCTGGCCGCCGCCCACGAGCGGGGCATCGTGCACCGGGACGTCACCGCCGAGAACGTGCTGCTGACCTCGGCGGGCGCCAAGCTGCTCGACTTCGGCATCGCGGCGTTCATCGGGGAGGACGCCGACGACCGGGCCTCCGACTACGGGACCCCTCCCTACGTGGCGCCCGAACGGCTCACCGGCACGGTCGCGGACCCGGCGAGTGATGTCTACGCGCTGGGCGTGCTGCTGTTCGAGATGCTCACCGGCGACCCCCCGTACCCGGAACGGACCTGGGAGGAGATCGAGAACGTCCGCCGGGAGGGACCGCCGCCGGTGGCGAAGGTGCCGGGCATGCCCGCGCGGATCAGCGCGCTCTGCCAGGTCTGCCTGTCGCACCGGCCCGAGGCCAGGCCCAAGGCGCAGGAGGTGGCCGACGACCTGGCCGCGGCCCTCAGACCGCCGGCCACGACCCCGGTCCACTGGACGCGCGCGCACGGGCTGGTGGGCTGGACGGTGGTCGCGACGGTGGCGGCGCTGCTCGCGGGTCTCCTGGTGTGGAGCCGGATCTCCGGCTCCTACGAGGAACAGGTGGCGGCTCCACCGGGTCGAGGGACGGCACCGCCCACGGTCCTCGACCCCACCACCGCCTATCCCGAACCGGGCACGACGCCGCGCCCCAGTCCCTCTCCGTCCGGTCCCGTCCCCAAGCGGGGCGGGCAAGCGGCGGAACCCGCACCGGGAGTGGAGGCGATCCCCTTCTCCACCCCCAATCTCAACCAGAGCGTGCGGCGCTTCAACGCGGTGCTGGCGAGGGGGGAGGACGAGGGCAGGATCCGCCCGGACGTGGCCCTGGACCTGCGGCAGGTGCTGGCCAACAGCGTCTGGGGCTCCGGCGACCTCGCCCCGATCCGGGGAAAGATCGCCGACCGCCACCGGGAGGGCTCGCTGCCCGACGACTTCCGCCACGCTCTGGAGGCTCAACTCCTGCTCGTGTCGGTCGCGCTGGCCGGCTAGAAAGACGAGACGTACGGCTAAGCCCCCTCGAATCCGCCTCAGGTGGAGGGGGCTTAGGTTCCGGCCGCCGTGGCGCGATCTCGAAGCCGGCGGCCGGGCCGTGCGGTGCGCGGTTCCCGCCGGCCCTTCGAACGCCGGGCCTCCCGCGGGCATGCCCGGCCCTCCCGCCACCCGCGACACCGGCCGGTGAAACTTTCACCTCGTGCCCGGCGGGACGATCGTCGTACAGGGCGAGATGGGAGGGGTCGCGACCGCCGTGGAAAGGCGCCGGCGACCCTGGCGGCGGTTGACGGGACCGGGGTGGGCGCCGAACCATGGCGAGCGCGACCGGCCGCACCTCTCGATCGCGGGGCCCTCCCCTCGCGTACAGCTCCCGTCCTCGAAGGGCTCTTGATGAAAGTCCTGCGTGTTCGCAGGTGGCCGGCGGCGCTCGCGGCGCTCGTGGTCACCTCGGCGCTGGCGGTCGCGCTCGGCTCCTCCCCGGCCGGTGCCGCGGGCGGAACCGGCACCGGCTACCTGCGCACCTCCGGCAACAAGATCGTTGACAGCACGGGCGCGACCGTCCGGTTGACCGGCATCAACTGGTTCGGCATGGAGACCGACAACAAGACCTTCCACGGATTGTGGTCGAACAACCCGTGGAGGGGCCAGATCGACAAGATGGCCTCGCTCGGTTACAACACCCTTCGCGTGCCGTTCTCCAACGACGCCCTCAAGCCCGGCGCGGTGGCCAGCGGCGTGAACGACTTCGTCAACCCGGACCTGGTCGGCGACAGCCCGCTGCAGATCCTCGACAAGGTCATCGCGTACGCCGGAAGCAAGGGCATGCGGATCATCCTCGACCGGCACCGGCCGACCGCGGCCGGGCAGTCGCCGCTGTGGTACGTCGCCGCGACGCCGGAGAGCACCTGGATCAACGACTGGAAGGCACTCGCCCAGCGGTACGCGGGCAACACCACCGTCATCGGTGCCGACCTGCACAACGAGCCGCACGCCGAGGGCACCAATCCGGCCGCCACCGGGGCGTGCTGGGGCTGCGGGGACACCGCGCGCGACTGGCGGCTGGCCGCCGAGCGGGCGGGCAACGCGGTGCTGTCGGTCAACCCCAACTGGCTGATCTTCGTCGAGGGTGTGAGCTGCCCGAGCGGGGGCCTGTCGAACGTCTGGGACAACGACCCGAGCAACGACGAGGACTGCGGTTGGTGGGGCGGCAACCTGTCGAAGGCCGGGGAGTTCCCGGTGCGCCTGAACGTGGCCAACCGGCTGGTCTACTCGCCGCACGACTACGCCACCTCGGTCTACCGCCAGGCGTGGTTCGACGCGCCGGACTATCCGGCGAACCTGCCCGCGATCTGGGACAAGTACTGGGGCTACCTCTACAAGCAGAACATCGCGCCGATCATGCTCGGCGAGTTCGGGACCACCATGCAGGCCGCCGTGGACAAGGTCTGGCTCCAGGAGCTGATGAAGTATCTGGGCACCGGGGTGAATGGGATGTCGTTCACCTACTGGTCGTGGAATCCCAACTCGGGTGACACCGGGGGCATCGCCAAGGACGACTGGACCTCCATCAACCAGGACAAACAGGACATCCTCCAGCCGTACCTGATCCCGCCGGTCGGAGGCGGCGGCACGCCCACCCCGACCCCCACACCGACCCCGGGGACCACGGCCTGCGAGACGTCGTACACGCTCACGAACTCCTGGCAGGGAGGCTTCCAGGCCGCGCTGACCGTGAAGAACACCGGGACCTCGGCCTGGAACAACTGGTCGGTGAGCTGGACCCTGCCGTCCGGGGTGACGCTCGGCAGCGGCTGGAACGCCACCGTCACGCAGAGCGGAACCACCTTCACCGCGAAGGCCCCGAGCCACGCCGCCAACCTCGCGGCGGGCCAGTCCGTCGTCGTCGGATTCACCGCCAACGGGCCCTCCACCCCCGGCGCGTCCGGAATCACCTGCACCTGATCCCCAACTCCCCGTTCCACGGAACCGTCGAGGGCGTGCCGCCGAGCGGCACGCCCTCTCGTGGTGTGAACCGTGGCCGGGACAAGGACGCGGCCCCTCGTCGTGCTGACGCGGCTTTCTGCCGTGCGGACGCGGCTTTTTGTCGTGCGGAGGCCGTCTCCGCCGCCGGATCCGTCCCCGCCGGAATATCCCGGACACCCTCACAAACAGCAACATAGCCATATCTCTCTTATATGCCTCGATAACTACGCAATAAAGCATCCCGCATGTCGTATAACAGATACGACACCGCCGATCAGTAGGGTCAGAAAAAATGGCGCATCATCGGCAATGCGCCTGGACGGATAAATATCAAAAGAAAAGGACAGCACTGTGACAAGAGTTGGTCACTCGCGCATCGTTTCGTGAAATACCGCCCGTTCCTGACTGGCCGGGGTCCTGACCGTCGCGGTCGCGCTGGGCCGTGTCGCCGCGACACCGCGGGTGGCGAGCGCGGCGACGACACCGGACCTTCTGACGGCCGCGGACTACGCGGTCCTGGCCGGGACGACGGTCACCAGCACCGGCCCCACCGTGGTCACCGGGGATCTCGGGGTGAGCCCGGGAACGGCGGTCACCGGCTTCCCGCCCGGCGTCGTGGTCGGCACCATCCACTCCGCCGACGCCGACGCCGCGCAGGCCCAGGTCGACCTGACCTCCGCCTACAACGAAGCGGCAGGACAGGCCGTCGACGCCACTCTCCCGACGGAACTCGGCGGGACCACCGTGACGCCGGGCGCCTACGACTCCGCCGCGGGCACCTTCGAGATCACCGGGGAGCTGACGCTCGACGGGCAGATTGACCCGAACGCCGTCTTCATCTTCAAGACCGCCTCCACCCTGGTCACCGCGTCCGCCAGCACGGTGAACCTCATCAACGGCGCCCAGGCGTGCAACGTCTTCTGGCAGGTCGGGAGCTCGGCCACGCTGGGCACCGGCTCCAGCTTCGCAGGGAACATCCTCGCGCTCACCTCGATCACCGCGACCACCGGCGTGAACGTCAACGGCCGCCTGCTGGCCCGCAACGGCGCCGTCACCATGGACACCAACCTCGTCACGCCGGCCGACTGCGAGGGCCCGCCGCCGAGGGAAGACAGGACAACCGCCACCACGCTGAGCGCGGTGTGCTCGCAGAGGGTGGCGGGCCGGCTCATCCTCACCGCGACCGTCACGGCCTCCGGGCCGACACCGCCCACGGGACCGGCCGAGTTCTTCTTCGACGGGGTGAGCCTGGGCACGGCCCAGATCGACGCGAACGGCCGCGCCATCCTGGCCGTGACCGACCTCGAACCGGGGACCTACCTCGTGGCCGCCTTCTTCCGCAACGCGGATCTGGATGCCAGCGCCTCGACACCGCTGCCCCTGGCCATCGGCCTGGACGGCCCCTGCCCGGCACGGACGGCGAGGGCCGGGGAGGACCGGAGGAACAAGGACCGTCAGAGCATCAGAAACAACCAGAGCAGTGGCAACGCGATCAAGATAAGGGATCGCAAGCGCAAGCATCACCGCCACCACTCGTGGGTCAGGTGCTGCCGCCACCGGCGCTAGTGCCCCGTGCCGAGAACTCACCCGGCACATCCGTGCGCCGGTTCGCGTGTCGTCCCCGGGCCCGTCCGTGTCCGGCCTTCCCGCGTTTCGAGACCATCGAGGGCGTGCCGCCAGGCGGCACGCCCTCTCGTCATGGAAACGGACCCGCGAACGCCGCCGGGCCGCGGCCGGCGGAACGACATCCCACTGAATATCACCACAAAAAACAACACGATCGCATTTTCATTTGTCCACGAATAAGTAACGCGACAAAACAACCCGCATGTCGTGCGGCGACCACGGCGCCGCCGATCAGTAGTCTCGGAAAAACGGCGCATCATCGGCAATGCGCCTGGACGGAGAAATACCAAAAGAAAAGGATGAAACCGTGACAGTCATTGGTCACTCTCATATCGTTTCGCGAAATACCGCCCGTTCCTGGCTGGCGGGAGCCGTGACGGTCGCGGTCGCGCTGGGCTGCGTCGCCGCGACACCGCGTACGGCGAGCGCGGCGCACGCGCCAGGCGCGGCGGGTACCGCGGGCACGGCGAGCGCGCCGGTACCGGTACCGGTGGCGCTCGGCGCGGCCGCGGACTTCGCGGTCCTGGCGGGGACGACGGTCGCCGTCACCGGGGCCACCGTCGTCACCGGCGAGGTCGGGGTGAGCCCGGGCTCGGCGACCGCCGGGTTCCCGCCGGGCGTCGTGGTCGGCGCCGTCTACCTGGACGACTCCGTCGCCGAACAGGCCCAGGACGACCTGGCCATCGCCTACGCCAACGCGGCGAGGCGACCCGGCACCGCCTCCCTCCCCGCGCAGCTCGGCGGGACCACGGTGGCGCCGGGCGTCTACAACTCCATCTCGGGCGCCTTCCAGATCGGCGGGGAGCTGACCCTCGACGGGCGGGGGGATCCGAACGCCCTCTTCGTCTTCAGGGCTCCCGCCCTGACCACCGCGCCCGCCAGCACCGTGCGGCTCGTCAACGGCGCCCAGGCGTGCAACGTCATCTGGCAGGTGGGCGGTTCGGCCGCGCTGGGGGCCGGCTCCCGCTTCGCCGGGAGCGTCCTCGCGCTGACCTCGATCACCGCGGCCAGTGGCACCACCGTGAACGGCCGTCTTCTGGCCCACATGGGCACCGTCGATCTGGACACCACCACCGTCACACGATCCGCCTGCGCGGTCGTGCCGCACCGGAAGACCACCACCAAGCTGGCCGCGTTCTGCGATCCGGGAGCGCCGGGTCACCTCACCCTCATCGCGACCGTCACGACCTCGGGGGCGGCCCCCGCGGCCGGACCGGTCGAGTTCTTCGCCAACGGGGTGCGCCAGGACCAGTCCCCATCGGACGCCACCGGCCACGCGAAACTGATCGTGAACAAGATCCCGCCGCGCACCCATGAGTTCGTGGCGGCCTTCGCGGGCACGAACCGGCTGGAACCCAGCGCCTCATCGGTGCTGACCGTGCCCGTCGGCCCCGAGGGCATCTGCCCGGCGCCGCCGGCGAGTCCGGCCGCTCCCGCTCCCGCCGCCACCGCCGGCGACGGCGGCGGAAAGGGCAGGGACGCCGTGAAGCGTCCGCGCAGCTACACCCTGTTCGGGCCGAAGCACCGCGAGCGCAAGCGTCACCACCCACGATTCCGGCAGCATCGCAACGCGCGCTGACAGGACGGGCCGGAGAACTGTGAATCCGCCCCACCGGCCGGCGGCCGGTGGGGCGGGGCCGCCGGGAGGGCCGGAACGCGCATCCACAAGCAAGCACTCGGCTGGCAAGATCGAAAGTCATGAAACTTTCATGGTTCGCGAAAAAGGCCGTCCGGATCGCAGCAGCCTGGCGGCATGGGCCGCGAAACATCGGCGTAACCGGGGGCGCATGCCATTGACATCCCGTTCACCGTCTCCAGAATCCCTTATGGGAGCGCTCCCACCCCCTCTCTCCCTTGCTTGATCCGATGCGGCGCCACCACCAGCGACTTCGCATCGATCCCCACTCACGGAGGCCCATTTCATGCATTTGTTCCCCATCAAAGCGGGAGCGCTCCCACGCTTCCGGAGACGGATCGCCGCGCTGGCGCTGCTCAGCCTGGCGGCCGGGACGACCACCGCCCTGGCAGCCTCCCCGGCCATCGCCGCCGTCTCCTGCGACGTGACGTACACCACCAACGACTGGCAGGGCGGCTTCACCGCCAACGTGTCGATCAAGAACCTGGGCGACCCGCTGACCGGCTGGACCCTCGGGTTCAACTTCCCGACGACCACCCAGAGGGTCTCCCAGGGCTGGAGCGCCACCTGGGCGCAGAGCGGCCAGGCCGTCACCGCCCGGAACCTCGCCTGGAACGGCAACCTGGCCACCGGCGCCTCGACCAGCATCGGTTTCAACGGCACCTGGTCCGGCTCCAACCCCAAGCCGGACGCCTTCACGATCAACGGCACCACCTGCGGCGGCACCCCCGTCAACCAGCCGCCCACGGTGAGCATCACCAGTCCGGCGGCCGGGGCCACCTTCGCCGCGCCCGCGACCGTGCCGATCACCGCGAACGCGGCCGACAGTGACGGCACCGTCGCCAAGGTCGACTTCTTCAACGGCACCACGCTGCTGGGCACCGACACCACCGCGCCGTACGCCTACAACTGGACGGGCGTCGCCGCCGGGAGCTACTCCATCACCGCGAGGGCCACCGACGACAAGGGCGCGGTCACCACCTCCGCCCCGGTGGGGATCACCGCCACCACCGACTCGGCCCCCGCCGTGGTCGTCACCCCGGCCACGATCGCCGTCCCCGAGGGCGGTTCGGCCAACCTCGCGGTCAAGCTCTCCAAGGCCCCGTCCGCGAACGTCACCGTGACGACCGCCAGGACGAGTGGCGACACCGACCTGACCGTCGCCTCCGGCGCGTCGCTGACCTTCACCACCGCCAACTGGAACACGGCCCAGACGGTACGGGTCGAGGCGGCGGAGGATGCCGACGAGACCTCGGACAGCGCCGAGTTCACCTCCACCGCCACCGGCCACACCGCGGCCAAGGCGACCGCCACCGAGGTCGACAACGACTCGACCGGCGGCGACAACGAGTACATCCAGCGCTTCACCGAGATGTACAACAAGATCAAGGACCCGGCGAACGGCTACTTCTCGCCGCAGGGCGTGCCCTACCACTCCGTCGAGACCTTCCTCGTCGAGGCTCCGGACCACGGGCACGAGACCACCTCCGAGGCCTACAGCTACTACCTGTGGCTGGAGGCGGCGTACGGCAAGGTGACCGGCGACTGGACCAAGTTCAACGAGGCCTGGGCCTCGATGGAGAAGTACATCATCCCGGCCACCGCCGACCAGCCGACCAACGCCAACTACAACCCGTCCAAGCCCGCCACGTACGCCGGTGAGTGGGACGACATCAAGCAGTACCCGTCCAGGCTGGACAGCGGCGTGAGCGTCGGCGTCGACCCGATCGCCAACGAGCTCAAGACGGCGTACGGCACCAGCGACGTCTACGGCATGCACTGGCTGCTGGACGTGGACAACACCTACGGCTTCGGCCGCTGCGGCGACGGGACCACCAAGCCCGCGTACATCAACACCTACCAGCGCGGCCCGGAGGAGTCGGTCTTCGAGACCATCCCGCAGCCGTCCTGCGACACCTTCAAGCACGGCGGCCCGAACGGGTTCCTGGACCTGTTCACCGGTGACAGCTCCTACGCCAAGCAGTGGAAGTACACCAACGCCCCCGACGCCGACGCCCGCGCCGTCCAGGTCGCCTACTGGGCGCACACCTGGGCCAAGGAGCAGGGCAAGGAGGCCCAGGTCTCGTCCACGATCTCCAAGGCCGCGAAGATGGGCGACTACCTGCGCTACGCGATGTACGACAAGTACTTCAAGAAGCAGGGTTGCACCAGCACCTCGTGCCCGGCCGGAACCGGCAAGGACAGCTCGGCCTACCTGCTGAGCTGGTACTACGCCTGGGGCGGCGCCTACGACACCTCCGCCGGCTGGGCCTGGCGGATCGGCTCCAGCCACAACCACTCCGGCTACCAGAACCCGATGGCCGCGTGGGTGCTGTCCAGCGTGGACGCGCTCAAGCCCAAGGGCGCGACCGCCGTGCAGGACTGGACCACCAGCACCAAGCGGCAGATGGAGTTCTACCGCTGGCTCCAGTCGACCGAGGGCGCGATCGCCGGTGGCGCCACCAACAGCTGGCAGGGCCACTACGCGGCCCCGCCGTCGACGCTGCCCACCTTCTACGGGATGGCCTACGACTGGCAGCCGGTCTACCACGACCCGCCGTCCAACCAGTGGTTCGGCTTCCAGGCGTGGTCGATGGAGCGGGTTGCGGAGCTGTACTACGCGACCGGCAACGCCGACGCCAAGATCGTGCTGGACAAGTGGGTCAAGTGGGCCACCGACAACACCACGATCAACGCCGACGGGACCTACCAGATCCCCTCGACGCTGGTGTGGACCGGCCAGCCCGACACCTGGAACCCGAGCAACCCGGGCACCAACTCCGGGCTGCACGTGAGCATCAGGGACTACACGACCGACGTGGGCGTGGCGGGCTCGTACGCCAAGGTGCTGATGTACTACGCGGCCAAGTCCGGCAACGCCACGGCCAAGGCCGTCGCCAAGGGCCTGCTCGACGGCCTGTGGAGGAACAACCAGGACGCCAAGGGCGTGTCGGTCACCGAGACCAAGGCCGACTACAGCCGCCTCAACGACCCGGTCTACGTGCCCCCGGGCTGGACCGGCAAGATGCCCAACGGCGACACGATCAACTCCAGCTCGACCTTCATGTCCATCCGGTCCTTCTACAAGAACGACCCGGACTGGCCGAAGGTGGACGCCTACCTGAAGGGCACCGGCCCCGCGCCGTCCTTCAACTACCACCGGTTCTGGGCACAGGTGGACGTCGCCGTCGCCCTCGCCGAGTACGGCCGCCTCTTCCCCTGACCCCCCGTCCCCGGGTCCGGCTCTCCCCCGGGCCGGACCCGGGCCCGATCCGAGCCCGAGCCGAACCTGACCCGGGCTCCACCCCCTGAGACCTCGGGGCGTGGTGGCACCCCTGACCTGCTGCCACGCCCCGAGCACCACCTGCGAGAGGCACACCCCCCATGAAGAGAAGCTTGGCGGCGCTCGCGCTGCTGGCGCTGGCGGCCGTGCCGGTGACGGTGCCCGCCACCGGCGCCCAGGCCGCGGCGCCCGCCTTCGCGTACGGCGAGGCGCTGCAGAAGTCCATCTGGTTCTACGAGGCCCAGCAGTCGGGGGCGTTGCCGAGCTGGAACCGCGTCAGCTGGCGCGGTCCGTCCGGGCTCGGCGACGGCCAGGACGTCGGCCTCGACCTGACCGGCGGCTGGTACGACGCGGGCGACCACGTCAAGTTCGGCCTGCCGATGGCGGCGAGCGCGACGATGCTGGCCTGGGGCGCGGTCGAGTACCGCGACGCGTACGCCTCCTCCGGGCAGCTCACCCACCTGCTGAACAACCTCAAGTTCGTCAACGACTACTTCATCAAGGCCCACCCGTCGGCGAACGTGCTGTACGGGCAGGTCGGCAACGGCGGCAAGGACCACGCCTGGTGGGGCCCGGCCGAGGCGATGCAGATGGAGCGGCCCGCGTACAAGATCGACGCCTCGTGCGGCGGGTCGGACCTGGCCGGGGAGACGGCGGCGGCGATGGCGGCCTCGTCGATCGTCTTCCGCCCAACAAATCCGACTTATGCCGACACGCTGGTGACGCACGCCAAGCAGCTCTACACCTTCGCCGACACCGTGCGGAAGAAGTACAGCGACTGCATCACCGACGCGTCCGGGTACTACCAGTCGTGGAGCGGCTACAACGACGAGCTCGTCTGGGGCGCGATCTGGCTGCACCGGGCCACCCAGGACGCCTCCTACCTCGCCAAGGCGGAGTCGTACTACGACAACCTCGGCACCGAGCCGCAGTCCACCACGAAGTCCTACAAGTGGACGATCGCCTGGGACGACAAGTCCTACGGCGCCTACGTGCTGCTGAACAAGCTGACCGGCAAGCAGAAGTATCTCGACGACGCCAACCGCTGGCTCGACTTCTGGACGGTCGGGGTCAACGGGCAGCGGGTGAGGTACTCCCCGGGCGGGCAGGCCGTGCTCGACCGGTGGGGGTCGCTGCGCTACGCGGCCAACACCTCGTTCGCGGCGCTGGTCCACTCGGACTCGATCACCGACGCGACGCGTAAGGCGAGATATCACGACTTCGCGGTCAGGCAGATCAACTACGCGCTCGGCGACAACCCGCGCAACTCCTCGTACATGATCGGGTTCGGCGCGAACCCGCCGAAGAACCCGCACCACCGCACCGCGCACGGCTCGTGGACCGACCAGATGACCAACCCGGTCGAGACCCGCCACACCCTGTACGGCGCCCTCGTCGGCGGCCCGCCCGACCCCAACGACGCCTACACCGACAAGCGCGACGACTACGTGATGAACGAGGTCGCCACCGACTACAACGCGGGCTTCACCAGCGCCCTCGCCCGCCTCTACCGCGAGTACGGCGGGGCCCCCGCCGCGAACTTCCCCGTGGCGGAGACCCCCGACGGCCCCGAGATCTTCGTGGAGGCCGGGGTGAACGCCTCCGGCTCGGCGTTCACCGAGATCAAGGCCATCGTGCGGAACCAGTCGGCCTGGCCGGCCCGCTCGCTGACCGACGGCTCGTTCCGCTACTACTTCACCCTCGACGGCAGCACGACCGCGAGCCAGGTCTCCGTGACGTCCGCCTACAACCAGTGCAAGTCCCCGACCGGGCCGACCCTGCTGTCCGGGAAGACCTACTACGTCACCATCGACTGCTCGAACACCTCGATCGCCCCGGCGGGGCAGTCGCAGCACCGACGCGAGGTGCAGTTCCGCATCGCCAGCACCGGGACGTGGGACCCGTCCAACGACTGGTCGTACACCGGCATCGCCACCACGCCGGGCGCGACCCCGGTGCGGGCGCAGAACATGACGGTCTACGCGGGCACCACGAAGGTGTGGGGCAACCCGCCCGGCGACGAGCCGGCGGACACCGTGGCGCCGTCGCGGCCGGGCAAGCCCGCCGTCTCGGCGATCACCGCCACCGGCGCCACCCTGACCTGGACGGCCTCGACCGACAACGTGGGCGTCAGCGGCTACGACGTCTACCGGGGAACGACGAAGGTCGCCACCGCCACCGGCACCTCCCACACCCTCACCGGGCTCACCCCGGCGACGGCGTACACCGTGTCCGTGGTGGCCAAGGACGCGGCCGGCAACTCCTCCACCGCCTCCGAGAGCACCGCGTTCACCACGACGACGGCCCCGGAGGAGGACACCGAGGCCCCGTCGCGGCCGGGCAAGCCCGCCGTCTCGGCGATCACCGCCACCGGCGCCACCCTGACCTGGACGGCCTCGACCGACAACGTGGGCGTCAGCGGCTACGACGTCTACCGGGGAACGACGAAGGTCGCCACCGCCACCGGCACCTCCCACACCCTCACCGGGCTCACCCCGGCGACGGCGTACACCGTGTCCGTGGTGGCCAAGGACGCGGCCGGCAACTCCTCCACCGCCTCCGAGAGCACCGCGTTCACCACGACGACGGCCCCGGCGGGCGGCTGCACGGCCACGTACACGGTCATCAGAGACTGGCAGGGCGCCTTCCAGGGCGAGGTCACCGTCAAGAACGAGGGCACCTCGACGATCACCGGCTGGACGGTGACCTGGAGGTTCCCCAACGGCCAGACGATCAGCCAGCTCTGGAGCGGCGCGCACACCCAGACGGGAGCGGACGTGTCGGTCAGGAACCTGGCCTGGAACGGCACGCTCGCCCCGAACGCCTCGACGTCCTTCGGCTTCACCGCGAGCCAGAACGGCACCAACGGCGTCCCCGCCCCGGTGGCCTGCACCACCGGCTGACCTCCGTTCCGCCGGCCCGCACCGCGGGCCGGCGGAACACTCCGTGGGCCGGCGGAACACTCCGTGGGCCGGCGGAACAGCCCCCTCACCCTGTCGGCCCGCACCGCGAACCGGAGCCCCGCTCCCCGCTGTCCAGGCGTCCGCTCCTTCCCCGGACGCCTCATCGCCCCGGCCGGGCGCGACGACCCCTCCGCCCGGCCGGGCACCCCCCAACCGAGGTATGTCATGCGCACCAGACTGGCGCTGCTCGCGGCGCTCCTGTTCCCGTTCCTCCTCTCCATACCGCCCGCCCATGCCGCCGTCGGCCTCCACGTGAGCGGTACGCGGATCCTCGAGGCGAACGGCGACGCGTTCGTCATGCGGGGGACCAGCCACGCGCACACCTGGTACGCGACCCAGACCGGCTCGTTCGCGGACATCAAGTCGCTGGGCGCGAACACCGTCAGGGTGGTGCTCAGCGGCGGCCGGTGGACCGCCAACGGCGCGGCCGACGTGGCGAACGTCGTCTCGCTCTGCAAGCAGAACAAGCTCATCTGTGTCCTGGAAAATCATGACACCACCGGGTACGGCGAGCAGAGCGGCGCGTACACCCTCGACCAGGCCGTGGACTACTGGATCAGCGTCAAGAGCGCGATCGCCGGCCAGGAGGACTACGTCGTCCTCAATATCGGCAACGAGCCCTTCGGCAACAACGCGACCACCCCCGGCTGGACCCAGGCCACCTCGGCCGCGATCACCCGGCTGCGGAGCAACGGGTTCCAGCACCTGATCATGGTGGACGCGCCCAACTGGGGCCAGGACTGGAACTTCACCATGCGCGACAACGCGGCCACGGTCGCCGCCGCCGACCCGCAGCGCAACACGGTCTTCTCCGTCCACATGTACGGGGTGTTCGACACGGCCGCCGAGGTCACCTCCTACCTGCAGGCGTTCCAGACGGCGGGGCTGCCGCTGGTGATCGGCGAGTTCGGCTTCGACCACTCCGACGGCAACCCCGACGAGGACACGATCATGGCCCAGGCGCAGGCCAGGGGGGTCGGCTACCTCGGCTGGTCGTGGAGCGGCAACGGCGGCGGCGTCGAGTATCTCGACCAGGTGACCAACTTCGACGTCACCAGGCTCACCACCTGGGGACAGCGCCTGTTCAACGGGGCGAACGGCATCGCGCAGACCTCCGTCGAGGCCACGATCTACGGCGGCACCGGCACCCCCGACACCCAGGCGCCGACCCGCCCCGGCACCCCCGCCGCCTCGGACATCACCTCGACCGGCGCCCGGCTGTCCTGGACCGTCTCCACCGACGACCGCGCGGTCACCGGCTACGACGTCTTCCGGGGGACCACCAAGCTCGGTTCGTCCGCGATCAACTCGATCACCCTGACCGGGCTCACCCCGCAGACCGCGTACAGCGTCACCGTCGTCGCCCGCGACGCGGCGGGGAACACCTCCGCCGCCTCGGCGGCGGCGACCTTCACGACCACCCCGGCCTCGCCGGGCGGTTGCACCTCGACATACCGTACGAGCAACTTCTGGCAGGGCGGCTTCCAGGGTGAGGTCATCGTCCGCTGCGCCTCGGCCGTCACCGACTGGCGAACCGTCCTCACCTACCCCTCCGGCGTGAACATCGGCCAGTCGTGGAGCTCCACCCTCTCGGCGACTCCCCCGGTCTTCACCTTCACCAACGCAGCCTGGAACGGATCCGTCCCCGCCGGGGGATCCGTCGTCTTCGGCTTCATCGGCACCTGGTCGGGCACCAGCGCCCCGCCCACCCCCACCCTCTCCTAGACGTACCCGGCGGCTCCCTGGACCTGTTCGGCCGAGCCGCCCCTCCGGCCGCACGCCGACGGCGAGGCCGCCGTCACCGGCGGTCTCGCCGCGGCCCCGCGGCCGGTTCACACCGGCCGCGGGGGTTCCCCCGCGCCGCGCCCGGATCAGGTCGCGAGCGTGCTCCGGCGATCGGGAGATCCGGTCAGTCGTCGAACCCGAAGCGTCCGCTGCTGTTCCTGTTCGACAGGTAGTTGTTGTTGTGGTTGTGGTTGTTGATCCGCACCTTGACGCGGTGGCGGCCGCCTCCGCCGTGCCGTCCCCAGCCGCCCCAGCCGCCGCCGCAGCCGCGGCGGCAGCCACCCCCGCCCCAGGTCGGGAAGGCCGCGGCGGTGACGGCGGTGGTCGTCGTGGCGGCGCTCGCGACGGTGGTCGCCGCGCCTACTCCGACAACCCCGCCGGTCAGCGCCACACTGAACGCGAGCCCTGCGATAACACTCTTGAACTTGGGCATTGCTTTTCCCCTCGAAAGGTTCAATTACCCCGATTGCCGACATTTCTGGATCAGTCGGAAATCATTAGCGATGGATAGATATGACCCATCCCCGCTTGTCATACTTTCCTGCACTCTGTGCCCATAAACGATAATTCAATCCTTTTACACTGCGATTGTCGGGTTATGGTGAGCGCCGAACACTTAAGTGTAGTTTTATGGCGAAATGTCCCTTATGTGCTATCGAGGGCCGTGGTCCATGAAGATCGCGCCGACGGACGGGGCCGGGAGAACCGGGCCGAGGACGGGCTTCCGCGTTCGGCTCAGGCGGCGGAAGACGGTGCCGGGACGAGCGCGACGTCCACCTGTTCCCGGGCTTCCCGGGCTTCCCGGGGCTTCCCTGGCTTTCCCGGGCGCGCCGTTTCCGCCGACCTGTCCCGTGCTCTCAGGAAGGACGCGCCTCGATGCCGTACTTCTGCAGCGCGGAGACCATCCAGCGCGAGAGGCGTACGTGGCCGGTGAGGGTCGGGTGGACGCCGTCGGGCAGGACCGCTCCGCGACCCCAGCCCCGGCCGTGCGAGCCGAGGGGTTCGAACGGGTCGAGGAAGGGCACCTCCTGCCGGTCGGCGGCGAGCAGGACGGCCTCCCGCACGTCGTGGGCCCACCGGGGAGCCTTGGTCATCCAGATCGGGCCGACCAGCACGATCCTGGTGTGCGGCCATCGCCGCCTGACCAGCTCCAGCAGGTGGACGGCCGCGTTCTCGACCCTCGCGGCTCCGATCCGGCGGTCGTTGCGCCCGCCGGAGATGATCAGCATGTTGGGCTCGGGGCGCCAGGAGAGCTCCTTGACGAAGGAGTCCTCGAAGGTCCGGCCCACCCGGCCGGGGTTGACGAAGCCCGTTCCCGCGGCGCCCGCGGTGATCAGCTGCCAGCCCAGCTCCCGCGCGACCCTGGCCGCGTAGCCGTCCCATGCCCGTACGGGACCCGATCCGACCGTGAAGCTATCGCCGACGATCATGACGAGCGGGGCCGGGAGCGGTGAGGCGGGCGGGAGGTCCGTGCCGGTGGCCGGCGGCGTGGCCGCGCCACCGCCAAGGCTGCATCCCGAAATAAGGCAGGAAATCGCCACAAGAAACGCGACCGCGAGCGTCCACGGTCGTCTACGTACGGGCGCGCGCATGCCACCTCGGGAAACGTCGGACTCCCGACATGATTGCAGATGTCCGCCGCCGATCGCGGCGACTCCGCCTCATGAACACGACACGATCGGACCCGCGCCTCCGGCCCGGCCGCCCAGGATCAGGACGGCTCGCCGACCGCGACGGCATCGCCCGGGCCGCGGCGGTTCCACCGGATCGGAGCGGCACCGCCGGACCGTGACGGTCCGGGCCCCGTCCCACCGGGCCCAGGCGGGGGAACAGGGCGAGGGTGGGTCAGCTCACATCGGAGGGGCCGACGGACCAGGTGTTGCAGTAGGCGATCCTGGCGTACTTCCATCCCTGGTGGAGCCAGGCGGCGTAGTGCTCGCCGCTGCCGTGGTCGCGCCGGGGGTTGCCGTTCTGGTCGTCGCCGCGCCCGAACTCCGTCCGCAGGACCTCCTGCCAGCGGGCGGCGGTGACACCCAGCGGCTCCCGTACGGTACGGATGAAGGCCCCGGAAAGGCACTGCGCCTGGAGCTCGTGGCGGCGGGAGTGGGAGTCCTGGGCGGCACGGGACTTGTTGGAGACCTCCCACCACCAGGCTCCGCCGATGCCGGCCATGCTCTGCACGTGGTGCGCGTACTCGTGGGCGAGCACGGCCAGGTAGGGCACGTGGTTCCTGGCGGGGTCGACGTCGCCGCTCTGCTCGATCACATGGCTCAGGCCGATGTACATGCCCCGGTTGGACGGGCAGTAGTAGGCGGAGGCGGAGTTGTCGGGGTAGGTCCCGCAGGGGCCTCGTCCCGGACGGGCCCAGTAGACCTTGCGCGCCGGGAGGAAGACCGCGCCCGCCTGGGAGAACTTCGCCGACCACGCCCGTTCCAGGCAGTCGGTGACGGCGTTGAGATAGGCCAGCATGTCGCGGGGCTGGGTCGAGGGCCGCGGGGCGCGGCAGGTGGTCCGGCGCATCAGGCCCGTGCCGTACAGCGGGTTGCGCTTGAGCCGGGCCGTGGTGTCCGAGCGCCGCATGTAGCGGAGGTCGACGGCCATGTTCCGCGCCGCGGCGACCGGCGCGATCTCGACGCCGCCCAGCGAGCCGAGGTCTAGCTTCTCCGGCGGGGTGAAGTCCGGCGTGGTGATCTCGGTGTCCCCCGTCTGCCGAGGGGGTGCGCTTCCCGTCGCCACCGGTGCGGTTCCGGGGCCGGCGGGGACCTCGGCCTTCTCCTCACCGGCAAGACCGGCGATCACCACGACCATGGCGAACGCCAGGGCGAGAACACCGAGTACGCCGAAGGCCAGCGGGTTCGACCCCCGTGGGCGCATGTGACCGCCTCTCCAAAGAGTGGATCTCCGGGCGGCAATCTAGCGGATATACACACATATGGGTTTATGAGCGGGAAAAAATGGATACGCGGTGGGCCATCACGGGCCGGTGGATCTCGCTAAGCTCCCGACACATGGCGGCATCTTTCTCGTACCGAGCGGCTTCCTCGCGCCGAGCGACTGCCCTGCGCAGGACGGCCTCCTCGCGCAGGACGGCTTTCCCGCGCAGGACGGTTTTCTCCCGCCGAGCAGCCGGAAGCCTGGCCGCGACGGCCATCCTCGCGCTGGCCCTCGGCGCGTCCCCTGCTCTCGCGTCCTCGGCACCGGCGAGCGGCCCGGGCGCGGAGCCCTCCCAGGCCTGGCGGGCCGCGGCGGGACCTTCCCCGGCCGGGCAGAGCACCCGGCTCGCACAGGCCGCACAGCCCGCACAGGCCGGGCAGGTCGCGCAGGCCGGGCAGGTCGCGCAGGCCGGGCAGGTCGCGCAGGCCGGCAAGGTGACGAGCACGACGGTCCAGCTGGAGCTCCGGCAGGACGGCGTGCTCCACGTCAAGGAGGAGGTCGTCTTCGAGGGTGACGCGCCGTCGCGCGACCTCGTCGACCGGACCCGCTACGACGACAGCAGCGACCGGCTCTACCGGGTCACCGGTCTCAAGGGCGACGCCACGCTGACCGGCGAGACCATCACCCTGAAGGGCACCGGAAGCGCCACCCTGGAGTACGACGTCCAGGGCGCCGTCACGCCGCTGGCCGACGCCCAGGAGCTGCGGTGGTACGCGGTGGGCGCCTGGTCCGTCCCCGTCGAGCAGGCCAAGGTCAGTGTGAGCGGGCCGGCCACCATGCAGAACCTGTCGTGCTTCGCCGGACCCCTGAGCTCGGCGATCGCCTGCACCGAGGCCTCCATGGACCACACGGGCGTCACCGCCGAGTTCGGGCAGCAGGACCTCGGCACCGGCGAGGTGCTCACCGTGGTCGTCGGCTACCCCACCGGTGCGACCAAGGGCGCGCCGATCCTGGAGCGCCGCTTCGAGCTGTCCAACGCCTTCACCCTGAACGCCGTCACCGGCGGCGCGCTGGCCGGTCTGCTGCTCCTGCTACTCGGCGGCCTCGGTCTCCTCTACTGGACCCGGGGCCGCGACGCCCGCGTGGTCGGCCACGAGTCGGGCTCGCTCAGCGGTGTCGAGAACGGTCACTTCGCCCCGCCGGACGGCGTCCGCCCCGGCCAGATCGGCACCCTCATGGACGAGCAGGCCGACGTGATCGACGTGACCGCCACGATCGTCGACCTGGCCGTCCGGGGCTACCTCAGGATCGACGAGCAGCCCCGGCAGACGTACGAGACCCCCGACTGGAGGCTGGTACGGATGCCCGCCGCCCAGGTCGCCTCGCTGATGCCCTACGAGCGGGAGCTCTACGACGCCATCTTCGACGGCCACGACGCGGTGCTGCTGTCGGAGCTCAAGGGATCGTTCGGGACCAAACTGGGCAAGGTCCGCGAGGCGCTCTACCGCGACGTGGTCACGCAGGGCTGGTTCGCCCGCCGCCCCGACACCGTCCGCACCCGCTGGACGACCATCGGCGTGGTCCTCACCGGGCTCGGCGTCCTCGCCACCGTCGCGCTGGCCTGGTTCACCACCTACGGGGTGCTCGGCCTGGCTCTGATCATCGCCGGCGCCGCCCTGGCCGTGGGCGGCCAGTACATGCCCGCCAAGACCGCGAAGGGCGCGGGTGCCCTCGCCCACACCCTGGGCTTCAGGGAGTATCTGTCCGGCGCCGACATCGGCGGGGACGTCCCGGTGGCCCAGCGGGTGGAGCTGTTCTCCCGCTACCTGCCCTACGCCGTGATCTTCGACAGCGTCGACCGCTGGGCCCGCGTGGTCTCCTCGGTCACCGGCAACGGCCAGCAGGCCGACCACCTGTACTGGTATCACGGCCCGGCCGAGTGGGACCTGTCCAGGTTCGCCGACTCGATGCGGACCTTCACCATGACCACCTCCGGGGCGATCTCCACCACCCGCCAGTTCCGCTCCCTGTGAGGACCGCCGTACGCGAATCCGCGGCGGCTACCTGACGCGGATCTCGCCCACCGGGCGCCCCCCGCCGAGCAGGACCCCGGCGGCGAACTCGTCGAGCCCGGGAGCCTCGAAGCCGAGAGCGGTCAGGGCCGCGACGGTGACCGGGACCCGGGCACGCTGGCCGCCGTCCTCGATCTTGACGGTTCCCGAGCGGCCGTCGGTGAAGACGAAGGCGTCGAACGCCTCGGCCCCGGCCTTGACCAGCAGCCCGGGGACCGCCCGCATCAGCCGGGCCTCGGGGCGGGCGGTCCCCGACGTCCACTCGGGGTGGGCGCGGAAGGCGTCGGCGACGCGGCGCTCCGGGGTGCCCGGGTCGGCCCGGACGAGGGCGCGGAACGCCCGCGTCACGCCCAGCATCGAGACGAAGAACAGCGGGGCGCCGCAACCGTCCACCCCGCTGGCGGCGACGCGCTCGCCGGTCAGCTCCTCGACCGTGGCGCGCACGGCCCGCTGCAGCGGATGCGCCGGATCGAGGTAGGTCTCCAGCGGCCAGCCGTTGACCGCGCAGGTGGCGAGCATCGCCGCGTGCTTGCCCGAGCAGTTCATGTAGACCCTGGCCCGGTTCCCTCCGGAGCGCAGCACCTCGTCGCGGGAGGCGACGTCCTCCGGCAGGTCCTCCGGGCAGCCGAGCGCGCTCTCGTCCAGCCCGGCCCCGGCCAGGATCCTCCGTACCCCGTCCACGTGGAACGGCTCCCCCGCGTGACTCGCGCACGCCAGCGCGAGTAGCTCCCCCTCCAGAGCGAGGCCGGCGCGGACCATGGCGAGCGCCTGCAGGGGCTTCATGGACGAGCGCGGCGAGACCAGCGCGTCCACCTCCCCGTGGACTCGCACCAGCGACCCGTCGGCGGCCACCGCGAGCATCCGCGCCCGGTGGGTGGACTCCACGAACCCCGAGCGGACGACCTCGACCAACAATGACTCAGCAGACACCTTTGTCTCCTTTCGCCCGAAGTCTAGAGATGCCCGGGAGCACGGGATGATGGGGGCATGCGTGCGGTCGTACAGCGGGTGAGTTCCGCGTCGGTGGTGGTGGACGGCGTGACGGTCGGGGCGATCGACGAGCCGGGGCTGCTGGTCCTGGTCGGCGTGACCCACACCGACACGCGCGCCGAGGCGGCCAGGCTCGCCGCCAAGCTCTGGGGCCTGCGGATCCTCTCCGGCGAGAAGTCCTGCTCCGACATCGGCGCGCCCCTGCTGGTGGTCAGCCAGTTCACCCTGTACGGCGACACCCGCAAGGGACGCCGTCCCACCTGGCAGGCCGCCGCCCCGGGTCCGGTCGCCGAACCGCTGGTGGAGGCGGTCTGCGCCGAGCTGCGCGGGCTGGGCGCCCGCGTGGAGACAGGGGTGTTCGGTGCCGACATGAAGGTCGGGCTGACCAACGACGGCCCGATCACCCTGGTTCTGGACATCTGACCGCCCGGGACCGTACGCGCGCGCCCCGGGACGGCCGAGCGGCCCGGGACCGGGACAGCGGCCATCCGGGCGGGCCGGACAGCCGGGAACGATGACGGCGGCATCCGGGCGGGCCGGAAGCGGCCCGCCCGGGACGCGACGCCGTCAGGCGTGAGCCGTCAGCGGATGCGGCGGCGCAGGTTCGGGTCGATCTGGACGTTGCGCCCGGCGTCCGGCGGCACGATGACCTCCTGGGACGCGGCCACTCCCGCGGCCTCCAGCGTGGTGTCCACCGGCACGGTCCGCTTGACCACGGCCAGCGCGACCGGACCCAGCTCGTGATGGCGCGCCGAGCTTCCCACGAAACCGATCTCCGCGCCGTCGAGGGTCACCGGGGCGCCGTGCTTGGGCAGGGTGTCGACGCTGCCGTCCAGGTGCAGGAAGACCAGCCGGCGCGGCGGGTGGCCCAGGTTGTGCACGCGGGCCACGGTCTCCTGGCCCTTGTAGCAGCCCTTGTTGAGGTGGAGGGCCGTGCCGATCCAGCCCACCTCGTGCGGAATCGTCTTGTGGTCGGTCTCGAAGCCCAGGCGGGGGCGGTGCTCCTCGATCCGCAGCGCCTCGTACGCCCAGAGCCCGGCGGGCCTCAGCCCGAGATGCCCGGCCAGCAGGTCACGCGGGAGCAGGATGTCCCGCCCGACGGCGATGGCGCCCTCGGGCAGGTCGGGGTGCGCCTCCCCCGCCACGGAGACCACGGCGTAGCGATCCGTCACGTCGGCGACCTCGACCCTCAGCATGAACCGCATCTTGTCGAGGAACGCGGCCACCTCCGCGCCGGTGCCCGGCTCGACGTGGGCCCACACCGCCTCGCCGTCGTCGACGAGGACGAGGTGGTGCTCCACCCTGCCCTGGGCGTCCAGCAGCAGCGTCTCGGTGGGCCGGCCGGGTTGCAGATCGTCGAGTTTCTGCGAGCTGAGGCTGTTGAGCCAGCTCAGACGGTCGGGGCCGGAGATCCGGACGACCTCGCGGTTGCTCCGGTCGACCATCGCCTCCCCGGCGAGCAGCGCGCGCTGCTCGGCGAACGGGTCGCCGTAGTGTCCGGCGACGTCGGCGTCGGGGGTCTCAGCCGCGACCGCGCCGGGAGTGTCCAGCAGAGGGCTTCGCATGCACACAGCCTACGAGGCCTCGCCAAAGAGGGCTGCGGCGACTCTTCCCCCGGCGAGTCCCGGACCGTACGACACACCTCGGCGGCTCGGCGGGACAGAGGCAGAAGCGTGTCCCCCTGCGGCTCGGTGACGTACCCCGGCACCGGTCCCCCTGCGGCCCGGCGAACGTACTCCGGCGACGGCCTCCCCTGCGGCTCAGCGGCACTTGCGGCAGCGGCCGAAGACCGTCAGGTGGTGCACGTCGGTGAGGAACCCGAGCTTCTGGTCGAGGTTGGCGACGAAGTTCTCCACCAGGTCGGGGCTGACCTCGCTGATCTCCCCGCAGCCGCGGCAGACCAGATGCACATGATCGGCCTCGGCCGTCAGGTGGTAGGTGGGGGCGCCGTGCCCGAGATGGGAGTGGGTGACCATGCCGAGCTCCTCGAGGAGCTCAAGGGTCCGGTAGACGGTTGATATGTTCACCCCGCGCGCGGTCTCCCGCACCCGGGTGCAGATCTCCTCTGGAGTGGCGTGCTCGCAGGCCTTGACCGCCTCAAGCACCAGCTGGCGTTGCGGAGTGACCCGGTAACCGCGTGCCCGCAGTTCCTCATGCCACGACGTCTCGGTCATATCCAGAGTCTATGAGCATCGGGGCTCTCCCCGTCGTCCTACGGCCCGAGAGGCCAGGGAACGACGATCCGGTGCTCGAAAGGGGCCCATGACCCGACCACACCAGGCACCCTGAACACGTATCGCCGGACGGGAGTCGAGCCCTCAGGCCCGTTTCAGTAGGGGCTCATCTGGTCCAGCACTTTGGTGGCGAGCGCCAGGAACTCCTCTGCCTTCGCCATGTCCCGCACGACGTCTTCGGGAGTGATCTCCGGAGTATCGGGGCGGGGATACTCGGCGCTGTTACGTCTGCGGCGCATCCGGTCGAACGAGCGGAGCGACTGCCCGAGCGGAGGATCCAACTGGGCGGTGACCGCGTCCAGCACGGCGAGGTGACCGCCTCTGCTGGTGACTCGCAGACCTTGGTTCTCCAGAATGGACGCGAGGGCCTTTCGAGAGGCGTCGTAGAGAAGTTGATACGCTCCCGTCGCGTCCGTTTTGAAGCCGCTGCGAGCGAGCTCGATATGCCGCCCAGCCTGTGCCAGCAGGGTGTCCGCGTGTTCCCGGCTCGGTGGGACGCGCTCCAGCTGCCCCGAGGCCAGCATGCTGTCGACCTGGTCGCGTCCTTGCGTCCATCTCATGGGACGACCCGTTTCTGCATCAAAGAGTGAAGAGGCTTGTTTCGCAGGGATGCCACGAAGGGGTTGTCCACGTCGTCGGTCCACGTCGCCAAGGAGATCCTGCTGATGTTCACCTCGCGACCGAGAATTCGTTCGGCCGCTCGCGCCGCGTCGTAGAGCTCGTCCTCGTCTGCGGATCCCACGACGAGAACGTCGATATCACGTGGCGGCGGTCCGGCCTGATTCGCATATCGAGCAGCCCAGGAGCCGTAGATGTAAGCCTCGTCGATGCCGGAGATCGGCTCAAGAAGAGGCGGCAGGACGGCTGCCGGGCCAAAGGTCACCGCCAGCAGATCGGTCAGTGGCCGCGCGACGATCGTGTCAGGATTGGCGCGAACGAGACGAAGGTTGCCGTGTCGCCTCTCCGAGGTCAGCCCGGCATCCATGAGCCTGTCCACCTCACGGCTCACCGTCGCCTGGGACGAGCCTGTTCGTGCGGTGAGGTCGGTTATCGAATACTCGTTCTCTGGATGTAGATACAGCCAGGCGAGCAGCTCCCCTGTAACGTTGGAGCGGAGTAGAGGCAGCAGCAGAGGTGGCATTGCCCTCATAGATGAATAGTACCATCCATCTATAGCAAGTAGTTCACTTTAAGTGATCAAATTATCGCTAGAAGTGGCCACAGCCGCACAGGATGCCGACGGCGGTCGAACGACGGGCTCCGGCCGCCGTGGCGTCCCGCCGGCTCCTCGTCGAGCCGCGTCGGGGCTGGTCAGAAGGCGGGTTCTGGTGGGCGGCGGCGGGTCTGGAAAATTCATTTGCCCCGGGGGCGCGGAGTTTCATAACGTACAGGCACGCCGAAAGGAGGTGGTCCGAACGATGGTTGATCATAGTTGGGCTAGCGAGGTGGCTGTCCGCTAGGACGCCGCGACCGGACTCTGTCCGGGCGTCAGGCGACGTTCGGCGAATCCACGACAATCACCGGAACCCCGGGCCGCCGGAGGCGGGCGATCCCGCCTGTAGTCCACCGGCCCTCCTGCCGAGCAGGGGGAAGTGGCCCGGGGTTCTTCCCTTTCCAGCGCCTTCCTTCTGGAGTGTCCTGCTTCCGCGAAGCACCCCTCCGGAAGCCGTCCCTTTACAAGACCGTCACTCCTGGAAGCCGGGGTTGGCGCAGTGCAGCGGGCGCTCACCGCCGAGGACCCTGACGACGTCCTCGCAGATCATCCGGGTGTGGTTGATCTCGGTGTCGTAGGTTCCGGAGCCCAGATGCGGGGTCAGCACCACGTTGTCCATGTCGGCGAGCGGGTGGGCCGGGTCGAGCCACTCCCCGGTGAACCGGTCGAGGGCCGCTCCACCGAGATGGCCGGCCTTCAGGGCTCCGACGAGCGCGTCCATGTCGTGCAGGGCCGCGTCCGCGGTGTTGACGAAGATCGATCCGGGCTTCATCGCGGCGAACTCCGCCGCCCCGACCGACCGGCCCCCGGACGCGGAGGCGTGCACGGAGACGACGTCGGCCTGGGCCAGCAGGACGTCGAGCCCGTACCGGTTCTCCGCCGCGTCGGGGTCGTGGACCATGACGCGCATGCCCAGCCCCTTCATCCGCCAGGCCAGCGCGCGGCCGACCACCCCGTAACCGACCAGGCCGATGGTCCGGCCCGCGAGCTCCCACGCGCGGTACCGCCGGTAGGAGGCCATGCCTCGCCGGATCTCCCTGTCGCCGACCGCGACCCGGCGGGTCACCGCGAGGATCAGGGCGAGGGTGAGCTCGGCGATCGCGTCGGCGTCGCGTCCCGGGGCGCAGACGACGGGGATGCCCTTCGCCGTGGCGACCGGGAGGTCCACGTTCCCCGCCTCGCCACGGGCGCAGCCCACCACCAGCAGGGGAAGGTCCAGGACCGGACCGGCGACCTCGTCGGACTCGGTGATGAGGATGCGCGCGCCGGTGTCCGCGAGCTGCCTGGCGAGCTCGGCCGCCGGGTGGGGACGGTGGTCGGCCGGGTCGTAGTGGACGTCGATCAGCTCTCTCAGGCGGTTCCACTCCTGGCCTCGCATCGGCGCCAGTACGAGTGCTCGTGGTTTCACCGCGCCTCCTTTTCAGGAAATTTTGGTATTTGGGAGCTTTCCACGAACGTCACGATCGGTCTCGACAGTGACCGGACCGTCATCAACCGGCCCACCTGCTCCTCCCGTTTCCCGGTTCCCGTTCGGAAGGAGGGTCCCTGGCGAACGACGGCCGGGCGGCACGGGCCATGCCGGATCACCGCCTCCACCGAATCCGGCCCGGCGCGCGAGCGGTGTGAAGAACGGGGAGAGAACGCGGATCCGCCGGTCAGTGCTCGCCGCGGGCGGGGACGCCGAGGGCGGCGCAGGCGTCACGGTAGAGGCGGACGACCTCCGTGCGGACCTGGGCGCGCTCGGTCAGCGTGGTGCTCCAGGGGACCCGGACCGTGACGTCCCGCCCGCCGACCACGGCGGCGAACTCGATCGCCTCGGCGTCGACGCCGGTCGTCGTCGCGCCGGTGGCCTCGGGTTGCCCGCCGAGGCCCTTGCAGATCAGCAGCGCGTCATCGGCGTGGTCGTCGTTCATGTGGCGCCTGATGGCCTCGACCACGTCGGGGGTGAAGGGGGTGCTCATCCTCAGAGGGTAACCAGCGCCCCGCCGCACCCCATCGCGGGCAGCGGGCGAAGACCCGGGCCTCACCCGGCGTCGGGGACGAACCTCACCCGGCCCCGGGTGCGGACCTCACACCTCGTCGGGTACGAAGTCACCGACCCGCTTGAGCTCGGCCGAGATGTGGGACTGGAGCGGCTGCCCCATGGAGGCCATGTCGTACGCCCACATCAGGTTGCCGTTGACCAGCCCGTATAGGCGGTGGCCCGCCGTGTACTCCTTGGCGGTCGCGGTTCGGGCCACCACGTCGGTCTGGAGCTCGATCTTGTTGAAGACCACCTCGCCGACGTAGATCTCCACGATGCCCGTGGGGTGTGACAGGCACACCTCAAGCTGGCGGCCGGGGAGCTGGCGCCAGAAACCGGTCTCGGTGCCCAGCGGCCGGACCTTGTCACCCGCCTCGTCGAGCAGCCAGGTGCGGCTGGTGTAGGTCAGGAACGGCTTGCCGTTGTGACCGAAGACGATCTCCTGGCCGAAGTTGAAACTCTCGATCGTCGGATACCCCCCGACCCCGGCGCCTTCCCATCGGCCCAGGAGGAAGGCGATCGGCTCAAGGTCGGAATGCAGTTCGGGAACGTCCATGAAACGAGCCTAGGGCCGCTCAGGTACGGTTCGCGCCGGTGACACCGGGCCGCATAGGCTTCGAGCATGGCACGATCACTGGTGATCAAGGTTACCGCAGGCGAAGACTCACCTGAGCGCTGCAATCAGGCGTTCACGGTGGCCGCGGCGGCGTTGGCGAGCGGGGTTCCCGTCTCGCTCTGGCTGACAGGCGAATCCGCCTGGTTCGCCCTTCCCGGCCGGGCGAAGGAGTTCACCCTCCCGCACGCCGCCCAGCTCGGGGACCTGCTCGACGCGGTGCTCGCGGGGGGCAGGGTGACCCTGTGCACGCAGTGCGCGGCCCGGCGGGACATCACGGTCGACGACGTGATCGAGGGCATCCGCATCGCGGGCGCCCCTACCTTCGTGGAAGAGGTGCTGGGTGAGGGCGTCCAGGCCCTCGTCTACTGAGACCACCGGAACACCGCCCGCCCCGAGCCCGAGCCCACGGCCGTCGGGCCACCGGCCGCCCCGAGCTCGCGGCCGTCGGGCCACCGGCCGCCTGGCGAGGCCGGGCAGCCTGTCTCCCCCGCCGGTGGGGCGCCATCGTCAGCAGGACGCCTCCACCGGCGAGACGCCCCGTCGGCGAGGCGGCACCCGATCAGCGGGGCAGCACCGCGGCCAGACGCTCCTCGCGGAGCCGGTCGAACCAGGCGTCGTCGATCGGCGGCAGCTGGGCACCCACCGCCCAGGTGAGCAGCAGGTCGGCGAGGCCGTGGTTGCGGGCGAGCGCGGGGCCGTGCAGGTAGGTGCCGACGATCTTGCCGATGTGGCAGCCCTCGGTGCCGTCGCCGTTGCCCGTACCGACCGCCGTACGCGCCAGCGGCCGGATCCCGGCCCCGAGCCGGGTGACGCCCATGTGGTTCTCGAAACCGGTCAGCGTCGGGATGCCGAGCGCCGGGTCCGCCTCCCCCGCCAGCTCCCCGACGGCCCGGCCCTGGCCACGCCCGCTGGAGATGTCGATCAGGCCGATGCCGTCGACCGGCTGGCCCTCCTCGCCGCCGAACGTGGTGCCGATGATCTGGTAGCCCGCGCACACGGCCAGCAGGGCGGCGCCCCGCTGGATGGCCCGGTGCAGGCCGCCGTCGCGCCGGAGCCTTTCTGCGGCCAGGATCTGCGGCCGGTCCTCACCGCCGCCGATCAGGTAGATGTCGCCGCCCTCCGGGACCGGATCGGCCGAGCGCACGTGCACGGTCTCGACCGGGATGCCCCGGCGCTTGGCGCGCTGCTCCAGGACCAGGACGTTGCCCTGGTCGCCGTACGTGCTCAGTAGGTCCGGATAGATCCAGACAAGGCGCAGGGCGCTGTCAGACTGCACGACCGAACTCCGATCGGATCTGCTGGAAGGCGGTGTAGTTGGCGATCACGTCGACCTTGCCCGGTGGTTGCGCGGCGAGCGCCTGCTCGAACGAGCCCGCCAGCTGGAACGGCACGTCGGCCACGTCCAGCCGGAGCGCGAGGTCGAGCCGCCGTTCACCGGCCACGAAGACCGGCCTGCCGCGCAGCACCCGGTAGTCGACGTCCCACAGCCATGAGGTGTCGCGGCCGTCGGGCCCCTGGGCGTTGACGGAGAGGATCACCGGGAGCGAGGAGTCGAGCACGTCGAACGCCTCCAGCCAGCCGGCCGGGTTCTTGGCGAGCAGCAGCCGGGCGTGCCGGCCGTCGCGTTCCACCGTGGTGTACCGGCCGGCGACCGACCTGACCTCGCGCAGCCGGGGAAGCGCCCGCTCGACGGGCAGGCCGAACACTTCGGCGGTGGCCAGCGCGATCGCCGCGTTGGCCCGGTTGGCGCGCCCGGGAAGCTGGATGTCGAGCACCCAGCGCTGCCCGCGCGGGTCGATCACCGCGTCGTCGTCGAGGATCCAGGACGGCTCGGGCCGCCGGAAGGTGCACTCGCGGCAGGCCCAGTCGTTCTCCCCCGACTTCGAGGGGGCACCGGCGCCGATGCTGCCGGGCGGGACGTACTCCATGCCCTTGCGGTCGAGGGGGCCGCCGCACTCGGGGCAGCACCAGGAGTCCTCCTTCCACGGCTGGCCCGCCGACACCCAGGTGACCGAGGCGGCCGTGGATGCGCCCCAGGCCACCAGCGGGTCGTCCGCGTTGGCGATCACGTGGGTGTTCCTGCCGGCCAGCGCCCGCCGCCACTTCTGGGCGAGCAGCCAGATCTCGCCCGCCCGGTCCATCTGGTCGCGGCTGAGGTTCATCAGGCAGATGACCCCGGCACCGGTGGTGTCGATCACCTCGGGCAGGTACTTCTCGTCGACCTCCAGCACGCCGTACGGGGCGTGCTTGGCCGACGACAGCGCCGAGACGTGCCCGGCGGGCATGTTGGCGCCGAAGGCGTTGGTGGCGACGTCGCCGAGCTCCGACAGCGCGGAGGTGATCAGGCGGGTCGTCGTGGTCTTGCCGTTGGTCGCGCTCACCAGCACGAGCTTGCGGTCGTGCGCGAGCTTGCGCAGCAGGTCGGGCTCCAGGACCAGGCTCACCCGGCCCCCGATCACCGACCCGTCTCCGCGCCCGGTGACCCGGGACAGGGTCGCGGCCGTCCGGCCGAGAGCGGTGGCGAGCTGCGCCCGCAGCGGAAGCTGAGTCATGCCGTCTCCTCGCTTGGCGACCCGTCGCGGGACGACCCGGCGGCCGACCGGCCCGGCCGCGGGACCGGAATCACCGAATCGTTCATGCCGCAGATCTTAGCCCTGCTTCGGCACCGTCACCCCCCGGCGGCACGTCACACGCACCACCCGGTGACGGTGAGGTACGCGAGCCCCCGGATCCGGTCGGAGGACACCGGAAAGGACCCGGGCAAAGCCCATGGCGGAGCTCGGGGAAAGGCTCATGGCGAAGCTCGTGGAGCGAACCTTCCGCACGCCGGGGGACACCCCGGCCGAACCGCCCTCACTGCTCGGCGAAGGCGAGCTCCGCGGGCTCCGGCGAGTCGGCGTCGAAGGGCAGCACGAACCGGTGCGGCCACGACAGCACGCTCTCCAGCCAGCCCGCCCCCATCGTCTGGGACACGTGCCGGAGCCGGTCGGCCGGGTCGACGCCGATGGTGACCGTGAGGATGTCGCGCTCCACGCTCTCGCGCTCGTCGTCGCCGAGGATCACCCGCCAGGCCAGCTCCCTGTTCCTGTCCACCTCCATGGACAGCGGGTGGTGGCGGAGCGCCTTGGCCCGGTGGCCGAGCAGCTCGGTGCCGCCCGCGGGACGGTTGAACAGGGCGTACTCCATGACCGGTGCGGAGCCGCGCGGGTTGGGCGCGGGCTGACCGTGCGGGAAGAGCCTGTCCACCTCGTGCAGCCACCGCACCTGCGGGATGACCCAGGCGGGCCCCGGCCGCTCGCCGGGGTCACGGTCGGGACCGAGCAGCCTGGTCGCGATCGTGGCGACCTGCTCGGTCAGCTTGACCGGGTCGCTGACGGTACGCAGCGACCAGGCGCGGCGGCCCACGCAGCGCTCCACCGCCGTGGCCAGCAGGCACTCGCGCCGCCGCGGCGGGAGCTCCGCCCAGAGGTCGGCCAGCACCCTGGGAACCCCGGGCACCGGCCGGTTGGTGCAGAACGCCAGCACCAGCGTGTCGGTCCAGATCCGCAGCCAGGCCCATTCGGACGCCCCGGCGAGCAGGTCCGCCTCGCGCAGCTCGACCAGCGTGCACGCCCGGCCGGTGCGGCACTCCTGCCCGCAGGCCGCCGACCGGCGACCGCAGATGGGCGGCATGTGGCCGGGGACCGGGCGCTCGCGGTCCTCGCCCAGCGGCACCTGGATGCGCAGCGGCCGGTCCATGCCGTCGGCGAAGACCGCGGCGACGCCGGGCGGGAGCGAGACGACCTGCCGGGACTGCTCCTCGCTCAGGTTCGTCGCCGCGCCGACCAGCTGGCGGTCGTCCTCGGCGGGGAGCCGGTGGATGACCTTCAGCGCGGTGTTCTTCACCACGTCGGAGACCAGCTTCGTGGGGATCTGCTCGGCGACCACGATGCCCTCGCCGTACGCGCGGATCTCGGCGAGCATGCCCGCCAGGAGCTCGACGGCGTGCGTGCTGGCCCGCCCCGCGCCCCGGTCGCGCAGCAGCCGGTGCGCCTCCTCGATCACGATGACGTGCTTGAGCCCGCTGCTGCGCTCCTTCCTGGCCCGCATCCGCAGGTGCTCCACGATCCGGATGATCAAGGTGCCCATCAGGAACGCCTTGTCCTCGTCGTTGGCGACGTCCTCGATCGCGAGCACCACGTTGCGCTGGAGCAGGTCGCCGATGTCGGCGGGGTGCCCGCCCTCGAAGAACCGGCCCGCGGAGCCGACCCGCAGCGACCGCAGCCGCAGCGAGATGAAGCCCTCCACGTCGGCCTGGACCTCCCGGCCGTAGCCGATCTCCTTGATCACGTCCATCGCGTGCTGCTGAAGCTGTTCGAGGGTCGGTACGGCGGGCCTGACAGCGGCGCCCGGGGCGGCCCAGCCGGTGACCACGTCCCAGCCGTTGGCCTCGTACACCCGCTGCAGGGCGAGAGACATGATCTGCGGGAACGGCTCCTCGGCGTCGAAGGCCGCCATGAACAGCGCACGGACCATGTCGATGTGGGCCTGCACCGGATAGCCGGGCTCGGGGGCGAGCGGGTTGACGCTGAACGGCACGCTCTCCGGGGCCGACGGGTTGATCACGGTCACCGGGGCGAGGTGCTCGATCCGGCCGCCCATCGAGGCGTACTCGGACTTGGCCGGTTCGATGGCCAGCCACGGGATGCCCGCGCCGGTGAGCTGTTCCAGCAGGTGCCTGACGGTCTGGGACTTGCCGGAGCCGGTGGCGCCGGTGATGAACGCGTGCCGGTTGAGGGTGGCCAGCGGGACCTTGAACGAGCCGACCGGCCTGTCCTGGCCGTCGAGGATGGACCCGAGTTCGACGGTGAGCGCGCCGGGCACGTTGTCCGCCTCGCTGGTCACGTCGAAGAAGCCCGCGTCGAGGACCCGTACCCCCGGCACCTCCCGGTGCGGCAGCCCGGCGAGCGCGGCGAGCGCCCCCGCGGTGGCCGCGAACGGGGAGGCCGCGCCGTCCGCCGGGTCCTGCAGGGTCGTGGCCAGCGCCTCGGCGAAGCCGTACACGGGGCCGGACAGCGCGCTGCGCAGGCGGTAGGGGTGGTGGCTCATCTCGGCGGAGCCGACGAGCACCGGGGCGATCTGGCGCAGTTCCTCGGGCCCGGCGGCCCCGGCGAGCACCCGGACGTTCCACAGCCCGGCCTCGCGGAAGGCGTCCAGCTCCTGCATGCGCCGCTCGGCCCGCTCGGCGTCATAGCGGGAGCGCTCGGAGGCGTCACCGTACTGCCGCAGCACGTTGAGCTGGGTGCGCAGGTGCGCGACCTCGGCGTCGAGCAGGTCGGTCTGCTCGGCCACCACCAGCCAGGCGAACGGCCGGGACATGAGCGTGACCAGCGTCGACTCGAAGAGCGTGGGCCGCCTGATCTCGTCGGCGTCCGGCTCGCGGCGCCCGCCCAGCGGCGGGGCCTGCCGTCCCGGGCAGACGGTCCAGGCGAGGTCGGACAGGTCGCGAAGCCACTCGTCGCCGATCCGGACACCCCGGGCACCGCTGGGGAACAGCAGCGGCTCGGGACCGCCGGGGGCGTGCTCGGCCTCGGTGGCGGCCCTGCGGGGCGGGCGCGGCGGGGTGAGCGGCCCCGCGTTGGTGATCAGCTCCAGCGGGGCCCCGGACCCGCGCGAGAGCCAGCCGACCACGAAGGGCCGGTTGCGCTGGGCCGTGGAGAGTACGGCGGGCAGGACGGTGACGAAGTCCCACTCGGCGGAGGAGCTGCGCGAGGGCGCCGTGATCGCCTGGATTCTGTACCAGGGACCGGTCAGGGCATTGGGCGGACGGGACACACTTGGCTGCATTTGGTCTCCACCCGGGGGACCCGGCTCCAGGCCGGAGGGTTGACGCTTCACGGATCGCTCCGTCGTACCGGCCGACGCATGATCGAGATCGAGGGTAGGTCACCCCCGCAACCACGGTCGAACCTGACTCGGGGCTCGCACCCCGGCATTGACCATCCCATTACGAGATACGGACGGCTCGTTGACGCACCCGGTGAAAACGCCGCCGCTCGAACGGTCCTCACCCGAGCCTCCTTCGCCTGAGCCTCCCCCCTCCGGGTTGACGCCGCCCGGACCCGTACCGCCCGAGCCTCCGCCCTCCGGTCCCGCATCACCCGGGCTCTCGTCGGCGTGGGCCGGGATCTCATTGGCGGCGACGCCAGTCGAGCCTGGCCGGGGGCGGGCCGAGGTTGGGCGGCGCGTCCTCGAACGCGCTCGACGCGCGCGGCTCCGCCTTCCTCTCCTGGTGCGCGTGGTCCAGCGCGGCTTCCTTGATCTCGTCGAACTCGCCCAGCGTCGTCTTGGGGAAGGTCAGTATGGCCGGGTTCGCATCGGCGAGACGGACCCTGCGCCCCTCGGCGGTGGCGTCGGTAACGATCACCGAGGTGGTGGGAAGCTGCTGGAGCTGGTGGGGCTCGACGAGGAACTCCCTGGAGCGGTGCAGCACCCGCTCGGTCTCCCCCATCGCCTTGGTCGCGCGACGGCCCCACTCGGTGGACTCGGTGATGTCCTCCTTGAGGTCCGTGTGGCTCACGTCGCGTTCCTCGTCGCCCTCCTCGGCCTGGCCGACCGTGGAGACGTAGCCGCCGTCCATCCCGGCCCCGGCGGCGCTGATCGTCTCGGTGAGCTGGGCGAGCTCCAGCCGGTGCTCGGTGCCGACGTGCTCGCTGGCGACCCGGGCGTCCTCGGCGTTGCCGAGCCGCATGAACGTCACCGCCGCGTGCCCGCGCCCGAGCCGCTCCCGCACGGTCGGGGTCAGCGACCGGTAGGTGAGCACGAGGCCGGTCCTGGAGGTCTCGCAGGCGTCCATCAGCCGGTCGAGCACGTCACCGCGGAGCTTGTCCGCGCCCGCGACGATGATCGTGTGGTACCACGGCCGCTCGGAGGCGGGCGACTGGCGCAGGATGTGGGTGAGCGCGGTCGCCACGTACGTGCCCAGGACGCGGTTGCCGAACACGCCCGCCTGGCGGTCCATCGACACGACCCGCAGGCGCGCGGGCGGCAGGCGCACCGCCTCGGAGCCGAGGGTCTCCAGCTTGCGCAGCTGCGACTCCAGCGCCCACGCCCGCTCGATCACCACCCGGTCGCTGACGCCCCTGCCGAACAGCGTGCCGATCCGCTCCAGCTGGGTGGCGGTGATCAGGCCGAACCGCAGGTCCTCGCGGGGGTCGCCGACCTGGGCCAGGGCGCGCAGGGCGGCGGTGACCTGGTTGATCGTGGCGCTCTCGCCGAGGACCTCCAGGACCCGCTCCAGGATGGCGTTGTCGAACGACAGGTCCCTGGTCGAACGGTGCTCCTCGCTGACGCTCACGACGTGGGCGAGAACGTCGGCGAAGGCCTCCGGGGCGAGCGTCGCGCCCAGGTCGAGCCGGGGCAGGTCGACCGGCAGCACCCAGACCAGCGGGTCGTCGCCACCCCTGCGCGCGAGCTCGATCAGGTCCTTGGCGATCGCGCCCTCGGACAGGTCCAGCACGGTCAGGTGGCCGCCGCTGTAGAGGCGGGTCGCGCCGAGCAGGGTGATCAGCGCCGACCAGCCGGGCAGCGTGCCTCCGGCCACGTCGATCCGGTCGATCTCGTCGGGCACCGCCACCGCGTACCAGGTCAGCTGGCGGTCGTGGCGCTCCTTCTTCTCCGCCCACTCCCGGTAACGGGCGGCGTGCTCCTCCTGGGCGAGGAAGAGCTCCCTGTCACGTTCCTCCCGCAGCCGGTCACCGGCCACCTCGCGCTCCCTGATGCGGTGGCGCACCGCCCGGTCGCCCTGGTGGACGGCGTAGCTGCAGAACGCCGCGATGCCACCGGCGGCGATAACCCCGACGGCGGCGAACGACCAGCTGAGCATCTCGGTGAGGCCGAGGACGAGGATCAGGGTGGCGAGCGCGGCCATGAACCCTCGAACGATCTTGACCGGCCGGTTCAGGAGGTCCTCGTTGAGGCGTTCCCTGCGCACCCACTCGGGGTCGAGCGGCTCGGGAGGATTCTCGACGGGCGACGGTCGCTTGGGAGCCGGACCCGGATCAGGGTGCAACAAGGCGTACTGCCAGCCCAGGTAGATCCGGTCCGCCTGGAGCTGCGCATGCTCTGGATGCACGTCCGCCACGGAACCTCCGCCATCGGGCTCATCGGAAGCCTCGGAGACAGCGTAAGAGTTCGACATCATATTCGGGCAGCGTTCCCGTCAATCCGCTGTATTTTCCCCAGGTTCGCCAGGACTTAAGGGACAGATGAGTCGGATGAGACGGACGTCAGCGATTAACATCATTTCTCATGACTCCGCCTCCCGAGGGTCCCACCAGACGGCGCCCCATCGCGGTCCCGCTCGTCGCCCTGGTGACGGTCGCCGGTCTGGGAGTCACCGCCGCTCTCGGCGGCTTCGCCACGGCCCCCGACAAGCCTCCCAAGCGGCTCGGCCAGGGCTCGACCGTGGACCAGGAGCAGTTCACGACCACATTCGTCGGGTCCCGCACCGTGAGCGAGCCCGGCCTGTTCGGCAGCCCCGCCAAGCGTTTCCTGGAGATCGAGTTCCGGGTCGTCAACAAGGGCGACGAGACCGCGAGCACGGGACTGCTCTACGAGGGCGGCCTGGCCGGCGGGTCCTTCGGCTCGTCCCTGCTCAAGATAACCCCGGCGATAAAGGGCAAGTACGGCGCGTCGGTGTTCTCCCCCACCGGAGGGGGCGAGAGCGCACAACTCCACCCGGCCCTGCCGACCGGCGTGGTGGTCAGGTACGAGCTGGAGGACAAGCAGCGGGCTCCCAAGCAGCTGACGATCGACGTCGGCAAGTACGAGTGGCGTGAGGGGATCACCCTGTCGCCGGGCTGGTTCCTGGTGACGGAGAACGACGCGGGCAAGGAGAAACCCGTGGTGACGGCCCAGGTCACGCTTCCCGTCGCGCAGAAGGGAACACGCTCGTGAACGCCTCTTCCCGTTCCCGGCCCGAGACACGGCCTGAGACTCATCCGCTGCCCGAGACCCGGCCCCGGTCCGAGACTCGTCCTCGGCCCGAGAACCACCCCCGGCCCGGTTCCCGCTCCCGCTCCGGGGCGCCCGCCCGCCGCAGAACCACCGCGCCGCCGAGCCGGTGGCGCGCCGCCGGCGCCGTGCTGGCCGGGATCGCGCTGGCGGCCTCCGCCGTGGGACTGCAGGCCTTCGGCTCGGGAATCGCCGACCATGACGCGCCCCTCACCTCGACCGGCGACATCAACGAGGAGGTCACCGGCTCCCGGATCTCCGCGCGGGTCAAGGCCGTGCACGCGGCCAAGGCCATCGCGGCCAAGAACGCCGGCGGCGAGCAGAAACGGGTGACCGCCAAAGGGATCTTCATCATCGTCGAGGTGGGCGCCACGGCGACCTGGGAGCCGCAGCAGCTGGGACCTCCCCGGCTGCTGACGGGCGGCGGGCACCGTTACGTGGCCTCCGACAGGGTGGACCAGATGTCGACCATCACCCATCCCTACATCCAGCCGGGCTGGTGGACCGAGGGCGTGACGGTCTTCGAGATCCCTCCCGGGGAGCTCCCGGACTCGCGGATCCTGCTCGCCCCCTCATCCGGTTTCATCGTCGAGCCGAACGGACCCGAGATCGAGATAGACCTGGGTCTGGACGAGGCGGCCGCGCGACGGCTGACCTCCACCGCGAAGGACGTCTACGAGTTGGCGAGCAGGAACTGATGGGGACGCCGCACCGGGGAGGTCCCGAGGACGAGCAGGGCCGCGACTGGTTCGCCTCGCGGGAGGAACGGCTCGCGCGGGAGGAACGGTCCGCGGGCGAGCCCCGGCCCGCGGGGGAGAACGGGCCGGCGGGGGAGAACGGGCCCGTACGGCAGAACCGGCCCGCCTCGGAGGGCCATCCCTCCACGCCGTCTCACGATCCCTACCGAGGCAGCCCCTGGCCCGCCACCCTCGGCACCTGGCCGGCACCCCCCGGCACCCCCGGTGAGCGTCCGGCACCACCCGGCCCGATGCTCCCCGGCCAGATGCCTCCCGGCGCTGCCGGCGAGCGCCCGACGCCGCCAGGACCGATGTCTCCCGGCGTTCCCGGCGCTCCCGGCGTTCCCCCCAGGCCCCCGGCATCGCCCGGTCTCGACGACGACGCGCCCACGCGACCTCGCGGACGTCACGCGGAACCTCCCGCGGCCCACCGGCCGCGTACCGGACAGAATCCGGAACGGCCCGCGCTTCCCCGGGCCCGGCGGCTGAACCCGCCCGAGCCCGGGAACCGCCATGCCGGGCAGGGGTTCCCCGATCCGACGCAGCCGGCCCCCGCACCCCGGCCTCGGCCCGCCGCGCCACCGGCGCCTCCCGCCCCGGCCCCGGGTCTCCCCGCCGCGCCCCCCACCCCGACCAGGAGCCGCCCCACCCCACCTCAGCGCCGGCAACCTCCGGGCGGTGGCCAGTGGACGCCCGGCCCTCCGCGGACGTTCCCGGACGAGCAGGTCTGGCCCCCGAGGCCGCCCGTGGAAGAGCCTGCGGAAGAACCGGAGGGAGCCTCGACCCAGCCGTTCCCCTCCGTCACCGGGTCCCCGCTGCCCAGACCCTCCGCCACCGGAACCGGGACGGCGGCGGCGATGCCCGCGGCCGCCCCCGCCGCACCCACCGACACGCCGCCCGGGGAACGCCCACCGCGGGAGACCGCGGCGGCCACGGAGGAGACCCCGCCGACGAGGAGGCGCCGTACGGTGCTGCGGGCCGGCGCGACGATCGTGTTCGTGGGACTCGGCATCGCGGTCTCCACGTGGAACGGTTACACCGTCTACAGGACCGGCAACCCCGCCGACAGGATCTACACCGTCGCGGCGGGGGGTGCCATGACGCTGATGCACGTGTCGTGGAAGTCCTCGGTCGAGCAGGTGGACAGCCTGCCCGGCCAGAAGCCCCTCCCTGCCGACCGCCAGTGGCTGAAGATCAAGGTGACGAGGACCGCGCTGGACGCCGAGGGCATCAGCCTGCGCGGCGATCCGCAGGTCGAGATCAGGCATTCCGACAGCCGCGTGTGGAAGGTCCTCCCCGAGAGCGACGACGTCCCGGACGAGGCCAAGGACCACAGGATCGGTACCGCCTACACCTACAACATGGTCGCCGTGGTGCCCAGGAAACTGGCGGGGCAGGTCGAGGTCCACGTCCGCCCCGCCACGTACGACGTCGTGGAGGACGAGTCCGTGAAGGACATCTTCAAGAAGGCCGCGGAGCAGAAGGACCCTGTTCAGGACCAGGTTCTGCGCTTCCGGCGGTGAGCGCCTCCCCCGCCTCGCGACTGCGGGTGGCCGCGATGTCGAACGTGGCCGCCAGCAGGCAGACGGTCAGCGTCAGCACCGCCATCTCCCTGACGAAGGACACCGGCCCGGCCAGCGCCAGCCAGACGAACGGGTCCTCGTTGCCGATCAGCATCCGCACGCCCCGGTCCGCGTAGTCGGTGACCACCCTGATCCCGACGTAACCGAGGCAGAAGAGACCGAACAGCGCGGGACCGCCCCGGACGGCGAGCCGGAAGGCGTTCATCGGGGGAACCCAGCGTTCCTGGAACCCGGCCGTGGCACGCGTCATCGTGGTCTGGGTGAGGTTGTGCGTCCGCTCCATCCGGGTGGCCACGTTGTCGAGCCTGGTTCCCCGTACGACGGCCCGGGTGTCCTCGGCGAAGGCTCCGTAGACGAGCGAGGCGACCGTCAGCCAGGTGAGCGGGACGACCAGACCGTCGATCACATGGGGCCACACGTCCCCGACCGCGTCCCAGAAGGCCTTCCACCACGGCATCGCCTCCCCCGCCTCCTCGGCCCAGTCCCTGGCCGCCGCCACGACGACCCGGTGGTCCAGCCATTCCGCCCGCGCGTCGGCGAGGGCGAACAGGGCGTTGATGCTGTAGAAGGCGAAGGCCAGCTCGAAGAAGGTCGCGAACACGCCGCTGCCCCTGACCTTGCCGTTGACGTGCCACCAGCTGAACAGCGTCTTGAGCAGGTACGCGACCACGGCGACCCCCAGGGAGACCCGCACGTCCAGGGTGGAGAGCCCGGTGCCGCCCTCCACCTCCTGCCCCGCGAGACTCGCCGCGAAGTCCTGGTCGACCCGCCTGGCGGTGTCGACGGCGATGAACTCCCTGGCGTCCGCGTTCTGGAAGCTCCAGGCGAGGTAGATGGTGGCGAAGACCAGCGTGGCACGGTTCAGCGCGCCGAACATGCTCTCGTCTGCCTCGCCGCCCTCCCTGCGCGCCTGGATCTCCCGCAGCGCCCCGCGCACCGAGTGCAGCATGCCGACCATGATCACGAGCTCGTTCAACACGATCAGCGTGAAGACGAACATCGTGATGACGAGCCGTACCTGCCGGTAGTCGCCGTGGGAGACCTCGCTGGCGGCCACCATCAGCAGCCCCCGGACCACCCTGCCGGCCGAGAACCAGAGGATCAGCGACAGGGCGCAGGCGCCGAAGATCCTGAGCGTGTGCATGGGCAGCGAGGCCGCGGAAAGGGAGGCGGACCTCCGGCCGACTGCCGGCGACTGTGCGGGCATAACAGGCGTTTCAGGCACCCGACGCATGCTAACGACTCCCCTGACGGAGCGCAGCCCGACCGGCGAGGCCGGCCGAACGCCGCGCCCCCGACGCCTCCCGCCGGTCCCGTCGCCCCTCTCCGGACGTCGCGAGCCCGGCCGGATCCCCGCCAGGTGAAAGGCGCCGAGACGGCGACCGCCGCAGATTCCCCACGCTCGTCACCCGGACCGATCGAGGCCGGAGGGCCCGCCGAATAAACGACCGGCCCCGTTTGTTGCAGCGGCAATGAAGCGCATGGAAGTCTGGGCCGACATGGCCTGCGCGTGGGCCTACATCGGCAGGCGACGCCTGGAGCAGGCGGAACTCGGCGAGGACGTGGAGATCGTCTGGCGCCCGTACGTCATCGACCCGATGGCTCCGGTGCCGTCGGAACCGCTGGAGGAGGAGCTGCGCGACCCGGTCGCCGAGGGCGCCCTGCGAGCCCTCCGCGCGACCCCGGCCTCGACCCCGACCGGGGAGCGGGCCGGTGACAACGGACGGCCGCGAGGCGCCGTGTGGCGGGCGAACACGTTCGACGCCCACCGGGTGATCGCCCTCGCCCACCGGCGGGGCGGTGCCGCGCTCCAGGGCGCGGTCGTGGAGCGGATCCTGCGTGCCCACTTCGTCGAGGGCTCCGACATCGGGGACCGCGCCACCCTGGCGGCGCTCGCCGCCGAGGCCGGTCTGGACGGCATGGCCGAGGCGCTCGACCGCGGTGACGGCGCGGACGAGGTCCGCTCCGAGCTGTTGCGCGGCAAGGCCGAGGGCATCGCCACCTCGCCGACCTTCGCGGTCGGCGACACGATGGTCTCCGGCGCGCAGCCTGCCGAGGTCCTCGCCGACCTGGTACGGGACGCCGTTCCCCGTCGGGAACTCCCCGACGAGGTCAGGTGGCTGCGCCAGGCCGAGGCGCTGCTGGACGCCCGGGATCCCCTCGGCGCTCTGTGGACGCTGCGTCCGCTGCTGGCCGATCACGGCGACGACCCCGCCGTCCGGCTGCTGGCGGCCCGCGCCTACTTCGGCTCGGCCCAGCTCGGCCGGGCGGGGGAGACGCTGGAGGCGCTCCTGGAGCGCACTCCCGGTGACCACTACGCCCGGTTCCTGCTCGGCCGGACCCTCGAACGCGCCAACCGTCTCCCCGAGGCCCTGCCCCACCTGCGCCTGGCGGCGGCCATGTCCCCGGAGCCCGACTACGTCGACGCCCTCGATCGTGTCGAGAACCGGCTGGCGGACCGTCTCACGGTCTGACGCGAGAGGGCGGAGAAACCACTCCGCCCTCTCAGGAACGGCAAGCCCCGAAACGGCGAACCACGAGACGAGCGAACCGTCAGGACCGGCAAGCCTTCAGGACCGGCAAGCCTTCAGGACCGGCGAGCCTCCGGCGCGTCCGGCACAACGGAAAGGACCGGCCTCCCGAAGAAGAGCCGGTCCTCTCACCCTGCTGATTCGTGCTGGTTCGTGCTGTTCGGTCAATGTGCTGTTCGCTGTGGCGAGTCCGGCCCCGAGAGGTCAGACGGCCACGGCGAGCTGGGTGACCTCACCCAGGCGGGCCTGGGCCGGGATGTCCTTGGTGACCCCGCCGCCCGCGATGATGCGGACGGTCCAGTCACCGGGGGCGGCGAAGAAACGGAAGATGCCCTCGTCGGACACCACGACCTCACCGGTGAACTCTCCCGCGTGGTCGAGCAGGCGGGCGTATGCCGTGCCCGCGCCCGACACCACGCCCTGGATGACGGCCTGGCTCGAAAGGTCGATCCCGGCCGGAAGGGCAACAGTCTGTTCCGGAGCAGCGCATCCCTGAGTCATTATCGGGCCTCTCCCAGTTCGATCGGCACGCCGATGAGCGAGCCGTACTCGGTCCACGATCCGTCGTAGTTCTTCACGCTGGCCTGGTCGAGGATCTCGTGGAGGACGAACCACGAGTGCGCCGAGCGCTCCCCGATGCGGCAGTAGGCGATGGTGTCCTTGGAGAAGTCGACACCTTCGCCCTCGTAGAGGGCCTTGAGGTCCTCGTCCGTCTTGAAGGTGCCGTCGTCGTTGGCGGTCTTCGACCACGGGATGTTGCGGGCGGTGGGAACGTGGCCGCCGCGCTGCGCCGCCTCCTGCGGAAGGTGGGCGGGCGCGAGCAGCTTGCCGGTGAACTCGTCGGGCGAGCGCACGTCGACCAGGTTGAGCTTGCCGATCGCGGCGACGACGTCGTCACGGAAGGCGCGGATGGACAGGTCCTGGTCCTTGGCCTGGTAGTTCGTCTCGGGACGCGCGGGGACGTCCTTGACCAGCTCGCGGGAGTCGAGCTCCCACTTCTTGCGGCCACCGTCGAGAAGCTTGATGTTCTCGTGGCCGTAGAGCTTGAAGTACCAGTACGCGTAGGCGGCGAACCAGTTGTTGTTGCCGCCGTAGAGGACCACGGTGTCGTCGTTGGCGATGCCCCTGGACGACAGCAGCGCCTGGAAGCCCTCACGGTCGACGAAGTCGCGACGGACCGGGTCCTGGAGGTCCTGCTTCCAGTCGACCTTCACGGCGCCACGGATGTGGCCCTTGTCATATGCACTGGCGTCCTCGTCCACTTCAACGAGAACGACGCCGGGAGTGTCGAGGTTGGCCTCGACCCAGTCAGCGTCGACCAGGACGGCGGAGCGGCTCATTTTGATCCTCCAGGATCATCGTGCGGCGGGTAGTAAACGGCGAATGATCAAAAACATCTCGCAGCCGAGACAGAAACCAAAAGCGGCGTTGAGAAATGCGGCGAAAAGGGCCGCTGCGACGGCACCGAGGGCCAGCGGCGTGATCTGTGCGACGTATCCGACCAAGCCCACCAGAGCGAAGGCGAGTCCGACCCCCTGCGCGAAACGCGGCGGGGCGGCGTCCTCCAGTTCCTTCGGCGGGCTCTTCACCATCCCTTTGAAAATCATCCCGTACGGCGAGGTGCCGAGAACGCCCAGTGCGAACACGACGGCCTGCGCCGCCAGCAGCCACGCGCTGCCCGTCACGAGAACGAGTGCGAGGACGACGGTAGTGACGGCCGCTGCGAAGCGGAGAGCTCGGGAATCAACCTGCATCGCCTGATGCTCCTGAAGGGTTGTGCAGATCGGTGCGGCTCGACGGCCGCTTGAGATCGCCCTTAGGAAACGCGACAGAGAGCGGTGGTCACGCGGCAGAAATCAACCGCGCGCCGCTTCGTGAGCAGCTCTGTCGTGGAGTTCATGTCCACGACATTACCCCGGCGTCCCGCCATCTGTCACATCCCTGTCCAATTTCTGAGACATGATCGTTCAATGGGCGATAGGGTGCCCCGCTCATTCGCCGACCGCCAGACCGAGGGCACCGATGACGTCGGCTTTCCTGGGCTGGCCGGAGGCGCGCCTCACGACCTGCCCGGACGCGTCGAGGACGAGGACGGTGGGGGTGCGCAGGATGTTCAGCGATCGGACCAGGTCCAGGCGGGACTCCGCGTCGATCTCCACGTGCGCGACGCCAGGCACCATCCCGGCCACCTCGCCGAGGATCCGCCGGGTCGCCCGGCACGGCTGGCAGAAGGAGGTGGAGAACTGCACGAGCGTGGCCCGCTCCCCCAGCTCCGCGCGGATGTCGCCGGACGTGAGCCGCTCCACGTCGCCCCTCACCTCTCGTGCCACGCCGTTCCGTCGCCGCAGCACCACGCCCACGAGCGTGGCGAGGGCGAGGGTGACGACCACCACCGTCAAACCGGTCACGGAACACGACAACAGGCGTGCGCCCCGCGCCATTCCCGCGCCGGTCCCCACGCTCGGACCGTTTTCCCTGACCGGGCGGACGACCCGGCGGGACGGGCGCACCGGACGGGTCAGGAGGTGGGGATCGTGAGCAGCACCCGTCCCCCGGCGGTGGTGATCTCGAACGACGTGATCCGCTCCGGCGGGATCGTCGTGGTGCCCTCGAAGTCACCCGACGCGTCGTAGGCGGCCCGGTTGACGACCCAGTTGCCCGCCGTCTCCCTGAGCCCGCCCTCCCCGACCACCTCCAGCCGGCAGCGCGTGCCCTTGGCCACCCCGGTGAGCGTGACCTTGATCGTGGTCGCCCCCTCCCCCGCGGACGCGGTCACCACCGCGCGGACCGTGCCCGCGTCGTCGGCCCCCTTGAACCGCAGCTCGCTGGGGGCGAGCAGGATCTCCGGTGCGGGACCGGCCGTCGGGGACCCGGAGGTCTTCGGTGCGGGACCGGCCGTCGAGGACCCGGAGGTATCCGGTGCGGAGCTGGCCGCCGGGGATCCGAAGGTCTCCCCGGGCGGTGACGTGGAGGACCTGGCCTGGGCACTGGCCCTGGCGTCGCTGTCGGGCGCGGCCGGGTCCTCGAAGGACCGAACGCTCTCCTGACCGCCCTCCGCGGAGGTCACCGGTCTGTCCGCCATGGGCGCCGACGCCGTGCCGACCTCCCGGGAGCTCTGGGTGACGGTCCACAGGATGCCGCCGCCGAGCCCGACCACCAGGACCGAGGCGGCCAGCGAGAGCATCAGGCGGTTCGTACGGCGCCGCCTGACCTTGGCACTGAGCAGCCGGTCGAGCACCGCCGTGGGCGGGCTCGCCACCTGCGCCACGTCGCCCTCGGACACCCTGCCGAGGAACGCCGTCACCCCGGCCAGCTCCTCCAGCTCGGCCCGGCACTCGGCGCACTCGGCGAGATGGGCCTCGACGAGCACGCGCTCGTCCGGCTCCAGGGCACCGAGAGCGTAGACCCCGAGCGACATCCGTACTTCGTCACAGGTCATCATCATGGCGCGAGCCCCCGCTCCTCCAGCGCCAGTTTGAGCGCCCGAAGCGCGTAATACGTGCGCGATTTAACCGTTCCTGCGGGGATGCCGAGCGACTCGGCGGCCTCCTTGACGGATTTCCCCTGGTAGTAGACCTCGGCCAGCACCTCGCGGTGCTCGGGCCGCAGCGCGGCCAGCGCCTCGGCGACCGCCCACGACTCGACGGCCCGTTCCAGCTCGTCGTCGGCGGGCACCACGGCGAGCGCCTCGTCACCCGTCTCCGGAGGGCGCGCCTTGCGCGCCCGGTGCTGGTCGACGACGAGGTTGCGGGCCACCGTGAACAGCCACGCGCGGATGGAGCGGCCGGCGAACGCGTCAGGATGGCGCCAGGCCCGCAGCAGCGTTTCCTGCACGACATCCTCCGCTCTCCCCGAGTCGCCCGTCAGCCGCAGCACGTAGCCGTAGAGTGGCCCGCCGTGCTCGTCGAAGAGCGCCCTGACGAGTTGCTCGTCGGCGGTTCCGGCTTGGCTCACATCCTCACGACGTACGGCGGGACGATCCGGTTCAGGCACGGGACACGTTCAGCCTCGCAGGGGCACGTCGGAGGCCTCGCCCGAGATGCGCAGCCCCTCGGGAACGGCCTTGACCTCGGTCAACTTGAGGTTGTACGGCAGCTTGCCGATCGGGATGCGGTAGTTGATGAACCGCTCGGGATCGGGCACGGGGATGCCTCCGCCCAGGGTCACCTTCCCGGGGACGAGCTGCAGGCCGCCCTTGACGATCTCGACCTTCAGCGCCGCCTTCACGGGCACCTTCTGTCCCAGCACGGTGATCTCCCCGCCGACGTTGAGCTCGTCGCCCACGACACTGACCTTGATCCCGCGAGGTGCCCGCTGGTTGAGCGTCTCCACCGGGACGACCACCGCCCCCTCCACGCGCTCGGCGCGCATGTCCACCTGCTGGGGACGGAGCACCAGGTCCTCCAGCGGGGCCGTGACGCCGCGCAGGGTGAAGTCGACGCTCGACAGCCGGATGCCCGAGATGGTCATCGCGCCCGCGGCGACCCTGACCTCCTCGTAGCGCCCGGCGATCGCCTGGGTCAGGAAGGGGATGCCCTCGATCGTGACCTCCGGCGGGGTCGAGAGGTCGTACTTGGCCGTGGCCTGCGTGGCGATCTCGCGCTGGACTCCCGTGACGGCGACCCTGTCGAGGATCACCACGAGAACGAGAAGCAGGAGGAGAAAACCGATCAGCTTGCGCATCCGACTCCCTGTTCGTTCCCCGGCCCGAGAGGGGCCATTGGCGTGACCTCCCCCCGCAATCCTGTCCGAAACGCCGCGCCGGTGGTAGCGTCCACCTCGCTCAGCCGCCCGCGAACGGCGGGAGCACCTCGACCGTCGCCCCGTCCGTCAGGATGATCGTCTCGTGGGCCCGCAGGCCCACCGGATCCCCGTCCACCAGGAACGACGACCGGCTCACCACGCGAGCCAGCCCTTCACGATTCGATGTGATTTTCGTCATCAACTCGGCAAGCGTCGCGGCCTCGGACCGCTCCTCCGCAATCCCCGCCGCTTCCTTCGCCGCGGCCCAATATCTGACAATGACCGTCGCCATCAGTGAATCAACTCCCCAAGCACACGTACGGTTACCGTGCCATTACGGTGAATCCACATGGAGAACGGGTGTTCACCAGGTGGACGTTCGCTGGACGCTGAACCCTTGTGGGTTATCCTCACCTACTACGGGACCTGGGCAATGTAGCCCCCGGGTCCTTACGTGTTTGTACGGCTATCGCCGACATGACGCGGGAAGGAGGCATCGTGAGCAATCTCCTGCTGCTCACCAACGCCCTTGAGCCCTCAACTGAGGTGCTTCCGGCGCTGGGGCTGCTACTGCACTCGGTACGGGTCGCGCCCGCGGAGGCATCCGCCCTGCTCGACGCCCCGCCCGCCGACGCGATCCTGGTGGACGCGCGCCGCGAGCTCGTCCAGGCCAAGAGCCTGTGCCGGCTGCTGCGCACCACGGGCGTCGCCTGCCCCCTGGTGGTGATCGTCACAGAGGGCGGCCTCGCCGGGCTGACCGCGGAGTGGGGCACCGACGACGTCATCCTCGACACCGCTGGACCCGCCGAGGTCGAGGCGCGGCTCAGGATGGCCGTGGGCAAGCTCCACCTGTCCGCCGCCGAGGAGGTGCCGGACGAGATCCGCAACGGTGACCTGTCGATCGACGAGGCCACCTACACCGCCAGGCTCCGTGGGCGCGCGCTGGATCTGACCTTCAAGGAGTTCGAGCTCCTGAAGTACCTGGCGCAGCACCCCGGCAGGGTCTTCACCCGCGCCCAGCTCCTCCAGGAGGTCTGGGGGTACGACTACTTCGGCGGTACCCGCACCGTGGACGTCCACGTCCGGCGGCTCCGCGCCAAGCTCGGCGCCGAGTACGAGGCGCTGATCGGCACGGTCCGCAACGTCGGTTACCGGTTCGTCCCCGAGCGCGGCAACGAGCCCGTCGAGGAGCGCGAGCCCGCGCGCCGCTAGGCCCCTGTCGTCCTCGGCCCGTGTCCCGGGGTTCCCGGGAGTCGCCGGAAACGGTCGTGGCACGTTCCCGCCGCCGCCCCGCGGAGTTCTCGCGAGGGCGGTGAGCCGGACACGCCTGTACCGGGCACGCCGGACGGGTACGGCGGTCGTGTCCGGCCATGCGTGACGTGCGTGTGATGTGCGTGCCCTTCAGGCGCGTCCACCGGACGACGAGCCAGGCGTACCGGACGTTCCGGGCTTTCTGAACGCCCTGGGAGCTTCGAACGCTCCAGGCGTTCCTGATGCGCCGGGCGTTCCGGGCGCTCCGGGCGCTCCCGATGCTCCGGGCGTGACCAGCCCCGACTCGTAGGCGAAGACGACGAGCTGCGCCCGGTCGCGCGCCCCCAGCTTGGTCATCGACCGGCTGACGTGGGTCTTGACGGTGGCGTGGCTGATGGCCAGGTGCTCCGCCATCTCCGCGTTGGACATGCCCGTGGCGACCAGCGCCAGGATCTCCAGCTCGCGGCCGGTCAGGCGTTCCAGGCCGGGCCCCGCGACGGGCCTGGGCGGAGTGGACACGTACTCCTCGATCAGCCGCCGGGTCACGGAGGGCGAGAGCAGCGCGTCGCCGGCGGCGGCCACCCGGACCGACCTCAGCAGCTCGGCGGGTTCGATGTCCTTGAGCAGGAAGCCCCCGGCCCCGGCGCGCAGCGCGGCGAAGACGTACTCGTCGAGGGCGTAGTTGGTCAGGATCACCACGCGCACCGCGTCGAGCTCGGGGTCGGCGCCGATCCTCCTGGTGGCCTGGATGCCGTCCAGCAGCGGCATCCTGACGTCCAGCAGCGCCACGTCCGGCCGTAGCGCGCGGGACATCTCGACGGCCTCGACACCGTTGCCCGCCTCGCTGACGACGGTGATGTCGCCGGCCATGTCGAGCAGCGCCCGGAAGCCCGCGCGGATCAGCGCCTGGTCGTCGGCGAGCAGCACCCTGATCACGGCCGACCCGACAGTGCCTGGTCGCAGGCCGGCAGCATCCTGATCACGGCCGACCCGCCAGGGGCAGCTCGGCACGGACGGCGAACCCGCCCTGCGGACGCGGGCCCGCGGTGAGCGACCCTCCGGCGGCGACGGCGCGCTCGCGCATCCCGATCAGCCCCATTCCGTATCTCGTGACCTCCGCGGCGGACTCCCCGTCGTCCTCGACGCGCAGCACGACCTTTCCCGGCCGGTACTCGGTCGTCAGCGTGATCGACGCGGGCCCGGCATGACGAAGCACGTTGGTGAACGCCTCCTGCGCGATGCGGTAGGCCGCCCGGTCGACGTCCGGGGGCAGGTCCAGGCGCTCCCCGACGACGAGGACCCTGACCGGCAGCCCCACCGCCTCCGCCCTGGCGACCAGCCGGGGCAGCCTGGCCAGGCCCGCCTCGGGGCCGTCGGGCTCGGCCTGCCTCAGCACGCCCAGCGTGGCGCGGAGCTCCCGCATCGCCTCCCGCCCCGACTCCTTGATCGCGGTCAGTGCCTCGCGGGACCGGGCGGGGTCGTGGTCGAGCAGCTGCACGGCGACGGAGGCCTGGACGTTGATGACCGAGATGCTGTGCGTGAGGGTGTCGTGCAGCTCCTGGGCGATCCACAGCCGCTCCTCGTCGGCCCGGCGCAGCGCCGCCTCCTCGCGGGTGCGCTCGGCCTCGGCCGCCCGTCTCTCGACCTCGTTCAGGTAGGCGCGGCGGTTCCTGGCCGTCTCACCGAAGACCACCATCGCCACCAGCCAGCCGCTGAGCAGGGTGAAACCGCCGTCGGGGGCGGGGTCGACGTCGGCCAGCGCGATGAGGCCGTAGACCCCCACGGCCATCGCGACGGCCAGCCAGACCGCGAGACGACGCCGCCCGAGGACCGCCACCGTGTAGATCGACATCAGGGCGGGCGCGGCGGCGAAGATCCCCGGATACCGCCAGGCGTAGTAGGCGACGGCACAGGCCACGGTGATCGTTCCCACCGGCAGGGGCGCGCTCCGCCGGAACGCCAGCGCCAGCGACGACACCGTGATCAGCGTCAGGCCGAGCGTGTCCAGCGGACGCTCGGGGAAACCCGAGCTGGACAGCCCGCCGTAGGTGCCCCCGACGATCCCCGCCAGCACCCCGGCCGCGACCAGCGCGTCGGTTCTCCGGGTCCTCACCCCTGACACGGTAGGCCACCGTGACCACTGTGCCGACCCTCGGAAGGGGGAGGTCGCCCGTACATCCCCGGCCGTACGCCGGCCTCGGCCGAGCCGCGGACACCACTCACGGCGTACGGCCCTCCTGCCCCACCGGGCTCCTCGCGACGTACGGCGAAACGCCGCCGGCACCACGTGCGGAGAGGCCCACCGGACGCGTCCGATGGGCCTCCCGCGCGTGTCACACCTTCACGGTGTGCCATGCCTCACGACGTACCGCGATCCTCGCGGCGTGGCGCGTCTTTCGCCCGCGTTACGGAACGACCGTGATGTGGTCGGGCACCGGGGGCGTGATCGACGGGTTCGCCGCGAAGTGGGCGGCGAAGGCGTCGATGTCCAGCGGGCCGCTCCACACGTCCGCGCCGTCCCTGAAGGCGAGGAACGCGTCACCACCGCCGACCAGGAAGTTGTTGGCCGCGACCCTGATCGTCTGCGTGTCCGTCACGGCGACACCGTCGATCTTCATGTCGGAGACCTTCGAACCCCACGGCGCGCTCGCGCTGTAGGTGTAGGTGAAGTTCGACGACGGCTGCAGGATCTTGGTGAACGCCTGGGCGTTGGGACCGCCGACGAACTGCTGCTCGAGAACGGTCTTGAGCTGCGCCCCGGTGAGCGTGACCACCTGCATGAGGTTGTTGAACGGCTGGACCGTGAACGCCTCTCCGTACGTCACCACACCGTCTCCCTCACCGGCGGGCGAGCCCGCGTAGTTGAGGCTCGCCCGCACGCCGCCCGGGTTCATCAGGGCGATCTGGGCGTTGCCGCCGGTCCTGGTCGCGGCGAGCTGGCCATCGGCGATGAGGTTGCCCAGGGGGGACTCCCCGGAGGCCACGGCGGTGTTGGTGATGTCCGCGGTGATCCGGCCGATCGGCCTGTTGGCCACCGCCGCGACGCGGTCCTTCCACGTCTGGACGAACGAGGCGATCTCCGGGTCGGGGGTGACGGTCCTGGTCACGACCTGGTTGTCGGCCACGACCGAGGAGCGCACGACGTCGCGGGTCCTGACGTCCACCTGGAAGTCGACCTTGGTGATGACCCGGCCGAAGGAGCCGCCCTGGCTGTAGAGGCGGGTGCCGCCCTTGGGGTCGGCCACCTGGCACAGGTACGCCTGGTGGGAATGACCGCTGAGGATCATGTCGATCTCGGCGTCGACCTGGGTGGCGATCCGGTTGCCCGCGCCGGGCTGGGCGGCGCACGCGTCGGGCGACTGGCCCGCGGTGACCTGGTCGCCCTCGTGCACGAGCACGACCTGCGCCTTGACGCCGACGATCTTGAGGAGCTTGGACGCGACGTTCGCGGCCTTCACCTCGTCGATGAACTCGAGGTTCTTGATGCCCTCGGCGGTGACGATGTTCGGGGTGGTCTGGGTGACCAGGCCGATGAAGCCGATCGGCACGCCGTTCATCCAGCGGATCGCGACCGGGGGCAGCGCGGGGATGCCGTAGTCCTTGAGGAGGTTGCGCAGCGAGCCGCTGTTCGTCCCGCCCAGGGCCTCCAGCGCCTCCTTCTCCGCGTCCCGCGTGGGCCGCTTGAAGATGACGTTCGCGCCGAGGTAGCTGTACTTCGCGCCCTTCCACGTACCGGCGGGCGAGCAGCCGTCCACCGGGTGGCAGCCGCCGTTCATGATCCGCTTAAGCTCGGCGTACCCCTCGTCGAACTCGTGGTTGCCCACGGCGGAGGCGGTGACGCCGACCTTGCCGAGGAACTCCACCGAGGGCTCGTCGTGGTAGGCCGCGGAGATCAGGGGGGTGGCACCGATCAGGTCGCCCTGGGCGACCTTCAGCGTGTTCTTGTCGGAGAGCTGCTTGAGGTGGGTGGCGGCGAACGCGGCACCACCCGCGTCGACCGTGGCGCCGGTCTCGTCGACCATGCGGCCGGACGAACCGGTCGGCGGCTCGAGGTGGCCGTGGAAGTCGTTGAGGGAGAGCAGGCGGACCGGCACCGTCTTGGCGGTCTTGGCGGCGGGGCCGGCGGGCTTGTTGCCCGCCTGGGCCGGTCCCATCGCGAGCACGAGACCGGCCCCGGCGAGCACGCCCGCCATGGCCAGCCGCTGGAAGGAACGAGACATCATGAACCACGACACTAAGGGGGCTACCTGTGCAAGGAATGACCGAGAGGTAACGATTCACCCGGCGGGTGCATGGCGCCTTTTGCCAGTCCCCGGTGAGCTCGGGAAAGACATGCCCGCTTAGAGTCCACACCATGAACGCGCGTGTGGAGTACCGAGGGTCGCTCGGCGAGCAAGAGGTGTCCGGCGTCCTCGCGGTGGTGGAGGCGGCCACGGAGGCCGACGGGGTCGGGCCGCTCAACGAACATGTGATGCTGCACCTGCGCTACGGCGGCGACGAACGGGCCGGAGCCGTGCTGCTGTACGCCGGGGACGACCTCGCGGGCTACGCCCACGTCGACCCGACCGACCCCGTCGATGGACCCAGCGGGGAGCTGGTCGTCCACCCGGCGTTCCGCGGGAGGGGATACGGGCGGCGGCTGCTGGAGACGGTGCTCGACCACACCGGCGGGCACCTGCGCCTGTGGGCGCACGGCGGCCATCCGGCCGCCGAGGCCCTCGCCCGCTCGGCGGGATTCGACAAGGTCAGGTCCCTGTGGCGGATGCGCCGCTCCCTGTCCTCCGACATCCCCGGCTTCGAGCTTCCCGAGGGGGTACGGCTGCGCACGTTCGAGCCCGGCACCTCCGACCGGGAGGCGTGGGTGGCGCTCAACGCCAAGGCCTTCGCCCGGCACCCCGAGCAGGGGGCGTGGACGATCGAGGACCTGGAGCGGCGCGAGCGGGAGCCCTGGTTCGACCCGGCCGGATTCTTCCTCGCCGTACGGCCGGGCGGTCCCGGGGACGGCGACCGGCTGGTGGGCTTCCACTGGACCAAGGTCCACGGCGACGGCGACCACGCGCACGAACCCCTCGGCGAGGTGTACGTCGTCGGCGTCGACCCCGCCGAGCAGGGCGGCGGCCTGGGCAGGTCGCTCACCCTCGCCGGCCTGGCGTACCTGAGGTCGCGGGGCCTGAGCCAGGTGATGCTGTACGTGGACGAGGACAACCCGGCGGCGCTCCGCCTGTACGAGAAGCTGGGCTTCACCCGGTGGGACGTCGACGTGATGTACCGGAAGTAGAGACGTCCTCCGCCTGACGTACCGAAAGGCAGGGACGCGCCCTGGAAGCAGGGCGCGCCGGACCGGGTTCACTCCCGGTCCGGCGCGGTCACCCGAGGACTACTCGACCATCCAGTGGAGCGCGAAGTAGGACAGCGCGGCGACGAACGCGGCGGCCGGGATCGTGAGGACCCAGGCGGTCACGATGTTGCCCGCGACGCCCCAGCGCACGGCCGACAGGCGCTTGGTGGCGCCCACGCCCATGATCGCGCTGGTGATCGTGTGGGTGGTGGAGATGGGGGCGCCGAAGCCGATGGCCGCGGTGTAGAGCACGGTCGCCGCGGCCGTCTCCGCGGCGAACCCCTGCGGGGGATCGAGCGCGATGATCCGGCGCCCGAGCGTCCGCATGATCCGCCAGCCGCCCGCGTACGTGCCGAGCGAGATGGCCGTGGCGGCGGCGAGGATGACCCACTGGGGGATCGGGTCACCGTCGTTCTGGTAGCCGCCGACCACGAGGGCCAGGAAGATGACGCCCATGGTCTTCTGCGCGTCCTGGAGGCCGTGGCCCAGCGCCATCGCCGCGGCGGACACGGTCTGCGCGTGGCGGAAGCCCCGGTTGGTCTTCGTTGGCTGGGAACGCCGGAATCCCCACAGGATTCCGATCATGATGAGCCCGGCGAGGCTGAAGCCGATCAACGGAGACAGGATCATCGGGATGACGACCTTCTCCAGCACTCCGTCCCAGTGGACGGTGCTCGCCGAGGCGATCGCGGAGCCGACCAGGCCGCCGATCAGGGCGTGACTGCTCGACGAGGGGAGGCCGAAGTACCACGTGACGAGGTTCCAGGTGATCGCGCCGACCAGACCCGAACCGACGATGACGAGACCGTGGCTTCCCTGCGGGGCGTCGATGATGCCCTTGCCGACGGTCGCCGCCACCTGCGTACCGAGATGCGCACCCAGGAAGTTCATGGCCGCGGCCATGAACAGCGCGGCCCTCGGCGTCAGCGCGCGCGTCGAGACGGAGGTCGCGATCGCGTTCGCGGCGTCGTGGAAACCGTTGGTGTAGTCGAACACCAACGCCACGACCACCACGCCGATGACGAGTGCGAGCGTGAGATCCACTTAGCTTTCCTTGACCGCGATCGACTCGATCGTGTTGGCCACGTGCTCGAAGGCGTCGGCGGCCATCTCGAGCTGATCGATGACCTCCTTCATCTTGAGGACGGTCAACGCGTCGTACTCCCCGCCGAAGAGCTTGGCGAGAAGGCGGCGGTAGACCTGGTCGGCCTGGTTCTCCAGCCGGTTGATCTCGATCCAGTACTCGTTGAGGTTCTTCATCGAGCGCAGCCGCGGCATGGCCTCGGCGGTGAGCTCGGCGGCGCGCTCCAGGACCTCGACCTGCCGGACGACCTCCTTGGGGAGGTGGTCGATCTGGTACAGGACGATCAGATCGGCCGCCGCCTCCATGTAGTCCATGACGTCGTCGAGGTTCGAGGCGAGACGATAGATGTCCTCGCGGTCGAAGGGGGTGATGAAGCTCTCGTTGAGCCGATTCATGATCGCGTGAGTGCGCTCGTCGCCGGCGTGCTCACATGCGCGCATCTTCTCGGCCAGGGCTTCCCGGTCCGATCCGTCACTGATGATCTCTACCAGCAGACGGGACGCTGTGACGAGGTTGTTCGCCGAGTCGGCGAACAAGTCGTAGTAGCTGTCCTCACTAGGTGTGAGACGCAGGCGCACGTCGTTCTCCAGATGTGCGGGGATGGTCCGCAGAGAAGGGTACGGGTTACCAGCGGAAATGCGAACTTCACCTGCCAGACACGCACTCTTCGTGATGTCGTTACCCGGCGGGTACCCGGCGACACACGGCTTGAGGCAGTCTTGCGAGCATCTTTCCGGTGACCGTTTTTGCTAGTTTTCGGCCACATTATGCCGAAGGCAGGTCACGTATGGGACTCTCTCCTCCGGATCACCGTCCGGCGCGTCGCCCCCGCTCCCCCCCGAAGCTCCTACTTCCACGACGTTTCCCCGAGATCCACCGTGGTCGGGCAGACCGGCCGCCCCCGCGAACAATCAGGGTGATTTCCATCACGGCCCCTCACTAAACCGCGTTCGGGCCCCTCACGAGAGTCCGCACCCTCCCCCACCGACGATCATGGAAATCAGATGGGAGTCCGGTGGAAGTTGAGGTACGAACGGCTCGGCGTCGGCCCTCGCTGCCCCTGGTAGCGCGATCCGTACTTCTCCGAACCGTAGGGATGCTCCGCCGGGGAGCTGAGCCTGAACATGCAGAGCTGACCGATCTTCATACCGGGCCAGAGCTTGATCGGCAGCGTCGCGACGTTGGAGAGCTCCAGCGTGACGTGCCCGCTGAACCCGGGGTCGATGAACCCGGCCGTCGAGTGCGTCAGCAGCCCGAGCCTGCCCAGCGAGCTCTTGCCCTCCAGCCGCGAGGCGATGTCGTCCGGCAGCGTGACGACCTCGTACGTGCTCGCCAGCACGAACTCCCCCGGATGCAGGATGAACGGCTCGTCCTTGTCCGGTTCGACCATCCGCGTCAGATCGGGCTGCTCGACCGCCGGATCGATGTGGGGGTACCGGTGGTTCTCGAAGACTCTGAAGTAGCGGTCCAGGCGTACGTCAACGCTGGACGGCTGGATCATCTCCGGCTGGAAGGGATCGATCCTGACCCTTCCGGCCTCGATCTGAGCGGCGATGTCACGATCGGAAAGCAGCACGTGTGGAACCTACCAACGGCGGAGCTTCGAAGTTCGCCTCCGGGAGAGGAACCTGGCAACGGCGGAGCCGTGAAGCCAGCCTTCGGAGGGAACGCATGAATCTTGCTCCCGGGAGGGACGAGAGTCGCCCAACTTTCCGCTAGAGTGGTGACTCGCGGCACGCCGCACGCGGGTGTAGTTCAATGGCAGAACATCAGCTTCCCAAGCTGACAGCGCGGGTTCGATTCCCGTCACCCGCTCCACCCACAAAGGACCAGGTCAGGATGCGAATCCGAACCGGGGCCTTAGTTGTTTTCCGAGCCTCTTCGATCTTCCGTGCCCGTTACGTGCCCGATGCCAGTGGATCTTCTTTCTTGAGAACGGCTTCGGCGAGCTTTCCCATGCCGTCGGCGATCATCTGATCCCGCCCGTTCTCGGTGTGCAGATAGATCAGCGCGGCCCGCGTGGTCGAGTGCCCCATCCGGTTCATCAGCTCCCGCAGCGTCGCACCCGACTGCGAGGCGAACGTGTTGCCCGTATGGCGAAGGTCGTGGAAGTGGACGCCGGAGAGGTTGGCCCCCTTCAGAGCCTTGGCCCAGATCCGGCTGAAGGCCGGCCGCCGCAGCATCGCGCCCTTCGCGCCGAGGAAGACGAACGCCTCGTCATGCTCGTCGGTGTACGTGTCGAGGTGCACGCGAAGCTCCGAGACCACCACCTCGGGAAGGGCGACCGTCCGCGTACCGGCCACGGACTTGGGCAGGCCGACGGTCACCGACCCGTCCTTGAGTTCGGTGGTGGAGGCCACGACCCGAACCGTCCGGGCATCCAGGTTGAGGCTTTTGCGCCGGAGCGCCGCCAGCTCACCCCACCGCAGACTGCCGAACGTCGCCAGGAGCACCAGCGCCCGGAAACGCGGTTCGATCGCACCGGCCAGCGTGAAGACCTGTTCCATGGTGAGCGTCGGACGCTCGGGCGACTCCTCCTTACCGCCGCTCTTGATCTGGCACGGGTTGGACTTGATCATCTTGTCCTCCACGGCTGTGTTCATGATCGCCTTGAGCAGCCGGTACGCCTTGGCGACGGTGACCGGTCCGACTCCCCTGTCCAGGAGCGTCTTACGCCACTTGCGCACGTGAGCCGCCTTGATCTCACTCACGGCCAGGTTGCCGAAAGTCGGGACCAGGTGCAGGCGGAGCAGGCCCTCGTAGAGCTGGACCGTCTTGGGCCGCAGGCCGGGACGCTCGTTCACCCAGTCGGAGCCGTACTCCTTGAAGGCCACCTTGCCGAGGTCCGGATTGCTCCAGTCCTCCACGAGGATCTCGGCCTCCTTCTTGGTCAGCCAGACCTCCGCGTCGCGCTTGGTCGCGAAGGTCTCCGGGGCCGCCCGATCGATGTCATCCGGTCCCCTGTAGCGGGCTTGGAACCGACCGGAGGGCAGTTGCCGAACGCGCCCGAAGCGCCTCTTGGCCGGCTTGCCCTTGGCGGAGTTCCGGGGCTCTTCCTCAGGGGTGGCGAGTGTGGTCCTGGCCATTACGCGGCCCTCCTGCGTCGTGTGGTGGTGATCGGTTCGACCAGCCCGGCGGCGATGAACGCCTCAAGCGCCGCTTCGGGGATGCGGACGTTGCGTCCGACGTGGATGAAGGCGATCCGCCGTTCCTCGATCAGGCGACGGGGGAAGCGGACCGTGGTGTTCAGCCGTTCGGCCGCCTCTTCGACGGTGAGCAACCGGCCTTGCGCGAGTTCCGGGAGAGGCGAGGTGAGCTCTTGTCTGGTCTTCCTGGTCATGCCGCCACCTCTAGTCCCGGAGTTGCCGAAAGATCTGGAACAGGGAGGCCGTCCGCTCTGGCCTGGAGTTCGATCAGTCGTGCGCGGGTGCGCCGGCGGTTGGCGACCTCACGCAGCAGCCGTTTGGCCAGCGGGGTGCGGTTGGGGTCCTTGGAGGAGACCGGCCGCCAGACGTAGCGGTGCGGGTCGGTCACCGTCTCGTCGGGAAGGCCGAGCATGTCGAGCACCCAGGCCCGGCGATCCTGCTTGTGCTCACGCAGGGTCTTGTTCGACCACTTACGCGAGACCAGGACGCGACGGCCCGCGTAGCCGAGGTGTTCGGCCTTGTGTGCCTTGCCCTTGCAGCGGCCCGGCAGCATGCCCGCCTTGGCGCCCTTGGGCTGTACGCCGTACCGCAGCCAGTTCGGGCACGTCGGCGAGCACGGTTCGTAGCGCAGCGCTTCGACCATGCGGGTTGCGTGGTCCCGGCGAGCGTGGTTGTCCGGGTCTTCAGGGTCGAGGGGGTCGCCGAGGCTCTTGGTCAGGTACTTCGACAGGTAGCCGATGCACTGGTCAGCGTCCGGCGATCCGGCGAGCACGCCCTGAACATCGACTTGAGTACCGAAGCGGACCACGTGCAGCGGTTCGGCCGCCTCGTCGGTGCCGAGCTGGTCGAGTGCCTCGTCCCAGGTGGGCAGGAGTTCCCCGGTGGCCGGGTCGAGGTAGTCGCCGGCCTGCCCGTCCGAGTAAGGCTCAGCCCGTTCGGCCCGCTCACTCCAGACCGGCAGGTGTTCACCGTCGAAGCGGACTTCATCGACGGACGGCCACCACACTTGGTGATAGGTCGCGGCGGCGATCGCCTTGACCTCCGCACGCGGCATGGTCCCGCGGATCGCCATGTGCAGATGAGGAGCGAGCCGCTTCTGCGGTTCGACAGAGGCGAAGTACTGCACGTCATAGCCCGCCACCCGGCGAAGGTTCTGCACGAACCGGTCGACGAGCTTGGAGAAGTGCAGGGCGTCACGGGCAGCCGCCGCGTAGTCGTACGTACTCGGGTTGACCGGGACGCCGTTGCGAACGCGCCCGTAGGAGGGAAGGGTCAGCGTGACGAACAGGGACGGCCGGTAGACCTTGCCGTCGGAGGCGACGAAGGTCCGGCCGAGGGTCGTGTCCTGCTTGGCCCGCTTGGGCAGGTCCGGGGCGTCCTGACGCCGCCTGGTCGAGCGTGAGCGCTTGGGGGTCGACCGACCGCCCAGGACGTTGCCCCGCATCCCGGCGGTGTTGATCTCCGCGTCGATCCCGGCGATCGCCTCGTCCCAGTCAAGGGTGTCTTCCCCATTCCTCTCGGCCTCGTCGCGCTTGGCCTGCACGTCGGCCCGGAACTCGATCAGCCACCGCTGGTCTTCGGTGGAGGGGTTGGGTTCGGCGATCGGTTCGTGGTCGAGATGCCAGCCCTCCCGGCACTGTGCCCGGCGGAGCTGGCGGTTGCGGTTGGCGCACGGCGGGCACTTGGCCTCCTGCGTGGCGCCGCAGGGGATGTTGAACGACTCGGCCGTGCCGGTGTGAGTGTCGAGGCGCCGCAGCTCGATCGGCCGGATGCAGACGCCGTTGTTCTTGGCGACCTCGATCGCGACGTCCAGGGCGAACGGCAGGGTGTCACGGACGAGGCGGGGCAAGGTGCGGTCGGAGCCATCGGGCGGGGTGGCGGACGGTGGAACAGGAGGGGTGTCGGTCACATGGCCTCCTCTCGGTCGACCACGTCAGCGGTGATCCGGCAGGCGTCGCTGTAGGGGTGTTTGCGGAGCCGGGCGGTGTCGAGGTCGACGATCACCGTCACTTCGGCGAGGTCGGAGCCGTTGAAGGTCCGCAGCCGCCGGAAGGGCAGGCCCTCGATCTCGGCCGGGGTGCCGTGCAGGATGACTCTCATCAGGCCCCCTCACCCGTCAGCGGCAGCGTGTCGGCGGTGAACACGGCGACCATGTCGCGGATATCGGCGTCGGAGACGTAGCCGGCACGGGCACGCATCGGCTCGGGTGAGGTCTCCAGACGGGTGTAGGCGATGCCCGCGCCGAGGTCCGGCTGAGGTGAGATCAGGTCGGCGAGCGCGCCCCGATCCCGAGCGCCGTCACCGAGGACCATGTCCACCTGTTCGGACTCGTCCAGCCGCAGCGCGATCTTGTCGGGGAACAGGTTGCGGATGCTCAGGACGTCCTTGCGCGGGTCCTGCAACGCCGCCAGGACGCCGACTCCCACCGCACGGCCCTGCGTGGTCAGGGTCGCCAGCGCTGCCGAGATGCGGAGCTTGAGACCCTTGTCGGACTGGTAGGCGGTCAGGAACGCCACCTCGTCGACCACCACCAGGACGAACGGGTCATCGACGGTAGGGACGTGGTTGCGCTGCACTCCGGCGAACCGGCCTGCCCTCTCCTGCATGAGCTTCAGGGCCGCTTCCAGGAGATCGGCGCACTCGGCCGGGTTGGCGGCGTAGCGGTCGAACAGATCACGCCCGAAGGACAGTTCCATGAGCTTGGGATCCAACGCCCAGATCTGCACTAGGCCCGAACGGACGGCGGGCAGCAGGCCCCGGATAGTGGACCAGATGATCGAGCCCTTGCCCGCCCCGGTGGCCCCGGCGACCAGGACGTGAGTGCCGTGGATCTTGAGCCGCCACGGGGTGCCGTCCTCCTGCTTGCCGATCTCGACCGGCCCCACCGACGCCACGTCGGGAATCGGTAGAGCGGGTAAGGGGACGGCCAGCGGATCGCGTCGAGGGAAGGCCAGCAGCAGACGGCCCGACCGGGCGACGGTCACCCGGCACGAGGTGGCGCCGAAGCCATGGGCCAGGTTCTCGATGCGGTCGGACCAGTCCTTGACCGACTGTCCGGCGAGCATCTTCACCGTGACCAGGTCCGCCCACGAGGTGCAGGTGACGCGGACGAGGCGAGGCAGGTAGTCACGGCCCCGCAGGTGACGGCCGAGACCGGAGACGATCATCACCGGTTGCCAGTGCCGCCGGTAGATCCACACTCGTCGCCACCAGGCCAGCAGCCGCCAGCCCACCAGGCGCAGGAACGAGGCCCGATCGACCAGCCGCCACGTGGTGAGAGCAACGGGTACCAGGACGAGAAGCGCGATGCCCCACTGCCAGCCGTACAGCCAGCTCAGCGCGCCGGGAGCGACGGCGACGGGTGAGGCGATCGGGTAGCGCCAGAGCAACCGCACGGCACCGGCCAGCAGCCGCCAGGTGAAGATGACGATGGTGACGATGGCGGGAGTCTTGAGGACGGCCGGGCGGAACACCACGGCCGTGTCGGGGGTCGTGGTGACGAGGTGTTGCGCCTCGTCACCGGGCAGTTTTTTGAACATAGGCTTGAGCCCTCTCTTGATTCGCTGTCTGGGGAGACGAGGGGCCGCCGGAATGCCAGTTCCAGCGGCCCCGCTTACGTGTCAGGCCGCTTTGCCCTGGTCGGGCTCGTTGGCCGGGGTGGTGAACTTGCTCTCGACCGAGCGGGCGAACTGGTCGGCCTCGTGGGCGAGCTGGCGGGCGAATTCGACGTCGGAGGCCGTCACAAGGTCACCGGCCGAGGTGGTGACCAGGAGCGACACGGCCCCGAAGTCGAGCGCCAGGACCGGGGTGCGCGCCGGGTAGGGGTGGTTGGTGGCACGGGCGCCACGGCCGGTGTTGAGAGTGATGGTGCTGATGCGGTGAGTCCTGCGACGCGTCATCAGGCGACGTCCTTTCCAGCGGTGGAGGTGTGCTTGGCGGGGGCGGGGGCGACGGGGCCGGTGCGCGGGGTACGCATCTCGCGGACCTTGATGGAGTAGGCGAGGCGTCCGGCGCCGTTGACGTACGGGGTGGCGGTGACGTGGTCGAACTCGACCGGGGTGAAGGGCAGGTTCGGCATGGGGGCCGGCGGAACGGGCTGGACCGGGGCGAGGATCTTGACGGCCACGGTCTTCTGTCCGGGCTTGACGGTCGGGTCGGCGTCCATGACCGCGACCTGCCAGACGAGTTCTCCGGTGGTCTTGTCGCGGGACTGGACGAAGCGGCCGTTGGTGGAGGCGTCGAAGTCCTTGACCGCCTCGACCTCCCCGACGACGTAGCAGCCGTGCGGGAAGACCTGGGCGAAGCTGACGGGGATGGGTCCTTGCAGGGCCATGATGGCACTCCTCTTGTCAACTGACAGTCACTTAATCTATCAAGTCCCTCGAGGGTACGACGCCGTCACTTGATAGGTCAAGTGACTAAAGAATTTTTGAAAGTGGCTTCGAAAGGACAACGACTCGATACCGCTTGGCACGCTGCCCATGGCAACTCTCGCGCGACCGAGCGAAGATCCAATTCATGGAGCCAGAGACTGGAAAGTCGGGAACCTGGACTGATCTCACTCTGATCGTTTTGACCCTGATATGGCTTATAGGAACTCCATGCTTGTCTTTGCCATGGATCGCAGAAGGGCTGACGGCCTCGTTCGGAGGTCCCGCTGATAACGATCGCGCTATGCGGTTCCTCGTAGCCACAGCCGTCGTCGGAGTCGCCTCACCAGCACTCGCGGCCATCGTCGCCGGAAAAGCGCGAAGAGAGGCGACCGCATGCATATTCGGAGCTGGGACGGTCCTCTGCCTGGTTGCCGCCATGGTGATGCTCGGCGGGAACTACTCAGGCGGATCAGTCCCACCTCCGGAGCCACTGCCTTCCGGCTATTGCGTCGAGCGCAGCGGCGGGGACAACGACTGTCCCGGAGGATGAACAAGCGCATGCCCTGAGGTAGGGCATGACTTCAGCTAATCGGGTAGGCGTCTTCCAACTCATGGCGATCGGCTGGAAGAAGCACTTCCGCCACAACAAGGGCATGACCGGCCGCGTCACGCACCGCCGCGTAGACGCACAGCAGCGGGACGTTCTTCGGCATGCCGAGCCGCTTGACCTCCTCGGTCGTGGGCATGCGCGCGACGATCTGTTCCACGATGTGGTCGAAGCGCACCCCCTTGCGCGACTGGAGATGCTCGCGAAGCCCCTCGGTCAGCAGGTCAGCACTGGTCAGGTCGGTGCCCTCGGAGAGTTCCAGCGGCAGCCACACCGAGACGATCTCGGTCGGTTCGCCGTTCCGGCTGACCAGGCGACGCCGCAGGAACGCCTTGCTCTTCGGGGTGATGTCCAGCAGGGACGCGATGCGGTTGGGTACGGACAGCGCCGCCGCCTCCACCACCTCACCGTCGGAGGCACTTTCGGGACCGGTCAGGTACGCCTGTCCGGGGCGGGGTTGTTCCATCGAGGTCATCGCCGGGCGACCACGCACAAAGCGGCCCTTGCCCTGTTGAGAGTCGATCCAGCCCTGTTCGCGTAGCACGCGCAGTGCGGCGACGACGGTGGGCCGGGAGACGCCGAACTCGTTGATGAGTTGGTTCTCACTGGGCAGGAGTGAGCCCGGAGGGTAGTCCCCCGACTCGATGCGCCGTTGAAGTGCCTGAACAAGCTGGGCGTACTTCGGAGGCACGGACTCTAGTGACATTACGACCGTCCATCACCCGACAGGTTGTTTGACCAAGTCAGAGCGTAACCTGGCCTCCCCCGCCTGTCACGTCACCGGAAGGCAAGGGGAACGAGAGCAGAGAACATCCCGGCAGGCAGAGAGAGGGAAGAAGGGCGTTGCGGTTATACGGGTGGGGCCGCGCACGCCGTCTCTGCTGCCTGCCGGGACGTGATCAGACGCGACGAGGCAGCGGTAACGCTCTTCGATGCCCTCCGCACCGAAGGACACCACCCCGCCGCGCCCGCCTATCGACCGACGTAATCGGCCAGAACTTGAGCAGCACCCGCCACGTCGCTGATCGGGTGGCGCTTCTCGGCCGACTGCCAGGAGTAGAAGGCGCCGCCGTAGCCGACGAACACCCACACCGGCAGGCCCACCTGTGGACGGGGAATCATCAGCGCACTGTCGTTGTCGCGCAGTTCGGCCCGTACGCCGAGCCGCAGCAACGCGTTCCGCAGCCGGGTGAGGGCATGCGCCTCGTTCTCCTGGCGTTCCTGCTGGAGGCAGGCCGCAGCGGTCTGCATGATCGGATTCATCTCACGTTCCTTTCGACCCGGCCGGTTGCGAGGCAGTCGAGACATTCCTGTTCTCCCTGCGTCTCGGGATCACCACCGCTCTCGCCGACGAGAAGGGCACGGCGCGAGCTGCGCAGCTTGGTTGCACGCGGGGCAGGGGCGTGTCTCGCTGGTCTCCTCTGGCCGGGTCACCGTCGCCATCTCCTCGAATTTGATCCGCGTTCCCTGCGGCGGAAAGCGGGCTGACGTACCGTGTTGCTTGATGGCAAGTCCACCGGCAATCCGAGAAGGACAGGACCCCCAAACGGCCCCCCTGAATCCCCCCTCTTGAGCCCCCAGCCGGGAGGAAGGCCCCAGATGCCCGACAACATCCCCAACGTCCAACTCCGGGCTTGGCGTAACGAGCACCGTCTGACGCGCGCCGAACTGGCCCACCGGATCAACACGACACCGGTCGGCGTCAAGGAGTCCCTGGCGTGCGACGAGGAGCGCATCCGACGTTGGGAGGCCGGAGAGGTCAGATGGCCCCATTCTCCGTACCGGCTCGCCATCACCCAGCTGACCGGACTTCAACCCGAAGCCCTGGGATTCCGGCCGAACAGACGCGGGGCCGGCCAGCTCGTCGAGGCCACCAGCGTCATTCCCATGGATGCGTTGCGAGCCGAGGTCGACCTGTACGGCACCATGGAACTCGCCCAGCAGCTCCAAGCGTCCGACGTCGGAACCGGCACTCTTGAAGCCCTCGCCGAGGCTGTCGATCTGCTCTGCCGCGCCTACCCCGTCGTTTCAGCCGCCACGTTGCGCGACCGGACTCAGAAGCGTCTTTCTCAGGTCAACGGTCTACTGGGCGGACGGATCACCCTCGCCCAGCACCGTGAACTCCTCGTCATCACCGGATGGCTAACGGCCTTGCTCGGATGCGTTCACTACGACCTGGGAGAGCGTGAGGAGGCCGAGACCGCCCGCCGCGCCGCCTACGAGATGGGCCGCCAGGTCGGCCACGGTGAACTCATGGGCTGGGCACACGAAATGTCCGCGTGGTTCGCCCTGGTCGAAGGCCGCTATGAAGACGTCGTGACCTCTGCCCGCATGGGCCAGGCCGTCGCCGGCCAATCCAGCGCCCAAGTTCAACTCACCCTGCAAGAGGCCCGCGGACTGGCCCGGATCGGTGACCGCCGTGAGGCCGACAAAGCTCTCAGCCGAGGAGCCGATGCCCTGGCGAAGCTCCCGCTCCCCAGCAATCCGGATCACCACTTCGTGTTCGACCACGCAAAGTGGGTTTTCTACGCCGCCACCGCCTACACCTGGCTTGAAGACAACGACCGCGCCGAGGAACACGCCCTTGAGACGATCCAGATGCACACTCGCCCCGACGGCACTTCTAACGCTCCTATGCGGGTCGCCGACGCCCGCATAGACCTCGGCATCGTCCACGCCCGACGTGGAGACCTGGACGCATCAGTAGAGCAAGGCATGGCCGCGTTCGACCTCAACCGTCGATCTCTTACCGATCTCGTCCACCGAGCCGGAGACCTAGACCGCGTTCTACGCCAACGCTACCGCCGTGAAATACTTTTTAAAGAATTCCACGAGCGGTTTCTGACTGCCCAGCGAGCACTCACCGCTCGCCACCCAGAGCTTCTTGACTGACTTTTCAGGTTAGCGGGCATTAAGTAAACCCAAAGTTTAGCTACTTAGAAAACGAAAACTTGAGGCCCGCTACGGCCTTCAAGTTCGTGCAGAAAGTCCAAGTTTGCGGAACTGAGTCTTTCCATTGTCGTAATAAAAGAAATTGGAGATCGACCTTCGGGATAATTTCGTCGACCGACCTCCCTGGAAACCAGGTTAGCCAAAGATTGAAGCGCCTCTTCCTCTACGATCTCTCCAGAGTAGGCGGGATAAATAACGTAAAAACAAATAGACCTAAGCCCTTTTTCCATCCTTTTCTCGGATTCCTCGACAACCCGGTCCGCCTTCCACATAACCTCTCTAATTCGCCTAGAAGCGTTTGCTCCGAACCCTGACCTCCATGCAAGGGCCTTAACCTCTACGGCGTACCCGACTCCTGAGTCACGTAGAGCAAGAAGGAAGTCGGCAGCAGAGCCGTCTACTGTCACGCTCGTTTCCAGCAGGTCACCAGGCTTGAGCGCCCTAGCTAGGAGTTCTTCCGCCATCTTCTCTGCCAGCACGATTTTTTCCCGAGCGTACGCCTTGGAACCTTGAATTGCCTGGCGCAGCGGAGCAATGTCTCCCTGAGACTCCGGAGCTACTACATCTTCCACAATCAAAGAGCGCACGTCACTAGTGGCTTCTTCGATTTTTTCCTCTAGCTCGTTTACCTCTTCTTGCTTCTCTTCTTTATTCTGTCGAGCGAAGTGGGCTGCCTCCTCAAACGCCTTTCTCGTCTCAGCCTCAGCTTTTCCTATTTCCACTCGCTCTCTATTGTCAATCTGCTTTTGCCGATTCCTCCACTGATACCCTCCGCAGCATAAAAATATAAACCCGGCTAAAATTAGGATGGCAGCAATAGTCGGCCAAACTCTAATCAGAAGTAGAAGCTGGTCTTGTTGTTGCTGAACCGCTTCCCTCGCAGCAGGAGTAAGCTCCTGCATTTTCTTGGCAGTCGTATGAATAACACTCTTGCTCTGGAGAAGCAAAAAAGGGATTCCTAGTCCTGCCGCACACAGAAGAGTTCCCACACTCACAAGAAATTTATGGAAATCAGTGTACTCAAATTTGGGCAGCACGCGAATACCATAGCAAACTTTCCAAGCGTATGTAAGCTGCCCCCGGAAGAAGCTCAGCTAATCCCACCAGAGCTGATTAATGAAGAGCCTCCTACGCCTTACACTTGCCGAATTGTTCTTATAGGTATCAAGCGGCGGCGCGCCGCACCGCCGTACCCGGCCCTCTGCCGCCCGCCGACCGGGCGTGCGGCGTGGGCGCCGGTCCCGGCCGGCGGCGCCCCGGGCCATCCACCGACCCGCGCACCCGCCGTACCTAACCCACTCGCCGACCACCGGCCCGCCGCCTACAGTGACGACATGGCCGAGAGCACTCCACCTCCAGACAGTCGCTACTCCGAACTCGGCAGGCTCGGCGAAGAAGAGCGCTACATGGCCCTTGAGCTTCGAGAAATCCGAGCCGAGATCGCAAGCCTCGTGCAGCAGCTCCTCCCCCACCACTCCCGCACAGACAAGATCGACGAAGTCGTGCAGGCCAGCGGATACAGCCGACACCTGATCGACGTCCTCCGCTACAAAGATCACCCCTGGCACCGCCCGACCTCTTAACGGCGAGACCAACAAGAACAGCCTCCGGCGGGGGGCTCGGCTCCGGGATGATCACAGTTGCAAACCTGTGAGCCGTAGATAGCTGAGGTAGAAGCCGGATCTTCCCGTCTGCCACGTCCCAGGCAAGCCCAACATCTCGACTCCTCCGGATCAAGGCCGTCTGTGACCGTTGACGTCCCATGGCCGAGGAACGTCTACCGGTTGACGTACACGCGAAGACGGCCTTGATCCTCCGTCCCCGAGCTGTTGCCCCTCCGGGGTGGGACGAGGCAGACGGGAAGATCCGGCGGGCGGGGTGTGTGCGTCCGCACGGGGTTCTCAGGCCGTGCCCGTTGCGTGCCCGTCAGCAGAGGGATCAAGGGGGGACTCACGGGGAACCACGGGCAACCGAAGCACTCCCCCGCAGGTCAGCGTCTCCCCAGCTCAGCGACCAGGTGCGTTAGAGACTTCCCAAGCTGACAGCGCGGGTTCGATTCCCGTCACCCGCTCCACCTCAGGAAAATGGCATCTTCTCGGCTGTATAACCCCACATGCTCAGGCTCATGCCGTGATGCCACACTGTCGCGGTGTCCCGAACCGACCTCAGCGATATCGAGTACCTACGCCACATCGAGCACCTGGCGCGCGAGATCGTGAACGCGGCAGACAACGAGGGATGGCTCACTCTTGCCACCATCTCCGATGAGGCCACGCCACTTCAGCGAGCAGTGATCGAGACAGCCCGCCGGCTCCGCCACCATCACTTCAACGGGGACGGGTGTCTCGATGAGGACCTTCCCCTGATGAAACTCGCCGGGGTGGTCATCCTCCGGCCAGACGCCCTTCCCGTTGGCATGGAAGAGAGCTACAGCGAGATCTGCGACCGTCTGAACGTCGAAGCCCGGTCTGGAGGGTGGGCGATCTGGAACACCTGGGCCAAAGACGGCCAGCCCATCTCAATCGTTCTGATCGACTCCATCGGCACCGAAGGACTGCTCACGAACTGGGCGCGGGGCATCGAGGTCTACCCGATCACCCCCCTCCCCGCCCAAGTGGTCCTGACACGGCAGGGATGGATCACCCCCATGACCCTGTCCCCTGCCAGCGCCCGGAAATTGGGGGCGACTCGGCCCACATGTCAAACACTCCCATGAACCCCGAGGCTTCCGGCGGAAGCACTCCAACTCTAGGATGATCGGGTATACGCAGGTGCGTGATCCATGTCACCCTGCACCTATGCTCACTGTCCGCCAACTCCTCGATTACCTCACTGGCCTGCCCGACGAAACTCCCGTTGTGATCGACGTTCACGACGGCGACAACTGGCACCTCCGCGTGGAGAAGGTCAGTGTCACGACCGCGCAGGACGCGACCAAGGGCGGAGACCCTCGCGAGGGCACCGAAGTCGAGATCTTCTGGGAACCCGGTCAGCACGGTTGGACCATGAACGGCCCCTCCAAGACGCTCTTCACTCTGGACGATGTAGAGAAGCTGATCGCCGAACGGAATGCGTTCCGAAGAGAGCTAGGAGAGCTGCGCTCCGGACTCTGCTTCTCCCTTGGCAAATATCACCGAGCGGCAGGCCCGCAAGAGCTCACCGTCATATCCGTACTCAGTGATCAAGAGATCTTCGAAGAGATCAAGCGACTCCGCACCGTCGCTGCTGAGTCCGCCACCGCACCCGCTTCAGAGCTTTGACCGTCGGGCCATTAGCGGGCCATTAACCAGAGTGACGAGGGGTCAACCACGGTCACTCACGACCGGCCGAACGCCCAGCTCAACCGCTCTACAAGGCGTGATCGATGCACTTCCCAAGCTGACAGCGCGGGTTCGATTCCCGTCACCCGCTCCACGCTTCAAGGCCCAGGTCACGGATGATTCCCAAACCTGGATCTTGATGTTCCCCCAGAACCCAACGAGCCTCTGTTCCTGTTGCGTGCCCGATGGCTTCGTATCTCTTCAACAGTTCAGCTCGCTTCACGCAATGGCTGGAACTGGACACTGAGCCGCATCTCCAACGCCTCCGCAAGCCTCTCCAGCATCGGAATCGTCGGCATCGTCCCACCTGCCTCGAACCGCGCCACCGCGGGCTGCTTCAACCCGGTGCGCTCGGCCAGTTCGGCCTGAGTCAGCCCGAGTTGTTCACGGCGCAGCCGTACCGCCTCGCCAAGCTCGAAACGGATCCGCGCCGCTTCGTACGCGGCCCCCGAGCCGGGACGTCCCATGATTTCTTCCCGCTTGTCGGCCCACGTCTTACGCTCGCCCATTCCGCTCACTCCTCCTCTGCCGTGTGAGCCTCAGCGATACATCGCCGCATGGCTCGCCACGCACGCTCGACTTCGGCAGTCTCACGCATCCGCTGCTTACAGAAGACCGTCAACAGGATGATCCGCCTGCCCGGTGCGATCCAGTAGCTGACGCGCACCGCCTCTCGCTCAAGGTGGAAACGCAACTCGCGCAACTTACCGCGCAACTGCCGGGTGTAGGGCTCATCAAGCAGGACACCCCGCTCGGCCAGCAGGTCGACATAGAACACAGCCGTCTCCTGGCCTTCTTGATCAAGCGTGTCGAACCACGTGTCCACCTCCGACTCCAGCTCCACCTATCCCCGAGTCATAACACGGACGTTATACATCAGACAAGGGTCGCGCTTCTGAATCACGCAAACCCATAAGGAATCAAGCGCTCCAGCCGGACAGCCAACCCAAATTCGTCCCTCCCTCCGACAAACCAAGACGGACGAGATGATCAAGTGGGCAGGGTGTGGATGGTGTACGGGCAAGACCAGACCACAAGCTGATCGCCGGGCCATCAGCGAGCCATTAACCAGGGTGGCGAGGGGGCAACCACGGTCCCTCACGACCGGCCGAACGCCCAGCTCAGCCGCTCTACAAGGCGTGATCGATGCACTTCCCGAGCTGACAGCAGCGAAGTAGAAGGCCAGCACATCCGGTTGGGCGATGCTACGGCGCACCAGCAGCCAGCGGCCGAAACCGGGCTCGGCCTCCCACGGCAACGTGGCCAGCGCCCAGTCATACACCCGAGGCCCCTTGGCGCCGTCACCGGCCGAAACGCGCTTCCACGCCTCGGCTGGGGCATCGGCGACCAGGGTGTCGGCGTGCAGGTCGCCGCCCGGCCCCAGCCCGACGCTCTGGCTGCGCGGCACGGCTACCACATACCCCATGCCGTGCCGCTCGCAGAAGGTGCGGAACTTGTAGTCACCGCCGTAGGCCTCATCGGCGGTGATCCAGCGAGCAGGCACCCCGGCAGCCAGCGTGCGCTCCAACATGGCCCGCGCTATGGCCGGTTTGGTGGCGAAAGCGACCTCCTGCGGAATCGCCGCCCGCGTGCGGCGTTCTGGGTCGGTCGCCCAGGACTTGGGCAGGTACAGTTCCCTGTCGATCAACGCCCGCCCTCGAGGTGAGGCGTAGGCGACGAACACGCCGATCTGGCAATTCTCGATCCGGCCGGCCGTGCCGGAGTACTGGCGTTGCACCCCGGCCGAGCGCTCACCCTTCTTGAGGAACCCGGTCTCATCGACGATTAACACCCCGTCGGTGTCACCGAGTTGCTCCACCACATAGGCCCGCAGATCATCGCGGACCGCGCCCGCTCCGGCCCGGAAACCAACCGCTGCTCGTCCTGGGTGCTCACGATCCGATGCCGGTTCACCCAACTGCCCAGCGTGCTGGCGTTGATGTCGAACTCCCGCGCCACCGACGCGCCCGTCCGCTCGCCCTCCAGCACCATGTGGATGGCTTCTTCCTTGAACTCCGGCGAGAACTGCCTATGACGCCTCGTCACGCACCTACCTCTTCCAGACTTCTGTCAGCTTATGTAGCTGAATATCCGGAATCTTCAGGGCACCTCAAGCCGTCATGGATTGCATCTCTGGTTGCGATACAAGGGTGTTCAAAGCTGTTCAGAATGGACCGTGCAGGCCCGTTGACCTGCATTGAACCGTTTGGAACAGCCCTGGGTCGATCTTTTAAGCGCAAGATCGTGATTCGAAGTATGCGACGTTGACGGAACCCCTCTTTGGCAGGGTCAGGTGAGACATCGGGAGGAAGTACCCTTCTGAGCTGTATGTAGGGCGAGACAGGACTGTTGACGATCGTGACCTTGACTGCTGCCGACCTGGGTGTCGGCGGGAACGCGGGCTGCCCGCCGTACGCAGCACTCGCCGTACCAAGCCTCACCCGCCGACCATGGACGCGCCGTCGCCGGCCCCGCCACTGCGTCCACACGGAGAACAGCTCTGGCACAGCCCTTGAGCTCCCTTGATCTTGTGACAAGATCGCGGGATGCTGCGACTCACCGATTTCATCATTGACTGCCAGGACACGATGAAGCTGGCGGCCTTCTACTCCGAAGTGACGGGCCGCCCGATCAAGGAAAGCAGTCACGAGAACTGGGCAGGCATCAAGTTTGGCGAGGTCGAGCTGGCCTTCATCCGGGTGGACGACTACCGCGCTCCGCAGTGGCCCGACGGCGAGCACCCCAAGCAGTTCCACCTCGACTTCGAAGTGGACGAGATCGAGTCCGAGCAGCGCCGCGTCCTCGACCTCGGCGCGACGCTGCAGCAGGACTTCATCGGCCCCGAGGGCTACGGTTGGCGGGTCTACACCGACCCGAGCGGCCACCCCTTCTGCCTGTGTCGCAACAAGGGCGTCGTCTGGACCGACCAGGGCCCGATCTGGCCCAAGCGCGACTAGAGCTACGGGTCAGCCATCACAACCAGTACAGGTCACGATCGCGCTGTGGCTGATCATCAAACCGGTTGACGGCGATCGGGCCTTGATCGTTTCTGGACCTGTTCGATCTTACAGTTGGCAGCATAGCTCGAAGCGGCCTTACGGGGCCGAAAACACGTTGCAGGAGCAGACTGAGACGCGGGAGGCTGCCCGGCGTGAAAATGCACGCCAACCAGCTGACGGTGTCACCGGAGACAGCGCGCACATTGGTGGATGAGCAATTCCCTGAGTGGCGGGGCCTGCCTATCACGGGCACCGCCCACCATGGGACGGTTAACGCCATCTTCCGCATAGGCGACCACTTCACAGCTCGGTTCCCTCTGCAGTCCGGGCATGTCGACTCAACGCGGCGCTGGCTGGAGTCCGAAGCGGAAGCAGCCCGCGAGCTGGCAGGTCGCACGCGGTTTCCCACGCCCGAGCCGGTCGCGCTCGGTGAACCCGGCGCGGGATACCCGCTTCCATGGTCGGTGCAGACGTGGCTGCCCGGCGTCGTGGCCACCGATGAGGACCCGGGTGGATCGGTCGCATTTGCCCACGATCTGGCCGATCTCATCAATGGCCTGCGCGCAGTCGACACGCGTGGCCGCACGTTTGCCGGCAAAGGCCGGGGAGGCGACCTTCAATCCCACGACGCGTGGATGGAGACCTGTTTCAAGCACAGCGAACAACTCCTGGACGTTCGCCGGCTTCGCCAGATGTGGGAAAACCTTCGGAGTCTCCCGCGCAAAGCAGGCGACGTGATGACCCACAGTGATCTCATTCCCGGCAACGTGCTTGTGTCCGCTGGTCGGCTGGCCGGGATTCTCGACGTCGGCGGCTTCGGACCGGCCGACCCTGCCCTAGATCTCGTGAGTGCCTGGCATCTGCTTGAGGCTGGGCCGCGGCAGGTGCTCCGCCTGGACCTCGAGTGCGACGACCTTGAATGGGAGCGAGGCAAAGCGTGGGCCTTCGCACAGGCGATGGGACTCGTCTGGTACTACCTGGAAACCAACCCAGTCATGAGCCGGATGGGCCAACGCACCCTGGAACGCATCTTGGCAGACACCCCCTCGCGGCACCGATGAGGGGGGCCGTCGTGCCAGATGCGTGCCAGATCGAACGGTGACCAGCGGGGTTTCACGGGGTCTCACGGCTACTCGACCGCCTCTGAGCTGCGCGCCCGTTTCCCCGCTCAGGGAGGGTAGATCGGTAGCCGATTCCCGAGCTGACAGCGCGGGTTCGATTCCCGTCACCCGATCCACACTTCAAGGCCCAGGTCAGGACGCGAATCCGAACCGGGGCCTTTGTCGTTTCCGGAGCGCTTTCGATCTTCTGCGCCTGTTACGTTCCCGATCCCGATGGATCTTCTTTCTTGAGGACGGCTTCGGCGAGCTTCCCCATGCCGTCGGCGATCATCTGATCCCGCCCGTTCTCGGTGTGCAGATAGGTCAGCGCGGCCCGCGTGGTCGAGTGCCCCATCCGGTTCATCAGCTCCCGCAGTAATGCTGAAAGGCGGCGAAGTCGGACTTAGGGCTCGGCACGAGGACGACATCCCGATCCTGCAGACCGAGCTCCACGACGACGTGGTCAGCTCCTCGCGGCCCAAGGCCGGCCGTGGCGGCCGATCACGCCCGGCTCGAAGGAGTCGCAGTTCGTGATGGACGACAAGGAGGAAGGGCACGTCCCGTTCTCCGTGGTGGAGCTGGACGGCGGCACGCTGGTCGGCGCCGCGACGCTGTGGGGCATCGACAACCATCACCGGTCCGCGCACATCGGGCTGGGGCTGCTGCCGTCCGCCCGTGGCAAGGGCTACGGCACCGACGTGGTCGCGGTGCTGTGCCACTACGGTTTCGTCGTGCGTGGCCTACAGCGGCTGCAGATCGAGACGCTGTCGGACAATTTTGCGATGCTGCGCTCCGCCGAGCGCAACGGCTTCGTCCGCGAGGGCGTGATGCGGTCCTCGGCCTGGGTCATGGGCGAGTTCCTGGACGAGGTGCTGCTCGGGCTCCTCGTCCAGGACTGGAAGCCGGACTTGAAAGCCTAGGCTGCCGCCCGACGGTCAAGGGCGGGTCGCGGGTGTCGTGCCCGTCAGGAGCGTGAACACGGGACAATCCGAGACGGTCGGCACGGGGCGTTCCTCAGGACGCTCCATCCCGGCGTTCTTGATCTCGGACCGCTCATCCGCGTTCCGCGGGTGGGTCGACCGATCTAAGGGTTGGTCGGCGGGGCGACGACCAACTCGGTGTCCCGGTCGTGGTCGATCTGCGGAGGGCCGGCGACGATCATGGTGGCTCGGGCCCACGGCTGTTCTCGCACCATGAACGGCAGTTCTTCCAGCAGCCAGTTCGCCACGTGCTCCAGTTGCTCGGGGGAGTCACCGTCGCGGACGACCGACAAGCGCTCTTGCTCATCGAGGTCACCCTGCATCCACACCGAGGCGTCCAACCACGGGGCGAGCTCTTCGCGGATGATGCCGGTGCCCTCGACCCAGATGAAGTCGGCACCGGCGGGGACGGTGATCGAGCCGGGCCGGTCGTGGGCGATCCAGGCATCAGGGCGGAAGTCCACCGCCTCACCCCGGTGCAGGGGGCGCAGGATGTTCTCGACGAGCACGTCGCCCCAGTCGAAGTAGGCGTGGTTCCAGGCGATGTCGTCGGTGTGCACGATGGCGGAGTTGGGCATCACCTTGCGCAGCCTCTCGGCCAGGGTCGTCTTGCCGGCGCCGCCCCGGCCGTCAATCGCGATCACCCGCGGACGTCCGGTGACGTCGGGTGACGCATCGCGCAGCTGCCGGACGGCGTCGCGCACGGTCACCACCCGCCACCCAACGGCCTCGGGCTCACCTGGATGTAGACGCACCGGCAACCTGTCTTCGAGGAGAACGGGAAACCCAGGGGATGATGCAGTACCGCAACGAGTACTGCAACGATCCCTCACAACGGCTCACGATCACGCCCATCCAGCACCATCAGGGACAGGCCATATGACTCTGACCGTTGAAGGTCTCTATTCGTCGCCCGACCCGTGCCTTCTTCGCAGCCGATTACTCCGGCCAAAATAAACCGCAAGCGCCAGCAATGTCAACAATCCGCTGAGCACATAACTACCCGTCAGCAGCATCAGCCACATTCCGGCGTGGGATGGATATATGAGAAGTATCGCCAGGGCGATATATCCAGGCAGCAGAAAGATGAACCACAAGAACCCCACGCCCACCTTCTCAAGCGTGGCGTCCACGCGCTGAGCGCGCTGTGCCCAGAGCACCAGGAGCGGTATGCACCAGACCCAATGGTGCGGCCAGGAAACAGGTGAGACAAGCAGCCCCACGATGGCGCAGGCGGTGATTCCTGCGATCTCGCCAGCCTTCTTCGCGGTCCATGCGGCGACCAGAAGTCCACCCGCGCCGACTATCGCGCACAGGGCGAGCCAGAGAGGCGTGGTGGGCCAAGAGCCGGGTATGAGCATGAGCATGCCGCGAAGCGATTGATTGAAAAAATTTGCGCCCTGCTCGGCTACCACCCGTTGCGTGTCAAAAAATGCACCACCCCAGTAATCACGTGAATCGGCCGGCAGTAGCAGGAATCCGAGTATTACTGTGCCGAGAAAGCCGAGGCCGGCCATCAGAGCGGCCCGGAAACGACGCGTGACGAGAAGATAGGGGATGAATATCAGTGGAGTGAGTTTGATGCCGGCGGCAATGCCCGTTACTATGCCGCACCACTTTTCTTTTCCGTGCGTCAGATCTAAAACTATCGCCAGTAGCAGAATGATACCTATTTGCCCATTCCACAGCGTCAGTGTTACTGGATACAAGGGAAGTATCGCGATAACGACCAGCAACGTGTGAGTTGCCCGGCGACTACGGCTCCTCACTGCGGCACGGCCGACGAGGATCCATATCAATGCCTCAAGGGCGAGTATGGAGATCAGCACCCAGAGGGCGACGGCAACCTCCATTTCGACCAAGGCGAGAGGCGTGAACAGTATTGCTGCGAACGGTGAATAGGTGAACTTCAGCCACCTTTCACCTACGATCAAGTCGTATACAGAGGTATGCCGTAGTACCGCCGCTCCGCCTTCCCGGTAAACCTCCAGATCGATCCAGCCCTTCGCATGGATCGCGTTGAAGGCGAAGGCTGTCAGCGCGCCGCTCAACGCGATCAATGCTCCGCACGCTATTTGGAGAGAGCCGCCATCTCTGTTGCCCAAACGAATTCGCGGACCGGCTGACACCGAAGAAGACATAGCGACTCCCGACTTAGCTACGGTGCACGCTAGCCACGCCGGCTTGTCCAAAGCTTGTCGTGTGAACCCGTCCGGCGTTGATGCAGGCTCCTGCGGTTGGAAAGGATGGGGCCCCTGGCCTGTCGATCTTCTTCGCGTCCCTCCCGGCGTCGGTACCCGCCCGAGTTGAAGCGGCGTGCGGTCCGGATGGTGCACGAGGCGATCCAGTGGTCCGGCGAGTCACACGGGGCGATCGAAGATCCAGGGGTCGCGCAGGGGCTCGTGGTCGATCGCCGTGGCCGGCTGTTCTCGAAAGCTCGCCACGAGGATGCGCGTAGCAGTCGATCTCAACACCTCTTCGCGCCCCGCGCGTTGAGCCTTTCAGGCAAACCGATCTGGCCGCCGCAACGGCCTTCGTAACGGCCCCGCAACGGCCGCCGCAACGACGACCGCTCCGTCACCGACTCCTCGCGCCCCGGGAGACGTCCACCATCAGCCGGGGAAGCAGCCGGCCCGCCACCGACCCCGAAGGCACCTCGCCGACCCGCACTGCCCCCATTGCCAGGTAGAACGGCTCGGCGTGCGGGTCGGAATCGATGCCCAGCCGCGCGAACCCCGTCCGGGCCGCGACCTCCGTCACGTGTGCGAACAACCGCCGCCCGACCCCCTGGCCGATCGCCTCCGGCTCGACGAACAACATGCCCAGCTCCCCCGTCGGCGGCTCGCCCTCCAGCGTGGCCATCCCCAGTATCCGGCCGTCCCGCTCGGCCACCACCGTGCGCCGCGCCTCCACCTGCGCCGCCGCGACCGTCAGCTCCTCCCGGCACGCCGCCATGAACACCTCGTCGTACCCCCAGTGCGCCTTTGACCGCAGCACCAGCGCACCCAGCGCCGCGCCCTCGTCCGCCCGCGCCGCCCTGATCAGCATGAACACCCTCCCCGGCCCGACCCGGCATCTCCGCATGGCCGCCACGTGGCCTTGGCCGCCGATCACCCAACCGTCACCGGCACCCCGAGACAGTGCCTGGGCCTTCCTACGACGCTAACGGTCCGGCGGGATGCGGTAGACGGACACGTGGGAAGGAGACTCGGCGGTGAACTCGGCTCCGGTCCAGTCCGCGTGCCTGGTCTCCAGCTCGAACCCGGCCAGCTGAGCCATGAGGTCGAGCTCAGCCGGCCAGATGTAGCGGTGCGGGCTGCGAAACAGCTGAGCCCTCCTGCTCTCGTCGAACCTGAAGTGGTGCGACACGACGTGCTGGCGCAGAAGATCGTAGGTGTCCAGGCCGATGTAGCCGGGGTCGCAGTGCCAGACCGTGGCCTGCTGACCCGGCGGGAGCTTGCGCAGCTCGGGCACTTAGAGCTCGATCACGAACCTGCCGCCAGGTGTGAGGTGACGGGCACTCCCCTCTCGGCGAGCGGAACGGCCACACGGCCGGTTCCGATGGCGAACTCGAGCGCCTGTTCGCCGCCTGCGAGTTCGGCGAGACGGTCCACCGCCGGCCCCAGGACCTCGGGCGCGAACATGCCGATGCCCGGCGTGTCATAGCGCCGGGCCGCGTCGGCGTCCCAGATCTCGTCCTGCCGCATGACCTCAACGATCGCCACAGGTACGCGCGTTGTCCACCGATTTTCACCCCTGCGACAGGGCCCGCCGGCCCTGTCCCGGTTCCCCTGCGGGCGGGGCGACGGCAGACGGGATGATCAGCGGGGCGGGGCCTTCCGCGCGCGCGACTCACCGATTCCGGGGCGTGACCGCCGGACCGATCGAGGCACCCTTCCACCTTGGGACCCCGGTCCATGACATTGGTCGCCTCACCCGGAGCGGTATGAAATATGGCTCCGCAAGACGAATGATCGATGCGATTCTGGCAGGTATGTTGGCACTGTCGATTGTCACGATCTTGGAGTCTGCGGCGACGGACGAACACCGGCAGACAGGAAAGATAGACGACCTGGAAAAGGTGCTGCGACCTGACGGGCTGGCGGCCCTGGAAAAAGTGGCCACTTTCTTCGCCTTCCTCGCCTTCCATCCGGGTGTCGACCAGGCGGTGAAGGAGTACGTGCTTTCCGGCGCGCTCTCGGCCGACAGCGGCCCGGACATCCTGGTGATGTTCTGCCTGGACGAGAACGCCGAGACCCCGGTGCCGGTGGACGACTCCTCCTTCGGGTCCTGGCTGACGCTGGACGCGACCGCCCCGCCCTCGTACACGATGGTGCGGCACCTCTTCGACCCCTCGGCCGTACCGCCTCTGCCCGGTCTCGCGTTCTTCGAGGGCATCGGGCACGACAGCGAGGTGGTGTACGTCCATCTCGTCGACGACCACGAACCGGAGGCGGTGCGGGCCAAGCTGCGCAAGGTGTTCTCGATCGCCGCCGAGGCGGCGGGCCGCCCGCCGGGACCGGGCAGGCAGGCGATGCTGGCCGCCGGCCTGCTGCGCGAGCGGATTCCCTATACGCGCTCGGGGCGCACGAGCCTTCGGGAGTGGCTGATCCGCGGACGGCGCTTCCTCTCCGAACGCGGCTGGGACCTCGTCGGTCTGCTGGGGCTCTGATGACATCCGCCGAACCGTTGCTGACCTGCGAGCGGCCCGAGCAGGCCGGGCCGATCCTGGCGATCGCGGAGGGGCTGCTCGAACAGCGGTTCCTGGCCGGGCGGTACGCGGCCGACCACGGGGGAGGGGCGCAGGACAGCGACTTCTCCAAACGGGTGATGGCCGCTTACCTGGAGCGGGCCGATCCTGTCGTCGGCTACCTCTCAGTCGTCCTGGAGCAGGAGGCCGGGCTCCGGTTCTCCGGGCTCCGGAGCTTCCCTTACTGGTTCCACCTGGCGACGTGGCCGCCGGACGTGCCGCTCGCGGGCGACGTGGCGCTGGACCCGGCACCGCCTGTCGGTGCCGCCCTGTACGCGACCAGGACGCGCTGGGGGCTCCTGGTGGAGCGTGACCGCGACGACCGCGCGTTCGGGGCGGCCCTGACCCCGGCACTCCTGGTCGGCCAACGCCATGGCCTGGCGGCGGGACTGCGCCACATCGTCGGTCTCATCGACACCGGCCAGATCCTGAACGTGTCCGACGTGGCTCTCTCGGCGACGATCCTGTTGCGTGCCGCCGCTGTCACCAGGGACGACGCCGAACTGTTCGGGGAGATCCTCGGCGACCCCCCGGCGGACGGCGCCGGTCTGGTCACCTACGGGGCGGACCTGCTCGACGAGCGGTTCCGGCATCCGGTGGCCGGCTCCTCCCGGATCACGCCCCTGCTGGAAGGGCTGCTGTCCGACGCCTGGCGACGTGTCGCCACGATCCGGGCCGCGTCCGACGCGGGCGAATGGTGGTGTGCGCTCACCGGCCTGCGGGCGTACCTGAACTTCGTGTGGTCCGTCTTCCGGTGGACCCTCGCATCGCCGTCCCGGGCGGTGGAGGCCGTCCTCGATCAGTTGGAGGAGCTGGCGGCCGATGCGTCAACGATCACGGTGGCGATGGAGTTGGGCTCGCTGGAAGGCGTGATCGGCTGGGAGATTCAGGTGATCGAGGCCATCGCGAACCGGACGGGCGACCGGGCCGCTGCCGAGCGGCGGTTCCGCCGCGAACGGATGCTCGTGCCGGCGGAGTTGCTCGACGCGCCTTTGGACATGCGGTGGCGGGCCCCGGGCGTGCGGCCGGGAAACCTGTTCGCCTACCTGGCGGACGAGGTCGACCCCGCCTTTCTGCGCTCGCCGTTCGCCCCGCGGGAAAGGGGCGAGGGTGACGTGGAGGACGACACCAAGCCGAGTGCGGAGGAGCGGGCGGCGGAGGTCGGCCGCGCTCTGGAGGCGGCGGCGGGCATGGACCAGCGCCGGGCGCCCGAGGCCGTTTCGCTGCTGCGGCGTCTGCTTGAGGACTATCCGTGGTGCGCCCCCGCGTACCGGATGCTCGCCCAGGCCGCCCGGCGGTCCGGAGACCCTGGCGAGGCGGTGGACCTGCTGGTGCGGGCACTGACGCTGCGCCCGGACGAGCACCGAGCCTGGGCGGAGCTCGGAGACTGCCTGGGTGAGCTGGGACACGAATGGGCCGAAGGGGCGGCGAAGCGCGTGGCACGCCGCCTGGACAGGCGCTGACGGGAAGCCCGGACCGTCAGCGCCTTTTCACTCCCCGCACTGCTGGCAGCCCCGTGCCGGAGTCGAGCACGAGGCGGTCGCCGAGCGGTCGCGCGAGCGTGACAGTGATCGTGGCTGTCTTGAGGATCGCGGGACACATCTCGCCGGAGTTCTCCTCGTCCACGTCGACCACCACCAGGTG